>NZ_JBEYBS010000046.1:0-19179 GCF_040632375.1 Streptomyces sp. NPDC019396 | reverse complement strand
CGGTTACATTTCGAACCCGGAAGCTAAGCCTTTCAGCGCCGATGGTACTGCAGGGGGGACCCTGTGGGAGAGTAGGACACCGCCGAACAATTTTTGGGAAAAGCCCCGTACCGTGACCGGTACGGGGCTTTTCTGCGTTTACGGCCAGTCGGACCCGGACAGTATTCCTGGCCCCGTCGCCGGGGCCAGGAATACTGACTTCCTACAGTCGGCCTGCTGCCTTCAAAGCGAGATAGGCGTCCGCGACCGCGGGAGCCAGATCGTCCGGCGTGTCATCGACGACCGTGACGCCGTGCCGTTGGAGCTGCTCCGCGGTACGCCGGCGCTGGACTTGTGCTTGCGCGCCGGAGGCAGCGTCGTAGACGGCATCGAGAGTGCCCCGCCCGCCCGCCATCTCCTCGACGTGAGGGTCGGTGACGGCAGCCAGAAGGACCGTGTGCCGCTGAGTGAGCTGAGGAAGAACCGGCAGGAGGCCCTCCTCGATCGGGGCGGCGTCGAGGCTCGTCATCAGCACGATGAGCGAGCCACGTGGTGCATGACGGAGTGCCGCGGCACTGAGCCCGCGGGCGTCCGTCTCGACCAGCTCGGGTTCGAGCGGCACCAGGGCATTGACCATGGCGGGGAGCACGTCCCCGGCTGCCCGGCCCTGGACCTGGGCCCGCGTGCGGCGGTCATAGGCCAGAAGGTCCACTCGGTCCCCGGCCCGTGTGGCGAGCGCGGTCAGAAGCAGTGCTGCGTCCATCGCCGCGTCCAGACGGGGCACATCGCCCACTCGGCCAGCCGAGGTGCGTCCGGTGTCGAGGACGATGAGGATGTGGCGGTCCCGCTCGGGACGCCAGGTGCGGACCGCGACGGTGTTCTGGCGGGCAGTGGCACGCCAGTCGATCGAGCGGGTGTCGTCGCCGGGCACATAGTCACGCAGGCTGTCGAACTCGGTGCCTTCGCCACGGGTGAGCACGCTGGTGCGACCGTCCAGCTCGCGCAGCCGGGCGAGGCGCGACGGCAGGTGTTTGCGGCTGGTGAAGGGCGGCAGGACGCGAACAGCCCAGGGCACGTGGTGGTTTCCCTGGCGTGCTGCGAGACCGAGTGGCCCGTAGGAGCGGACGGTGACGCGTGCCGCGTGACGGTCCCCGCGGCGCGTGGGGCGCAGGATCGTCGGGACCCGGCGGCGCTCACCGGCCGGGACCGTGACCTTGTTCCGGGACGCGGCCTGCTCCGTGCCCGGGAGCCAGCTGCTGGGCGGCCAGGCGTCACGGAGGTCGGCACGCAGACGGCGACCGGAGGGGTTGGTGACGGTGAGCTGGACTTCCGCGCTCTCGCCGAGTCGAACTGACGTATCACCACTTCGGGTGAACTGGAGCCTGCGCACTGGTGCAGCCATGGCGTAGTCGCACAGAATTGCTACGGAGAGGGGAGCGTTCACCGCCAGGATTCCGGCCCAGCTGGGTGCGAAAACACCGATGGGGATGGATCCGAGGGCGGCGAGCAGAGCGGTTCGTCCGGTGAGGGCCATGGTGCACTGCCTCAGCGGGGGACGGGGACATGGGTGAGGATCGCGGAGATGACGGAATCAGGGGTGATTCCCTCCATCTCCGCCTCGGGACGCAGCTGGATGCGGTGCCGCAGGGTGGGAAGGGCGAGCGCTTTCACATCGTCGGGGGTCACGTAGTCCCTGCCGGTGAGCCAGGCCCAGGCCCGGGCGGTGGAGAGCAGTGCGGTTGCTCCACGAGGGGAGACACCGAGGGTGAGCGAGGGGGATTCACGGGTGGCACGACAGATATCGACGACATAGCCGGCGATCTCGGGGGACACCGAAGTCTTCGCGACAGCCGCGCGAGCCGCGGCGAGGTCGGCGGGTCCGGCGACGGGACGGATTCCCGCAGACTGGAGGTCACGAGGGTTGAAGCCGTCGGCGTGCCGGGCGAGGACGCTGATCTCCTCCTGGCGTGAGGGCAGTGGCACGGTCAGCTTGAGGAGGAAGCGGTCCAGCTGGGCCTCGGGCAAGGGGTAAGTGCCCTCGTACTCGACCGGGTTCTGGGTCGCCGCGACGAGGAACGGGTCGGGGAGCGGGCGCGGGGTGCCGTCCACTGTGACCTGGCGTTCCTCCATGGCTTCCAGCAGCGATGCCTGGGTCTTCGGCGGTGTCCGGTTGATCTCGTCGGCGAGCAGCAGGTTGGTGAACACCGGGCCGGGCTGGAAGGAGAACTCCGCGGTCCGTGCGTCGTAGACCAGTGAACCGGTGACATCGCTGGGCATCAGGTCGGGCGTGAACTGGACACGCTTGGTGTCGAGTTCGAGAGAGGCGGCAAGCGCGCGGACCAGGAGTGTCTTGGCCACGCCGGGTACTCCCTCGAGCAGCACATGACCGCGGCAGAGCAGGGCGACGACAAGCCCGGTCACTGCGGAGTCCTGCCCGACCACGGCCTTCGCGATCTCGGTTCGCAGGGCCTCCAGGGAGGCGCGTGCGCTGTCCGAGCTCGCGGCAGTGGCGGCGGTCTCGGGGGTCGGGGCGCTCATGAGGTGCGTACCTCTCTTTCGAGGGCGTCGAGTTGGTCGGCCAGGCGGATCAGAGCTGCGTCATTGCCAGGACGCGGGCCGAAGAGCAGGCCGTCGAGGTCCCAGTCTTCGGCCGGGAGATGTGCGGACAGGGCGGGGAGCAGGACTTCCGGGGAGTGCGCGTCCGCTGGGGAGATGCCGAGCAGTGGCGCGAGACGGGAGCGAGTGGCCGCGCGGAGCGTGGCGGCGGCCCGGTCGCGGGCGTTGACCTTGCGGTAGAGGCGGGCTCGGCCTTCGACCGACTCGGAGGCGCGGATGGCGACGGGCAGACGCTCCGTCACCAGTGGTCCGAGGCGGCGGGCTCGCCAGACGGCGGCGAGCAGTGCGGCGATCAGGAGCTGGAGGGTGCCCCACAGCCAGCCGGTGGGGATCAGATCGGCGAGGGCGCTCGCGCCGGACCCGCCCTCGCCGGCAGCGGATTGGTCACTGAGCGAAGGGAGGTACCAGACGAGATGAGGCCGGGACCCGAGGAGTTGGAGCGCGAGCGAGGCGTTGCCCTGTTCGCCGAGGCGCTCGTTGTAGAGGATGTCGGGGGAGCCGAGCAGGACCGTGTCGCCGTCGTCCGGGTTCTTGATGGTGAGCAGGCTCGGGAGGCCGTCGCTGGGGTAGCAGGTCTGTGCTCCCGGCAGCGCGTCCGTCGCGTAGCGCTCACCGCCGATGTCCACTGTCCCGGCGCGCTGGGCGGCGGGGAAGGCGCACCGGGGCTCGCGGGCGGAGACGGAGGTCTGGGTCCCGGCCCGCACACCGGGGGCGAGTGTCTCTACCGAGGCGGTCCCGGCGGCCACGAGCACGGTGCGGCCGCCCGAGGGCGCCATGGCCGTGTGCAACGACTGCTGTTGATGCTTCGTCAGCAGGTCGGGCGCGGTCACCAGGAGGGTCGTGTCCGGTCCGGTGGCTTCGGTGGCCTGGTCGAGTGTGGCGACCACGCGGGTGTCGACCCCCTGCTGCTTGAGCAGTTCGGCCACAGCCCGGCTGCCCGGGCGGTCCGCGGAGCGGGGGTCGAGACGGCCGTGCTGGTCACCGGAGCGCACGGCGGCGAGCGCGATTCCCGCGGTGACGAGGATGGTGAGGACGATCAGCACGCCGCGTGTGCGGGTCCAGATCTGGTGGGTGCTGAGGGCGAGAGAAGTGGAGGGGCCGGCAGGGCCTGTCCCGGTTTCGGGGGCGCTCATTCGGCCGCTCCCCGGGCGACCGTGCTGAGCTGGGGCTTGGTGCGCTCGACTTGGTCGTCGAGGTCCTTGAGACGCAGATACGTCTGCTGGTCGGCGATGCGGCCCCCGTATGTGATGTCATCGAAGGCCCGTGCCGCGTCGCGGAGTGCGTCGGCGTGGTCGGGCAGTGGCCGTCCGGCCTCCGCGGCGGCCTCGTCGGCGGTGCGTCCGGGGCGGGGGTCGAGCAGAGCACGCTCCTCGAGGGCGCGGACGATCGCCCGCATCCGTTCCTGGACGGCCTGGTTGAACTGCCCGGCCGCGGCGTGCTCGTCGGCGGCGGCCCGGTGCTGGTCGGCGCTGCGCGGGCCCTGGTTGAAGAGGGATTCGCCGGTGGTGGGGCTGCGCCGGGGGGTGCCCAGCCTCCACCAGAGCGCCACGGTCAGGGCGATGACGAGCAGCACGATCACGACAAGCCCGACCACTCCTCCCGGAGTGGCCCCGGCCGCGGTGTCGAAGACGCCGTTGACCCACTCCCAGAAGCGGTCGAGGGCGCGCTGGAGCAGGTTCGGGTCGTTCTCGTGGTACATCGGTTTGGACAGCTCCCGCTCGGCGGCCTCCCGGGCGGGGTCCCGGGGAATGTCCACCGGTACGCCCGGGCTGTCGTCCGCGCGGGGCAGCAACAGCCGCGCCGTGATGGTTCCCCCCGTGACGGGCACGTCGTCAGCCCCCGGTGGCCGCGTCGCCGGTGGTCGGAGTGTCGTAGCCGGGGATGCCGGCGGCCCGGGCGAGTTCGAGGTCGAGCGCCTCGCGGCGGATGCGCTGGTCCACGTAGAGGAGGACCGTGACCCCGGCCGAGATCGGGTAGGTGATGGAGGAAGTGATCACGGCGCCGATGCCGGTGATGATCAGGAACGGCCAGCCGAACTCGGGCGTGGTGCCGTCGAACATGGCGTTCAGACCGTTGCCGTCGACTATGAAGGCGATCAGGGTGAACGGGGTCGCGATGATCATCGAGACGATGAAGGTGAGCACCAGCACCAGCAGCAGGATGCCGAAGGTCCTCCACCAGGCACCGTTGACCAGCTTGGCGGAGCGGCGCATGGACGGCAGGATGCCCTGCCGCTCCAGCATCAGCGCGGGCGAGGCGAGGGCGTAGCGGACCCAGAGCCAGATGGTGACGAGCACCCCGGCGAGGACGCCCAGCACCCGCAGGGCGACGGAGTCGAGCAGCACTCCGGGGAGGATTCCCACGGTGACGGTGCCCGCGCAGATCAACACGATCAGCACGGTCAGGCCGAGGAGTTGGAGCAGCCGGGGCCGGGCCTCCGCCCAGGCGTCGGCGAGGCTGACCTGACGGCCCAGCACCGAGCGGCTGATCACCACGGTGAGCAGCGCCGTGATGATGATGGAGGTGATCAGTCCGATGCCCAGGGCCGGGAGCGAGGCGATCAGGCTCGACTGGGTGGACTCGACGACCTGGTTGAGGGCTTCCTGCGGGGTCGCGTCCGGGTTCGTGGCCGGGGGTGCGGGGACCAGGTAGCGCTGGATGAGGATGTCGGCCAGCTGCGTGATGACGGACAGGGTGATCGTGATGCTCAGGACGGTGCGCCAGTGCGCGCGCAGAGTCGACACCGCACCGTCGAGGATCTCGCCCGTCCCGAGGGGCCGCAGCGGGATCACACCGGGCTTCGCGGCGGGTGGCGTGCCCCAGCCGTGACGCGGTGTGCCGCCCCAGCCGGGCTGTGTCGGAGGCTGGGACCCGCCCCCCGGCGTCGTGGGCGGGGTCCACTGACCGGGAGGCGGCTGCTGCTCGGACCACTTCGAGGCGGGGTCTGCCGCACCGGTGGGCTGCTGCACTCCGGAGTCCTGGCCGTCGGCGGGCACGGATCCGGGCGCTGCCCAGCCCGGAGTGTCGTTCACAGTCGTCCACCTCGTGGGGTGCTTGTGCGGCCGGCTCGGCGAGCCTGCGCTGTCCTGACACCTGTCCGCCCGGGTGGCGGTAGGCCGGCAGCCATCGTGCCACGCGCCGCTCGCCGGTGGGCCAGGGCGTGGATCATCATTTCCACCTTCATTGTGGCTGCCGCAACGGGCAGACTGGGCGAATGGCTGATCAGCACATTCAGGTGCCGGACGGTGCGCAGGCTCCGCTGCCGTCACTGCGTTGGGACGAGCTCCCCGATGGACCCGTACTGGTTCTTCTCGATCAGACCCGGTTGCCGGCCGAGGAGGCCGAGTTCGTCTGCGGGGATGTCCCGGCGCTGGTGCGGGCGATTCAGACGCTTGCCGTGCGTGGGGCTCCGCTGCTGGGGATCGCGGGCGCGTACGGGGTGGCCCTTGCGGCGGTGCGCGGGGAGGACGTCGACGAGGCGGCTGCCGCGCTGGAAGGGGCGCGGCCCACCGCGGTGAACCTGGGTCACGGGGTGCGGCGGGCGGCCGGCGCGCATCGGGACGCGGTGGGCGCGGGAGCCGGTGCGCGGGAGGCGGCGGCTGCCGCACTCGCCGCTGCGGAGGCCCTGCACCGGGAGGACGCCGAGGCCAGCGCCCGTATGGCGGGCCACGGGCTCGCCCTGCTCGAGGAGCTGCTCCCGGCCGGTGATCACCGCATACTGACGCACTGCAACACCGGGCGTCTGGTCTCGGGTGGTCAGGGCACGGCTTTCGCCGTGGCGCTCGCCGCGCACCGCGCGGGCCGGCTGCGCACACTGTGGGTGGACGAAACACGTCCGTTGCTCCAGGGCGCCCGGCTCACCGCCTACGAGGCCGATGCGCATGGGATGGCGTACCAGCTGCTCACGGACAACGCGGCGGGCTCGCTGTTCGCGGCGGGGCAGGTGGACGCGGTGCTGATCGGAGCGGATCGGATCGCCGCCGACGGCTCCGTGGCCAACAAGGTGGGCAGCTATCCGCTGGCGGTGCTGGCCAAGTACCACCATGTGCCGTTCATCGTGGTGGCGCCGACCACCACCGTGGATCTCGGCACCCCGGACGGGGGATCGATAGAGGTCGAACAGCGGTCGGGACAGGAGGTCTCAGGCATGTACGCGTCACATGTGTACAACCCTGCGTTCGATGTCACACCGCCCGAGCTGGTGACCGCTGTCGTCACCGAGGAAGGGGTGGCGTCGCCCGTCACCATGGTCCGGCTGGCGGAGCTGTGTGCCAGGTCACGTCAGGTCTCGATGAGCTAATGGGATGATGTCGAATATGAAGGGACGCGTCCTTGTCGTCGATGACGACACCGCACTTGCCGAGATGCTCGGGATCGTGCTGCGTGGTGAAGGGTTCGAGCCGTCGTTCGTAGCGGACGGCGACAAGGCCCTCGCCGCTTTCCGTGAGGCCAAACCGGACCTGGTACTGCTTGACCTCATGCTGCCCGGCAGGGACGGCATCGAGGTGTGCCGGTTGATCAGGGCCGAGTCTGGTGTGCCCATCGTGATGCTCACAGCCAAGAGCGACACCGTGGACGTGGTCGTCGGGCTGGAGTCCGGCGCGGACGACTACATCGTGAAGCCGTTCAAGCCGAAGGAGCTCGTGGCCCGGATCAGGGCGCGGCTGCGCAGGTCGGAGGAACCGGCTCCCGAGCAGCTCACCATCGGTGACCTGGTCATCGACGTGGCGGGTCACTCCGTGAAGCGGGACGGGCAGTCGATCGCGCTGACCCCGCTCGAGTTCGATCTGCTGGTCGCGCTGGCCCGCAAGCCGTGGCAGGTGTTCACCCGCGAGGTGCTGCTCGAGCAGGTGTGGGGCTACCGTCACGCAGCCGACACCAGGCTGGTGAACGTGCACGTGCAGCGGCTGCGCTCCAAGGTCGAGAAGGACCCGGAGCGTCCGGAGATCGTGGTGACCGTCCGTGGCGTCGGCTACAAGGCAGGACCGAGCTGACATGACCGTGGGCAGTACTGCTCCGAAACCCGGGGGGCCGGGAGTCCGTACGGGGCGGGCTGCCGGACCGGGTCGTGAGCCTTCGCGCATAGGCAGGGTGTTCCAGGACGGAGCGCCGGGTGGACCGGTGCTCCGGCTCACCATGCGCTGGATCCGTCGTCCGCTGCTCCCGGCCATCCGGCTGTGGCGACGGAACATCCAGCTGCGTGTGGTGGTCAGCACCCTGCTGATGTCGCTCGGAGTGGTCCTGCTGCTCGGGCTCGTCGTGATCGGCCAGGTCCGCAACGGACTCCTGGACGCGAAGGAGCAGGCGGCGCAGAGCCAGGCCGCCGGAGGCTTCGCCGCGGCCCAGGAGAAGGCCAGCGGTCCGGTCGCGCTCGGCGGCCCCGACGGCGACGCGACCGACGGCAGGCCCGACCGGGGCGCCGTGAACTGGCGATCCGAGCTGGTGGAGCAGCTGTCCAGCGGTGGTCAGGGCGCGTACCACGTGGTGGCGCTCAGCCCGGATTCGGACGACGCGGGCACGAACCGCGGACCGCGCGCGTCCGGCGATGTGGAGCTGAGGAGCATTCCCCAGGGCCTGCGTGACTCCGTCGCGCAGGGCACGGGCACGTTCCAGACGTACGTCGACATCAAGTACTCGCCGCCGAAGGCGCCGGAGGCCGGTCTGGTCGTCGGCAAGCGCCTCAATGACGTCGCGGGCAACGCCTACGAGCTGTACTACCTCTTCCCGCTGACCCAGGAGGACGAGTCGCTGAGCCTCGTCAAGGGGACGCTGGCGACCGCGGGGCTCTTCGTGGTCGTGCTGCTCGGCGCGATCGCGTGGCTGGTGGTGCGGCAGGTCGTGACGCCCGTGAGGATGGCCGCGGGGATCGCGGAACGACTCTCCGCCGGACGCCTCCAGGAGCGGATGAAGGTCTCCGGCGAGGACGACATCGCCAGGCTGGGCGAGGCCTTCAACAAGATGGCGCAGAACCTCCAGCACAAGATCCAGCAGATGGAGGACCTGTCCCGGATGCAGCGGCGGTTCGTCTCGGACGTCTCGCACGAGCTGCGCACTCCGCTGACCACCGTGCGGATGGCGGCGGACGTCATCCACGAGGCCCGGGCGGACTTCGACCCGGTGACGGCCCGATCCGCGGAACTTCTCGGGGACCAGCTGGACCGCTTCGAGTCGCTGCTCGCCGACCTGCTGGAGATCAGCCGTTTCGACGCGGGCGCCGCGGCGCTGGACGCCGAGCCCATAGACCTCCGTGACGTGGTGCGCCGGGTCATCGGCGGCGCGGAGCCGCTGGCCGAGCGCAAGGGCACCCGTATCCGGGTCGTCGGCGACGAGCAGCCCGTGGTCGCGGAAGCCGACCCCCGGCGTATCGAGCGGGTCCTACGCAATCTCGTCGTCAACGCCGTCGAACACGGCGAAGGACGTGATGTGGTCGTACGGCTGGCAGCCGCGGGCGGAGCGGTCGCGGTGGCCGTGCGGGACTACGGCGTGGGGCTGAAGCCGGGCGAGGCGACCCGCGTGTTCAACCGCTTCTGGCGGGCCGATCCGGCCCGGGCGCGGACCACCGGCGGCACCGGCCTCGGCCTGTCCATCGCCGTCGAGGACGCACGGCTGCACGGCGGATGGCTCCAGGCCTGGGGCGAGGCGGGCGGCGGCTCGCAGTTCCGGCTCACCCTGCCGCGTACCGCGGACGAGCCGCTGCGCGGTTCCCCGATACCCCTGGAGCCCGAGGACTCCCGGCGCGCCCGGCAGGGCGCCTCCGGTGCGGGTAGCGGCGAGAACGCCCTGCGGCTGGCGACCGTGCCGTCGCAGCCTGTCGGGGACCGCTCGCCGATATCGATGGCCGCCCGGGCGCCGCTGACACCCTCGCGTGCCCAGCCGTCGGCGCCGGTGGACCCCGCGGCACTGCCGGGCAGCGGTGCGCGGGTCGTGGCGCGCCAGACAGGCCAGGCGAGCCAGTCAGGTGAGCGTAGGAGTGACGGCGACGGCGCCGCACGGATCCCGGAGGGGGAGGACTCGACTCGTGGGCGCTGAGCGTCGTCGTCACGGCCGGGGGCGCGTGATGCGGACCGCCGCGCTGCCCACCTGTGCGGCACTGCTGCTGGGTGGGTGTGCGTCGATGCCGGACAGCGGGGATGTCGAGCAGGTGAAGGCCACCCAGGGGGTGGATTCGAAGGTGCGGGTGCTCGCCGTGGCCCCCCGCGAGGGCGCCGAGCCCCAGGAGATCGTCGACGGCTTCCTCGAGGCCATGACAAGTGACGATCCGAGCTTCGCGACGGCACGCAAGTACCTGACCAAGCGGGCCGCCAAGGAGTGGAAGCCGCAGGAGCTGACGACGGTGCTGACCGAGGCGCCGGAGTGGGACCTGTCCACCGCGGAGAAGAACGCGTCCAGCCGCAGCTACACGCTCTCCGGCGAGCAGATCGCCAGGGTGGACCGGAACGCGTACGCGGCGGTGCCGCCGACCCAGTACCGGGGTTTCCTGCGTCTGGTCCAGCAGGGCGGACCTGACGGCAAGGACAAGGAGTGGCGCATCGACTACGCTCCGCGCGGGCTGCTGCTCGGGGAGAGCGACTTCCAGCGCAACTACGGATCCGTCAACCGGTACTACTTCGCTCCCGGCCAGCAGTCTGTGGTCGCGGACCCGGTCTACATCCGGCAGCGGCAGGATCCGGTCACCCGGATGGACCCGGTCGCGCAGACCGTGTCCTCCCTCTTCGACGGGCCGACGACCTGGCTCAGGCCGGTGGTCACCTCCCCCTTCCCCAAGGGCACCGCGCTCAAGGCGGGCACCACGACCCTGACGCCGGACGACCAGAACGTCCTGAAGCTGCCGCTCAACGAGAAGGCCTCCCACGTGGGGCGCACGGCCTGCCAGAAGATGGCCACGCTGGTGCTCCTCACCCTGCGTGGTCTGACCTCGCCGCGAGTCGAGCAGGTGCAGTTGCAGGGTTCCGACGGCCGCACCCTGTGTGTGCTCAGCGCCGACCAGGCGGAGGGTTCCGCCCCGGTGCGCTCATCGGCCCGCGCGGACAACGTGTACTTCGTCGACGAGGACGGGCGGATGGCCGTCGTCGCGCCGACGGGGACTCCGGACAAGTCCACGGTGCGGGGACCGTTCGGCACTGGTGAGCTGCACATAGGCACCCTGGCGGTCGCACGCAACGAACAGCGCGCGGCGGCCGTCTCGCAGGACGGCAGGCACCTCCACGCCGCCTCGATCATCTCCGACGAGAAGCTCGGGGCCCCCTTGGTGAGCAGCACCGGCATCAAGCCGGAGGACCGGCTGTCGGCCCCGAGCTGGGACCGCAGCGATCTCTGGGTCGCCGACCGCAACCCTGCCGGGCCGAGGCTGCTGCGCTTCGCGGGCGGCCGGGGTGCGCCGCAGGAAGTGAGCACCGAAGGGCTCGACGGTGCCCGGATCGAGTCGCTGCGGGTGTCCGCCGACGGAGTGCGCATAGCGCTGCAGCTCACGAAGGACGGCAAGAGCTCTCTGAAGATCGGCCGGATCGAGCGCCGGACGAACGCGGACGGGGCCACGGTGTTCTCGGTGGTCGACCCGCAGTCGGCGGCGCCGCGGCTGGAGGGCGTGACCGCGGTGTCATGGGCAGGGCCGAGCCGGCTCGTGGTGGTCGGCAAGGAGGCGGGGGGTGTGCAGCAGGTGCGGTACATCGCCACGGACGGCTCCCTGTCGCCTGCCGGGGGTGTGCCCGGGCTGAACAAGGTGTCCGCCGTCGCCGCCACCGATGACGAGGAGCAGCCGCTGGTGGCGGTGTCCGAGGACGGGCTGGTGCGGCTGGCGCCGTCCGCGAACTGGCAGACGATGATCGACAAGGGCTCTTCGCCCGTCTACCCGGGGTAGCGGGCGTAGGCGACGGCACCCCCCCGGGAAGTTGTCCACAGGGGTGGCGGGGTGCCCCCCGCCACGGCACAGTGGGCGTCATGCGGGGCTTTTGGCAGGAGATCGCCGGGTTGGTACTGCCGGTGGCCTGCCCCGGTTGCGGATGTCCTCGTACGCCGCTGTGCGAGGAGTGTGCCGGGCGGCTGAGCGGCCGGGAGCCGCAGCGGGTGCGGCCCTGTCCCGAGCCGGCGGGCCTGCCTTCGGTCTTCGCTGCGGCCCGCTACGAGGACGCCGTACGGGCCCTTCTGCTGGCGCACAAGGAGCGCGGCTGCCTGGGACTCGCGGGACCGCTCGGCGGGGCGCTGGCGGGGGCCGTGCGGGCGGCGGTGGCGCAGGCGCCGGGTGAGCAGGGGCCGCTACTGCTCGTGCCCGTGCCGTCGGCGCGGCACGCCGTGCGGGCCCGCGGACAGGATGCGGCACGACGTGTCGCGGTGGCGGCGGCGCGGGTGCTGCGTCGGGGCGGGGTCCGTGCGCGGGCGCTGCCTGTGCTGCGGCAGTGCCGTCCGGTGGCGGATCAGTCGGGCCTCACGGCCCGTCTGAGGCTGGCGAACATGGCAGGGGCTCTGGAGGTGGCGCCCGGTGCCGAGCGGCTACTGGAAGGCTGCAGAGCCGTGCTGGTGGACGATCTGATGACGACGGGTGCCTCGCTGGCGGAGGCGGCGCGGGCGCTGGCTGCCGCGCAGCCCCGGTACTCGGCTGCTGTCGGGGCCGTCGTTGCCGCACCAGCCCTGTCGTTCACCGGTCTGCGGAACCGACCCGGTGGCCTGGACGTTGCAGCCAGTGATGAGCAATTTGACCTGATCGCACGTACGCGCTGGTAGCGGGTGCCGACAACGGCCGGGGCGAGCTATGTTCGGGTGAAGAGGACTGGTGAACTCTGGTCTCCTTCGAATAAATGGCCGAGTTACGGCCGAGCGTTCGTGGTGCAAACGTGAACCTCGAAATTGGTGGGGTGGAGATCTTGCCGATGGGGGAGGAGGAGGTGAAAGTCACCAAGTCCGAGGCTCCGGTGCAGACCGGAGCCTGGTGCAAGAGGGAGACGCTCCGCAGCGCAAGCGGAGCTATCCGGGAACGGAGTTCTGCGTGGACATCGTCGTCAAGGGCCGCAAGACCGAGGTGCCGGAGCGGTTCCGCAAGCACGTGACCGAGAAGCTGAAGCTGGACAAGATCCAGAAGTTCGACGGCAAGGTGATCAGCCTCGACGTCGAGGTGTCCAAGGAGCACAACCCGCGGCAGGCAGACCGTTCCGACCGCGTGGAGATCACCCTCTACTCACGGGGACCGGTGATCAGGGCAGAGGCGTCGGCCGCCGACCCGTACGCGGCGCTCGACCTGGCCACGGCCAAGCTTGAGGGGCGGCTGCGCAAGCAGCACGACAAGCGTCACACGCGCCGGGGCAACGGCCGGCTGTCGGCCGCCGAGGTCGCGGATGTCGTGCCCGGCGTAGCCCAGTTGAACGGAAACGGCCAGCCCGTCTCCGAGGAGAAGTCCGAAGGCATTCCCACCACCACGATCGGCTCGCTCGCAGTGCAGGGCGAAGGCCCGCTGGTGGTCCGCGAGAAGACCCACACCGCCGCTCCGATGTCGCTCGACCAGGCGCTCTACGAAATGGAGTTGGTCGGGCATGACTTCTATCTGTTCGTCGACTCCGAGACCAAGGAGCCCAGTGTCGTCTACCGGCGGCACGCCTATGACTACGGTGTGATCCACCTGAACACCGATCCGTTCGCCGGTGGCGAGTCGGGCGGCGCCGGTGGTGCGCTCGGCGGCTGATCCCGTCGCCCTCGCCGGGTGGTTGGTGCCCCTGGAGCGCTCCAGTGCGCCCCCAGGGGCATCACCGTGCCACCGAGGGACCACCGCGCTGTGGTGCGGGCATGAAATCATGGCGATCCGAGCCAACCGGTGCGCTGCCGATCGAGGTTGGTGGAGCGTAGATGACCCGGGCCACGGCCTCAGGGGGAGGAACGATGGCGGACAGCTTCGGGCCGGTGCAGGCCAGGAGCGGCACCGAGAGCGCGGACGGCGCGCTGACGGATGCCTCCCGCAGGGAGCCGATCCGGGTGCTCGTGGTGGACGACCACGCGCTCTTCCGCCGGGGGCTGGAGATCGTGCTCGCTCAGGAGGAGGACATCCAGGTCGTCGGCGAGGCCGGGGACGGCGCGGAAGCCGTCGACAAGGCGGCCGATCTGCTGCCGGACATCGTGCTGATGGACGTGCGGATGCCGAAGCGCGGTGGGATCGAGGCCTGCACCTCCATCAAGGAGGTAGCCCCCAGTGCGAAGATCATCATGCTGACGATCAGCGACGAGGAAGCCGACCTCTACGACGCGATCAAGGCCGGCGCCACGGGCTATCTCCTCAAGGAGATCTCCACGGACGAGGTCTCCACCGCGATCCGTGCCGTCGCCGACGGTCAGTCGCAGATCAGTCCGTCGATGGCCTCCAAGCTCCTCACCGAGTTCAAGTCGATGATCCAGCGCACCGACGAGCGCCGGCTGGTCCCCGCCCCCCGGCTGACCGAACGCGAGCTGGAGGTGCTCAAGCTGGTGGCCACGGGGATGAACAACCGTGACATCGCCAAGGAGTTGTTCATCTCCGAGAACACCGTGAAGAACCATGTGCGCAACATCCTGGAGAAGCTCCAGCTCCACTCCCGGATGGAAGCGGTCGTCTACGCGATGCGCGAGAAGATCCTCGAGATCCGCTGACCGGAGCCGTGAGCGCGGCGCGTCTCAGTCCAGGGCCGCCACCAGCGGAGCGGCGAGCCCGGGGTGGTCGACGCGTTCGACCCGCACCGAGTCGCAGCCCACCCATTCGGCCGCCTCACGCAGGGCCTTGGCCATCGGCCCGACCGCCTTGGGCCCCTCCAGAGAGACCTGCCGGGCGACCAGCGTTGTGCCCTCACGGGCCGGATCGACGCGGCCCAGCAGCCTGCCGCCCGACAGCAGCGGCATCGCGAAATACCCGTACACCCGCTTCGGCTTGGGGACATACGCCTCCAGCCGGTGAGTGAATCCGAAGATCCGCTCGGTGCGGGCGCGCTCCCAGACCAGTGAGTCGAACGGCGACAGCAGCGTCGTGCGGTGCCGGCCGCGCGGCTCGCTCGCCAGAGCACCGGGGTCGGCCCACGCGGGCCTGTCCCAGCCCTCGACACGGACCGGCACCAGACCCGAGTCGGCGACCACGGTGTCGAACTGCTCGGCCTTGAGCCGGTGGTAGTCCGCGATATCCGCGCGTGTGCCCACACCCAGGGACTGCCCGGCAAGGCGCACCAGGCGTCGCAGGCACTCGCGGTCGTCCAGCTCGTCATGGAGCAGCGCGTCCGGGATCGCGCGCTCGGCGAGGTCGTACACGCGCTTCCAGCCGCGCCGCTCGGTGCACACCACTTCGCCGTGCATCAGCGCCCGCTCGACGGCCACCTTCGAGGCGGACCAGTCCCACCACTCGCCGCCGTTCTTGGCGCCGCCCAGCTCGGTCGCCGTGAGCGGGCCCTCGGCGCGAAGCTGCTTGACCACCGCGTCATAGGCCCCGTCCGGCAGCTCGTGGCCCCAGTGGGGATGGTCGCGGTAGGCGCGACGGCGGAAGGCGAAGTGCGGCCACTCCTCGACGGGCAGGATGCACGCCGCGTGCGACCAGTACTCGAAGGCGTGGGTCTCGGTCCAGTAGGCGTCCTCGACCGTCCCGCGGCCGACCGCCCCCAGCCGGGCGTAGGGGATCAGCTCGTGCGAGCGCGCCAGCACCGAGATCGTGTCGAGCTGGACCGCCCCGAGGTGGCGCAGCACCCCGCGCACGCCGCCCTTGCGGTCCGGGGCTCCGATGAAGCCCTGGGCGCGCAGCGCGATGCGGCGGGCCTCGTCGGCGGACAGTTCGGCGGTGGCGGGCGGTACAGGCGGCACAGTGGACATGCTCCGCACCCTAGACGGAGCCTCTGACAGCCGGGGCCGGCAAGTAGGGCACCGGCGGTGCCAGTCCCAGATCCGAAGGAAGCAGTGAGGCGACCAGGCTGTCCCGGACCGTCCCCCGGGACTGCATGCCCGCGCGAATGACGCCCTCGACCGTGAAGCCCGCCTTCTCGGCCACGGCGAGGGAGGCCGCGTTGCCCACCTCGGCCCGCCACTCCAGGCGCACGCAGCCGAGCTCGGTGAAGGCCCAGCGCGCCAGCGCCAGGGTTGTCTCGGTGGCGTAGCCGCGGCCCCGGTGCCCGGCGGCCGTCCAGTATCCGATCTCCCATCCGCCTTCGCGCGGGTGGTGCAGACCTGCCGAGCCGATCAGCGGGCCACCGCCGCGCGGGCGCACGCAGAAGGCGTAGGACGTGTCGTCGTGCCAGCCGTTCGGCACGGTCCGGCCGATGAAGTCCGCCGCGTGGTTCCTTTCGTACGGGATGGGGAGCGCGGGGGTCCAGCGCTGGATGACGGGGTCCTGATACGCCGCGCACAGGTCCTCGGTGTCGTCCGCCGTGAACGCACGCAGTTCGAGTCGCTCCGTGGTGAGGTGAACAGGCTCCATGCGGGGATTCTTGTCACCGTCCGTCTCCCATGCGAACACTTTTCGGGATGAGGCGGCACCTTCCGCGTACGCCGAGCGTTCATCTTGATGAGTGGCACTCGGCTTCGCTGCCGGGGTTCCCCGTACACCGCCGGGCGTGCCCCGGGGGAGGACCTCCCGGCGTGGCGGTGTCCTCGCTTACGATGGCCGGTGCGGTGGGGCCTACCTGCCGTGCCCGCGCCAGTGTCCATCACACGACCCAGTGCCAGGCCCGACCGGCAAGGAGACCCGCCCCAGTGTCCGTCTTCAACAAGCTCATGCGTGCAGGCGAAGGCAAGATCCTGCGCAAACTGCACCGCATCGCGGACCAGGTCAACTCCGTCGAAGAGGACTTCGCCAGTCTCTCGGACGCCGAGCTGCGGGCGCTCACCGATGAGTACAAGGAGCGCTACGCAGACGGCGAGAGCCTGGACGACCTGCTTCCCGAAGCCTTCGCGACCGTCCGAGAGGCGGCCAAGCGCGTCCTCGGCCAGCGCCACTACGACGTGCAGCTCATGGGTGGTGCCGCACTGCACCTCGGTTACGTCGCCGAGATGAAGACCGGTGAGGGCAAGACCCTCGTCGGCACGCTCCCCGCGTATCTGAACGCGCTCTCGGGCAAGGGCGTCCACCTGATCACGGTCAACGACTACCTGGCCGAGCGCGACTCCGAGATGATGGGCCGGGTGCACAGGTTCCTCGGGCTGTCCGTCGGCTGCATCCTGGCCAACATGACCCCGGCCCAGCGCCGCGAGCAGTACGCCTGCGACATCACGTACGGCACCAACAACGAGTTCGGCTTCGACTATCTGCGCGACAACATGGCGTGGTCCCAGGAGGAGCTCGTCCAGCGCGGCCACAACTTCGCGATCGTCGACGAGGTCGACTCGATCCTCGTGGACGAGGCCCGTACCCCGCTGATCATCTCAGGTCCGGCCGACCAGGCGACCAAGTGGTACGGCGACTTCGCCAAGCTGGTCACCCGCCTCACCAAGGGCGAGGCCGGAAACCCGATGAAGGGCATCGAGGAGACCGGGGACTACGAGGTCGACGAGAAGAAGCGCACCGTCGCCATCCACGAGAGCGGCGTCTCCAAGGTCGAGGACTGGCTGGGCATCGACAACCTCTACGAGTCGGTGAACACCCCGCTCGTGGGCTACCTGAACAACGCCATCAAGGCCAAGGAGCTCTTCAAGAAGGACAAGGACTACGTCGTCATCGACGGCGAAGTCATGATCGTCGACGAGCACACCGGCCGTATCCTCGCCGGCCGCCGCTACAACGAGGGCATGCACCAGGCGATCGAGGCGAAGGAAGGGGTGGACATCAAGGACGAGAACCAGACGCTCGCCACCATCACCCTCCAGAACTTCTTCCTCCTGTACGGCAAGCTCTCCGGAATGACCGGTACGGCCATGACCGAGGCCGCCGAGTTCCACCAGATCTACAAGCTGGGCGTCGTGCCCATCCCGACGAACCGGCCGATGGTCCGCAAGGACCAGTCGGACCTGATCTACCGCACCGAGGTGGCCAAGTTCGAGGCCGTCGTGGACGACATCGCGGAGAAGCACGAGAAGGGCCAGCCGATCCTCGTCGGTACGACGTCGGTCGAGAAGTCCGAGTACCTCTCCCAGCAGCTCAGCAAGCGCGGTATCCAGCACGAGGTGCTCAACGCCAAGCAGCACGAGCGTGAGGCCTCGATCGTGGCCCAGGCCGGCCGCAAGGGCGCGGTCACGGTCGCCACGAACATGGCCGGACGTGGTACGGACATCAAGCTCGGCGGCAACCCGGACGATCTCGCCGAGGCGGAGCTGCGCCAGCAGGGCCTCGACCCGTTCGAGCACGTCGAGGAGTGGGCCGCGGCCCTCCCCGCCGCCCTGGACAAGGCCGAGCAGGCCGTCCGGGCGGAGTTCGAGGAGGTCAAGTCGCTCGGCGGCCTGTATGTGCTGGGTACCGAGCGGCACGAGTCGAGGCGTATCGACAACCAGCTGCGTGGTCGTTCCGGCCGTCAGGGCGACCCGGGTGAGTCCCGCTTCTACCTCTCGCTGGGCGACGACCTGATGCGTCTGTTCAAGGCGCAGATGGTCGAGCGGGTCATGTCCATGGCCAACGTTCCGGACGATGTGCCGATCGAGAACAAGATGGTGACGCGGGCGATCGCGTCCGCCCAGTCGCAGGTCGAGCAGCAGAACTTCGAGACGCGTAAGAACGTCCTGAAGTACGACGACGTGCTCAACCGCCAGCGCAAGGTCATCTACGCCGAACGCCGCCGGGTGCTGGAGGGCGAGGACCTGCGCGAGCAGATCCACCACTTCATGGACGACACCATCGAGGCGTACGTCCAGGCGGAGACCGTCGAGGGCTTCGCCGAGGACTGGGACCTGGACCGCCTGTGGGGCGCCTTCAAACAGCTCTACCCGGTGAAGGCCACCATCGAGGAGCTCGAGGACGCGGCAGGGGACCGGGCAGGCATCACCGCCGAGTTCATCTCCGAGTCCATCATGGACGACATCCACGAGCAGTACGAGGAGCGCGAGAAGCAGCTCGGCTCGGACATCATGCGCGAGTTGGAGCGGCGCGTGGTGCTGTCCGTGCTGGACCGCAAGTGGCGCGAGCACCTGTACGAGATGGACTACCTCCAGGAGGGCATCGGCCTGCGGGCGATGGCCCAGAAGGACCCGCTGGTCGAGTACCAGCGCGAGGGCTTCGACATGTTCACCGCGATGATGGACGGCATCAAGGAGGAGTCCGTCGGCTACCTGTTCAACCTGGAGGTCCAGGTCGAGCAGCAGGTCGAGGAAGTCCCCGTGCAGGACGCGGCCGAGAAGGCCTCCCTCACCAAGGAGGACGCGGTGCCCGCGGGCGCCGGACGCCCTGAGATCCGTGCCAAGGGCCTGGACGCCCCGCAGCGCCCGGACCGGCTCCACTTCTCCGCGCCCACGGTCGACGGAGAGGGCGGAATCGTCGAGGGCGACTTCACCAACGATGACGGGCCGGCGCGGTCCGAGTCGGACGGCATGACGCGTGCGGAGCGCCGCAAGGCGCAGAAGAGCACGGGTGGTCGCCGCCGCAAGAAGTAGTCCCGCACGGGGATCCAGTAACGGGACCCGTGAAGGGCAGTGACGGCCGTGGGCCGGACACCGGGCAGCCGGTGTCCGGCCCAC
>NZ_JBEYBS010000045.1:0-20291 GCF_040632375.1 Streptomyces sp. NPDC019396 | reverse complement strand
AGGGCTGTCCCGTAATCCCCGGTGGATCAGCGCACGGCGTCAGATGCGGTGCATCGCAAGGCGGAGGGTCGTCCTCATACTGGGCGTATTCGGGCCATTCGACAACGCAGCGAGGTGCCGTAGCTGTCGTCGTGCGCCCGCCGGGGATTACGGGACAGCGCTTAGTCGCACCACACTTCCCCCCGCGGCGGTCGTTGCGTCGATTTACCCGCACGGGACGTCCTTCTGGGCCCTTCGGACGGCGGCGCGGACGCCAGTGAGGGTGTAGGCCAGGGCTGCGGCGGCCACGATCGCGAGGAGGAGGAGACCGACCGCGTACGTCCCGTATGCCCCGTACAGCGAGCCCATCACCAGGGGCGGCAGGAAGCCGCCCAGGCCTCCTGCGGCGCCGACCACGCCGGTGACCGAGCCGACCTTGTTCGCCGGGGTCAGCAGGGCCACCAGCGCGAAGGTCGCCCCGCTGCCCGCGCCCAGCGCGCCGGCCATGGCCAGGAAGGCGATGGTGCCGAGCGGGGCCAGTGATGGGGTGAACGACTGCACCACGGCCCCGGTAACCACGACGGCCAGCGACGTGGCCAGCACCCTGACCGGGCCCAGGCGGTCGGACAGCCAGCCACCGACCGGGCGCATCGCCACCGCGAGCAGCACGAAGCCGCCCATGCGGTTCGCGGCGTCCGCCTGCGTCAGTCCGTAGACGGTCTTGAGGTAGGTGGGCAGATAGACGGAGAAGGCCACGTAGCCGCCGAATGCCACCGCGTACAACGCGGATGCCTGCCAGGTGACGGCCAGCCGCAGAGTGTCTGCCAGGCGGCGTGGCAGGGGCTCTGTGGGCACCGTGCGTCCGGGTGCGTCCCGCAGCAGCAGTCCGGCGGCCACGGCGTACACGGCGAGGACCACGGCGGTGATCAGGAAGGGTGTTGCCATGCTGTGCGCGTCGACCAGCTTCACGGTGGTCAAGGCGCTGACGGCGGTGCCGCCCATGCCGGCGCCGAAGACGCCGATGGCAAGGCCCCGCCTCGATGGTGGGAACCAGGCGTTCACGAAGGGCACCCCGACGGCGAAGGCGGTGCCGCCGATGCCGAGGAAGAACCCGCCGACCAGCAGCGCGGCGAGTGAGGAGTGACCGAGCAGGCCGAGGTAGAGGACCGGCACGATGGTGGCCGCCGACACGAGCGGAAACATGAGCCGCCCGCCGAACCGGTCTGTCAACGCTCCAACCGGGATGCGGCCCAGGGAGCCGACCACGACCGGCACCGCAACCAGCAGTGACTGCTGGAACGAGCTGAGTTCCAGCACATCCTTGAACCGGGGCCCGAGGGGGCTGAGCAGCGCCCACGCCCAGAAGTTGACGGCGAAGCCGATCGTGGCCAGGGCCAGCATCAGCCAAGCCCGGCCGGAAACCGGCGCGCCCGGCACCAGTCTGCCGCTGTCCGTCGTCGACTGGACCATGTGGGTCTCCGTCCCTTCCCTGACGCTGTTTCCTGGCTCAGGCGTGCATGGCAACCTCAGCTCCCTGCCGCCCGAACGTGTCACACCGCAACCGGTCCGGCCTGGCACAGCCGCAGCGGCCGCCGGGTCACACAATCTCAAGGACGTCCCGGACGGGACAGCGCGGTGCAGCAGGGCCCTGCGGTCCGTATCCCAGGCGCAGCACCATCTGCACCTGGCCCGTGCCGGTGCCCGGATCGCGGGCCAGCCACCGCAGCTCGGGGCTTTCCAGCGGGTGAGAGGTCAAGGAGGTGGCCAGGCCAGCCCAACGTGGCCTCCAGCAGGACGCGTGCGAGGGCCTGCCCCGCGTGCAGCCAGTCGGTCGGCGTGTCGCCGGGAGTGCTCAGCAGAGCCGAATGCGGGGTGTGCTCGAAGGTGGTGCTCCCGCGATCGGCCACCGGGCGGCGCGCGGCGAAGTCCCGCAGGGGCGCTTTGCCGTCCCTGTTGCGAGGTCCGAAGGCATACTCGGCGACACCGTCGACCGCGGTGTCCGCCTCGTCCCCCAACCGGGTCCATCGGACGAGGTCCTCTCGGTGGTCGGGATCCAGGACGTCGCGCTCTCGGCGTCATGGACCCAGCTCCAGCACTGTCTCGGCATGCCAGGGGGCCTTGTCGGCGAACGGATGACGGCTGGTGTGCCGCTGCTGGATTGCCGGGTGCAGCCGCGCGAGGCCTTCCTCGTCCCTCATACCGGAGACGGCAGCCCATCAGTGATGCGGAACGAGCGCGACGGGGCATGCTGCGTGGTGGAGCACGGCGTGGTTCACGGACCCGAGCTGCATGCCTCCGTGACTGTCGCGTCGTCGCGCTCCGACGACCAAGAGTGCGCCATCGGTGGAGGCATCGAGCAACGCGTCGCGAGCGGATCCCTCCTTGACCCTCCGCTCGACGGTCAAGGAGCCGAGATTGAGGCCAGACTGGCGGAGGACTTCGTCGAAGTCTGTTTCAGCGGGCCGGATGCCGAACGATTCGGCGCCCGCCCCGGACCCCCCTGGCAGCTCCGGGGCGGAAGAACGCCATGCGTGGACAGCCATGAGGGGAACCTTCCGCAGTTCGGCTTCACGCAGCGCGAAGGCGAGGGTGTTCGTGGCTCCGGCGGGTTCGCCCACCCCGACAATCACCGTGTCCCCGGGAGCGTCAAGATCTGTGCCGCGTACGACGAAGACGGGTGACTCCGCATGCGCTGCGACCGCCAGGCCCACCGATCCGAGTAGCAGTCCGGTCAGGGTGCCCAGCCCCCGACTGCCGACGACGATCGCACCGGCTTCGCGGCTGCGCCGTACGAGCGCGGTGGCAGGGTCTTCCGCGATGATCTCAGTGGACACCTTGACCGATTCGATACGCCGAAGAGCGCGCTCCGCCGCCGCGCCGACGATGTCCTCCGCGTAGATCCGCGATGCGGGACGGTCGACTGAGAACGACGGCGCCCGCTGCTCGTACCGCTGCCATCGCGACGCATAGAGAACGGTGAGCGGGACGCCGTGGAGAGCCGCCTCCGCCGCTGCCCAGTCGAGAGCGCTCAGGCTAGGGTCTGAACCATCGACTCCTACAACCAGCGGTCGCTCCATCGCCCTCACCACTCTCCTCGTGTGGTCGGCTCCTGACTGCGACCTTTCCACCCACCGTGCGCCGGGGGGAGAGGCAGGGCGGCCCTGCGCCAGGGCCGTTCGGCCCATGTGATCTGGTCCGGCACCGTTGAACCTGGATTCAGAGGCATTCACGCGACGGAGCGCCCACGCGGGTGCGGGCAGACCGCAGCCCGGTCCTGACGGCGTTCACGAATGGACTGACAGCCAGTCGGTCTCTGTGGCTACCGGACAGACGCGGCCACCGCAGTGGACGGACTCGTACGCAGGAGCAATGCACACCAGGAGTAATGCCATGCCCGATGCACCGCACACGGTGGGTGAGGTCATGACTCGTACTGCCGTCGCCGTGGGGCGCCAGGCCACATACAAGGAGATCGTGGCCCTTATGGAGCAGTGGAAGGTCAGTGCTCTGCCAGTGCTGGAGGGTGACGGCCGGGTGATCGGTGTGGTCTCGGAGGCCGACTTGTTGCCGAAGGAGGAGCACCGGCTGGACGACCCCGCCCAGACGCCCGGTGTACGGGACCGCGCGCTGAAGGCGCGCGGAGTGGTGGCGGATGAGCTCATGTCCAGCCCGGCCGTTACGGTGCACGCGGACGCCACGCTTGCCGAGGCTGCACGGATCATGGCTAGGCGCCTGGTGAAGCGGCTTCCTGTGGTCGACGGTGTCGGAGTGCTCGAAGGCGTCATCAGTCGTAGTGATCTGCTGAAGGTGTTCCTGCGCACCGACGAGGACATCGCCGAGGAGATTCGCCGCTCTGTCTTTGCGGACCTTCCGGCCGCGGCTGGTGTGTACGCGTCCGTCGACGATGGTGTCGTCACATTGCGCGGAGTCCTCCCGGACCGTGCCCTCGTCCCGCTGCTCGCCCGGGCCGTGCGTGCCGTCGAGGGGGTGGTGGACGTCCGGATCGACATGTACGAACCGACCCTGCCGGGAAGGGGGCGCCCGGCCAGCGCCGGGTGATCCGGGCAAGCGGTGGCTACGGCGCATATCCTGGACTTTTGGTCTACGTGCTGCCAGCCCGCTGTAGCAGTCTTTACCGAAGGCACCAACAGGTCGGTAGGTCACCATGTCCGAGACACTCCCCTTCTCCACCGAGAACCCCATCCGAGTATTCCTGCTCGATGATCATGAAGTCGTTCGGCGTGGATTGCACGATCTGCTCGACTCGGAACCAGACGTCGAAGTGGTGGGCGAGGCGGGCAGTGCCGAACAGGCCCTGGCGCGCGGGCCTGCACTGAGACCCCATGTCGCTGTGCTGGACGTTCGGCTTCCCGACGGTGACGGCATCACAGTGTGTCGAGAACTGCGATCTCGTATGCCGGATGTGGCTTGCCTGATGTTGACGTCGTTCGACGACGAGGATGCGTTGCTCGACGCGATCATGGCCGGCGCCGCAGGGTACGTACTGAAGCAGATCCGGGGTTCAGACCTCGTCGCTGCCGTAAGGACGGTCGCCACGGGGCAGTCGATGCTTGATCCTGCCACCACCGCACGCCTGATGCGGTCGCTGCGGGACCCCGACGACGCCGCACGCAGCGAAGACGAACGGCTCTCGTCCCTGTCCGAACGGGAACACGCCGTGCTGGGGTTGATCGGGGAGGGGTTGACCAACCGTCAGATCGGCAAGAGGCTCTACCTCTCGGAGAAGACTGTCAAGAACCACATCTCACGGCTGTTGGCGAAGCTGGGCGTGGAGCGCCGTGTGCAGGCAGCGGTCATTGCGGCTCAGTCACACGAGTACGAGCAGCGCTCCGACTGAACGACTGCAAGAGTCAGCGATCTCCGCATATGGGTACGCGCCAGTGCAGCCGGGTCCCTCCGTCCCTGCCGGACCCAATGGTCAGCGAACCACCCAGATTCTCCGCTCGTTCGGCCAGGTTGCGCAGACCGCTCCTGCGCACGTTCCTACCGATGCCGACCCCGTTGTCGACGACGGTCACGCTGAGCCAGTCGGCCTGCGCGACGATTCTGACCTCCGTCCGGCTCGCGTGTGCGTGCCGGGTGACGTTGGCAAGGGCCTCCCCCAGCACGGCGATCACTGCGTTCGCGGCACTGTCGGACGTGTCGGTGTCGACGAGCCCTTCCACCCGCAAAGCGGGTGTGAATCCGAGGACCGAGGCGGCTTCCTCCACAGCCCTTGCCGCTCGGACCCGGAGGCCTCCAAGCCTTTCCGGTGCCTCGTGCTGCCGGAGTCCGAAGATCGTCGACCGGATGATCTTGATGGTCGCATCGAGGTCGTCGATCGCACGCGTCAGTCGTTCCGAGGCTTCCGGATGATCGATGAAACGCAGCGTGCTCTGCAGGGTGATCCCGGTGGCGAAAAGCCGTTGGATTGCAAGATCGTGCAGGTCCCGGGCTATACGCTCATGATCGGCCAGGAGATTGATCTGCTCCGCATCCCGCCTGCGATCCGCGAGCTCGAGGGCGAGGGCCGCCTGTCCCGCGAAGCTGGACAACGGAGAGGTCTCGACCTCGACAAACGGGGGCTGACCGGCTCCCCGGCCGAGCACCAGCACGCCACGGACGCTCTCTTTCGTCCCCAAGGGGACGGCGACAGCCGGGCCGAAACCCTTCCAACGATCTCGCTCAAACGTGACCCGGGGGTCCCCTGCCACGTCGTTCGTCGTGATCAAGGCGCCTGCTGTGAGGGCTTCGGAGGCCAGCGTCCCGTCTTCCGGGAGCATCCGGTCGCGGTGTTCCCCGGCCCGTTCTCCGGCAGCGAGGACTCCCCGCAGCCCGCCTGCAGGTTCCATGAGGTAGACAACACCGAGGTCCGATGCGGTGATACGAAGGGCGCGTTCGAGCATGAGTGCGAGCACTTCGATGTCTGATGAACCGGACAGCAGGAAGCCGGTGCACTCCGCGCTCGCCCCCTGCCACCGTTCCCGAAGACGGACTTCCTCGAAGAGCCGGGCGTTCTCGATCGCGATCCCCGCCGCTACGGCGAGGGCCGAGAGGACGGCTTCATCCTCGGAGTCGAACTCGGTGCCATCACGCTTCTCGGTCAGGTAAATGTTGCCGAACACCTCATCCCGGACCCTGATCGGAACGCCCAGAAACGAGCGCATGGGCGGGTGATGAGCCGGGAAACCGGATGACGCGGGGTGTTGAGACAGGTTGCTCAGTCTCAGTGGCTGGGGATGCCGGATGACCTCGCCGAGCAGTCCGTGCCCGGCTGGTAGGGGGCCGATCTGTGCACGGAGCTCGTCGCTGATGCCCACTGTCAGGAACTGGACGAGTTTCTGACCGTCGCCTATGACACCGAGGGCGCCGTACTCCGCGTCCACCAAGGACACAGCGGTCTCGACGATCCGACGCAACGCCTGCGGAAGGTCCAGCTCCCGTCCCACGGACAGCACGGCCTCAAGCAGGCCGTGCAGACGATCCCGGGTTCCGTGAACCTCGTCTATGCGGCTACGGAGCTCGTCGAGTAGTTCGTCCAGTGGCATCCGCGGAACGCGGCTCACCGGCTGATCCTCGCTGGCCATGTGTCCTCCGCCGGCGTCCATCGCCCGCTACTCATCCACGTTAGCGCCTGATCATGGTCACCGGCCTGCCGGCGGCCAGTCCACGTGCTCGAACGGGAGCGCTGGAATTCTTCGACGAGCGCGTGTCGGCCCCCGACCACGCAATCAACCCTCCTGTAGCCCGGCCCGCCCTTTCAACGCCCTGCGATCAGCTTCCTCACCCATGGCCGACCGCTCAGTCGCGCGGAGGCGAAGCCCACCAGCCCGACCACCGTCGCTGCCCCACACTCCGCCCAGCCGAGCGGCTCCGTCTCCAGGACGGAGCGGAGGAACGGCGTGTAGAGCGCTGCGGCCCCCAATACGGCCGACGCGAGAACCGACAGGGGCAGGAACGGGTTGTCTGCGGTGAACAGGCGCCCACGCAGGCCCAGCACGACCCCTAGCTGCGCAGTAAGCAGGGAAAGAAAGAGCACGCTCTGCCACGGAGTACCCGCGGCGCGCGCTGCGAGCCCCGCGACCAGACAGGCAGCAGTCACCACCGCACCGAGAAAGATCACACGCTGCCAGAGACCGTGGCCGAGTACGTGTTGCTGCGGTGGCCGCGGAGGCCGCCTCATGGCCTGAGGCGACACGGGCTCCGCCCCCACGGCCACACCGGTGAGGCCATGCGTCAGGAGGTTGATCCAGAGGATCTGCCCTGCCCGCAACGGCAGGGGGAGGCCGAGCACGGGACCGATGAGCATGACCAGGATCTCGGCCGTGCCGCCGGCCAGGGCGTAGAGGAGGAACCGCCGGATGTTGTCATACACCCGGCGTCCCTCTTCCACCGCCGCCACCACGGTGGACAGCTCGTCGTCGGTGAGCACGAGGTCGGCCGCCTGCCGGGCGACCTCCGTTCCGCGACGCCCCATGGCCACGCCTATGTCCGCGGCCCGCAGAGCCGGGCCGTCGTTGACGCCGTCGCCGGTCATCGCCGTCACGTGGCCACGAGCGTGCCATGCCCGGACGATGTCCAACTTCTGTTGCGGGTCCGTGCGGGCGAAGACCGTCACCGTGGTGGAATCACGGATCCTGCCTGCGGCCAGGTCCTTTCCCGTGGCGATCGAACCATCTCCGGATCCCGCCTCCAGAAGCCCGACGCGTGCGGCGATTGAGCGGGCGGTCGCCGGGTGGTCGCCGGTGACCAGAACGGGTGTGATGCCCGCCGCCCGGCAGGCGCTCAGCGTCGCGGCCGCGGCAGGCTTCGGCGGGTCGCTCATCGCGGCCAGACCCAGGAGCCGCAGGCCGTGTTCCGCCGCTGCTGCCGTGGTCGGCATCTCTCTCGGGGTGCCGGACGCCACGGCAAGCACGCGGTAGCCGAGGGAGGCCAGCAGAGCCGCCTCCTGTCGTGCGCGTTCCAGAACGCTCCCGTCCTCGTCGACCACGGTGGGGTCGAGTACGGCTTCCGGAGCCCCTTTCAGGCAGATCAATAGTCGCCCCGGCGGCGTCGTGTGCACCGTGGTCATCCGTTTGCGCAAACTGTCGAAGGGTTCTTCACGCGCACGGGGGTATCTCTCCCGGAGCAGGTGCTGGTCTTCGCAGCCCGCCTTGGCCGCCGCGGTGAGAAGGGCGGCATCGGTGGGATCTCCCAGCGCCGTCCAGCGACCGCCCGTGTCGGCCGGCGTGTCGGCCGGCGTGTCGGCCGGCGTGTCGGCCGGCGGCCGGAGGTCGGCATCGTTGCACAGAGCAGAAGCCGTCAGCAGCTCCCGGACGGGGCCCAGTTGCAGGGCCGTTGCCGCTCGTCCGTCGACGAGCACGTCACCTCGTGGCGCGTAGCCGACCCCGGTGAATTCGACGGCGCCGTGAGGTGTCCACACACGCTCGACCATCATGCTGCCCTCGGTGAGGGTGCCGGTCTTGTCGGTAGCCAGGACGGTCACGGAACCCAGAGTCTCCACGGCGGGCAGTCTGCGCACCACTGCGTGGCGTGCGGCCATCCGCCGTGCGCCAAGGGCCAGAGCCAGGGTGACGACGGCCGGCAGCGACTCCGGGACGGCTGCCACGGCCAGACTGATCGCCGTCACGGCCATGGTCGTCGCCGGCAGGCCCCGGATCAGGCCCAGCCCGAACACCAGCAAGCACAGTACGAGGGTGACCAGGGCGAGGATCCGCCCAAGGGCCGCCAGCCGCCGCTGCAAAGGGGTCGGCTCCGCCCCGCCCTCCAGAAGCGAGGCGATACGGCCGAGCGCACTGTCCGCGCCCGTAGCCGTCACCTCGGCCACCGCCCTGCCTCGCACCGCAACCGTTCCCGCACTCAGTGTCGCCGCCCCGGAAGGATCCGCCAGAACGTCCTTTTCGACCGGGACGGATTCGCCGGTCAGCATGGATTCGTCGACGAGCAGTGCCGCCCCCTCCAGGAGCCTGGCGTCAGCGGCGACGATGTCTCCTTCACCCAGAAGCAGTACGTCCCCCGGTACGATTTCCGTTGCCGGCACCGCACGCCCGGAGCCGTCCCTGACGACACGCGCGGTCGGCGCGGAGAGGGCAGACAGCGCGGCCACCGCATGATCGGCTCTGACTTCCTGCACGACACCGACGGTGGTATTCACCACGATGACGAGGGCGATGACCACGGCATCCGCGTGATCTCCAATGGCGACGGTAAGGACGACCGCGGCGAGCAGCACCATGATCAGGGGATCGCGCAGCTGCGCCACGACACGAGCATGAAGCGGCACGCTGCGGCGTGCCTCCACCTCGTTGCGGCCGTACGCCTCGAGGCGGCGCGCTGCTTCCTGCTGCGTCAGGCCTGTCGGCGAATCTCCGGCGACGGGCGCGGCCCGGGCGTCATAGGGCGTCACGCGGTCGCTCCGTTCGCATCACCATGCAGCCGCCTCGCTGCTGGCAAGCCCGGCTGGTCACGCTTGTCCGGACCCGGTACGCAGGGCATTCAGGCGTCTCCGGTACTCCTCCTCGTCGATCTCCCCGCGGGTCAGCCGGTCACCGAGGATCTCCGCCGGCATCGAGCGGGTACGACCGTGCTCCAGGGGACGATTCAGGCCACGGATGAGCAGGAAGACCACGCCGATGACAAGTGCCCAGAAGACGATCATGCTCGCAGACATGGCGAATGGGCCCCATCCGCCGATGTCGTGGTCGTACCAGAACATCATCGCTGCTCACCCGCTTCGATGACTGGGCACGGGCCCGCAGCCCGAAGCCCGGGAGATGCGCTTCTCTTCGCATCGTCCCTGTTCCGACGTGCATCAGGCTGGGGCCGGATGGTGCCGGTTCCTGGGACGTTCGGGGCACCGTTGGGTGCGGTACCGGGCTCTGGGGATCCGGGCGTACCGGCCAGGCGAAAGAGCGGCCACTTCGCTCGGGGCGGTTGCGGCTGCGCGATCACAAGGGCCGTTCGGCCCCGGCGGGGGACCGTCGGCCCCTGCATCCACAAGGTGCGGGACAGGGAGGCTGAAAGCGTAGTCGGCGAGTGGCGCCAAGGAGGTTCGCGAAGATGACCCGCCCTGTGATCGTGGGGCTGGACGGCTTTCCCGAGAGCCGTGCCGCCGCAGATTGGGGCGCACGGGAAGCTCTTCTGCGGGGCGTTCCCCTGCGGCTGGTGCATGTCGACGAGTGGCCCATCCCTGCGGTGGTGGAGTTGCCCGCAATCGACCGTGCGGAGCACAGCAGGTGGGCCGACGGGCTTCTGGAGGAGGCGGTTGAGGACCTGCGGCAACGCCGCCCGGAGCTGGAGGTCACCTCTCGGCGGCTGAACGGTCGGGCGGCCGCGGCGCTCGGCATCGAGGCCGAGGGTGGACAGCTGCTGGTGCTCGGTTCCCGTGGCCTGGGCGCAGTCACGGGCTTCCTGCTCGGCTCGATCGCAGCGGCCACGATCGGGGTCACCGCGACGCCGGTGGTCCTCGTTCGGGCTTCGAGCCCCTCCGGACCTGAGCAGGAGCCGTCGACTCCCACCCAGGACGTGATCGTGGGAATGGACATCCACGAGACGGGGGCGAAGGTGCTCGAGTTCGCCTTCGACGAGGCGCAACGGCGCGGTTGCGGCATACGGGCCGTGCACGGATGGACGCTGCCCTTCGCCTTCGGCTACGCGCCCATGCTGGACCCAGGGGTGACGCGGGAGGTGGCGGATGCGGTGGGCCGGAGACTCGGCGACATCATGTTGCCGTGGCGGCAGAGGTATCCCGCGGTGAAGGTCGAGGAACGGGCCTTGGTCGGCGCCCCCGCCGAGCAGGTGCTGTTCGAGGCCGGCAACGCGGACTTGATCGTTGTTGGCCGCCGAATCCGGCGGTCCCCGGTCGGTGGGCACCTGGGGCACGTGGCCCACGCCGTCATCCACCACGCGACCGTCCCGGTCGCCGTCGTCGCCCATGATTGACGCGTGCGGTTACAGGAGGAACTCGTGAGCACTGCATCCCTTGGTGTGGACGCCGTTGCCTCACTCGTCAAGGAAGCCGGACTGGCTCCGTCCATGCACAATGCCCAGCCATGGATGTTCCGGTATCTCAACGGCCGCTGCACGATGCAGCTGCGCGGTGATCCGGGACGGGTGATGGAGAAGGCGGACCCGCAGAACCGTGCCTTGCACCTGGGCTGTGGTGCCGCACTGTTCAACCTGCGGGTGGCAGCGGCCCGTCTCGGGAGGGAACCGGTCACCACGCTCCTGCCCACCCCCGACGATCCGTGGCTCTTCGCCGAGGTACGCCTCGACCTGCCCGTCCGCCGTGAGAGCGACCTCGCCGCTCTGCACCCCGCGATCCGGCGCCGGCACACCAGCCGCTTTCCCTTCACCGACGAGCAGGTCCCTGATGCCGTACTGGACGGACTACGCGCCGCCGCCCTGTTGGAGGGTGCACAGCTGCACGTCCCCGATGCGTGGCATCTACAGGAACTCCTCAGCCTGATCCACGATGCGGAGAGCCGTGAGGCCCTCGACCCCGAAGTACGCGAGGAGTTGGTCCGCTGGACCCGCACCGGACCCGAGGATGCGACGACACCGAAGGAAGGCATTCCGGGGCGAGCATTCGGACCCCGGCAGTATGACGTCACGGCTCCCGTCCGGGACTTCGCCGCCGGGCGGGCGGTTCCCGGCCGTGACACGGCCGCCTTCGAGAAGCATCCCCGGCTCGCCCTGCTGGGCACCGACAACGATCGACCAGGAGACTGGCTCCGAGCAGGCCAGGCCATGGAACGCGTCCTCCTCCGGGCCACCTTGGACGGGCTGGCCTGCTCACTGACGTCGCAGGCTCTCGAATGGTCCGAACTGCGCTGGGCCGTACGCGACCCGGTCTCGGCGATGGGCCACGTCCAGATGGTGATCCGACTCGGCTACGGCCCGGCGGGCCCCCCGACGCCGCGTCGGCGAGTCAGCGATGTGCTTGAGATCGTATGACTGCCTCGGCACGTCGTCGCCGTCGGACCCAGCCCGCAGAACCAGGCTGTGTCCTGGATCCGCCTGTCCCTATCCGACTGTGCGCTCGCGCGCGCGTCAGATCGCCTCAAGGCAGCGGCTATGAGCCCGTCATCAGAACTGACCAGCCGCGGTGCCGATTCAGGCACGCACGCGGAGTCACCGCATGATGCCTACCGTGAGCCCGTCCAGGCTCTGCCGTCGGCGGAGGTCTACGCGAGTCTGCGGAGCTCTCCGCGCGGACTCACGACGCAGGACGCGGAGGTCAGACGCCTGCTGTCCGGCACCAACGAGATGCCCCGCCCGGCCCGCAGCCGGGTGTGGCGGCAGCTCGCGTCCCAGTTCACCGACCTCTTCGCCGTGGTCCTGCTCATCGCTTCGGCCATCACCTTCCTCGCTTACGCGCTCCAGGAACCGCACGTGGCAGGCACGCTGCAGCTGGCTGTCGCAATCCTGTGCGTGGTGCTGTTGAACGCAGGCATCGGCTTTGCCCAGGAGTACTCGGCCGAACGCACCGCCGAGTCTCTCCAGGAGATGGTTCCCCACACCTGCCGTGTACTGCGTGATGCGGTGCTGCGGGAACTGCCGGCCCGGGAGTTGGTGCCCGGAGACGTCATGGTGCTCGAAGCGGGAGACGCGGTCTCAGCCGACTGCCGGTTGGTGGAGGCACACGACGTCACGGTGAACAACGCAGCGATCACCGGTGAGAGCGACGCCGTCGGACGCACCAGCGAACCCGAGCGATCCGGGTTCCCAATCCTTCAGGCACGCAACTGCGTGTTCATGGGCACCGATATCGTTGCGGGCACCGGAAAGGCGGTCGCGTTCGCCACCGGGCAGGGGACGGAGTTCGGGAGGATCTTCCGGCTCACCGCGGCCGCACCGCGCCAGAAGACTCCGTTGCAGCTCCAGGTCGCTTCGATGGCTCGTCGTGTCGCGGGCACAGCGCTCGCCGTGGGCGCCCTCCTGTTCGTCGTGCGCATCCCCACGGGAGAGGAGCTGGTGCCCTCGTTCGTCTTCGCACTGGGAGTCATGGTCGCGCTCGTCCCCGAAGGACTACCCGCGACGCTTTCGGTGTCGCTCGCCATCGGCGTACGGCGTATGGCCCGCCGCCATGCCTTGGTCAAGCAACTGCTGGCCGTCGAGGCATTGGGCTCGACCACCGTCGTGTGCACGGACAAGACCGGAACCCTGACCCAGGCGGAAATGACCGTGGTCCAAGCCTGGGCCGGAGGAACCGCACATCCCGTGGCCGGGGTCGGGTACGAGCCGACCGGTCACGTCGCCGACCCCGAGCCCCTCCGCCCACTGCTGCGAGCCGCCGCACTGTGCAACAACGCGCGCCTGGTACCGCCATCACACCAGGCTTCCGGTTCCGGCCGGTGGCACGTGCTCGGAGACACCACTGAAGGGGCGCTGCTGGTCGCCGCTGCGAAGGCCGGGGTCGACGTGGTCGCCGAGGAAGCCGCGCAGCCCCGGGTCGCCGAGTTCCCCTTCGACTCCGGACGCAAAATGATGACCACCCTGCACACCGGAGACGGCGGCAGCCTCCACGCCTACGTGAAGGGAGCTCCGCAGGAAGTGCTCGAGCGATGCTCCGCCCTCGACTGGTGTGGACATCGGCGTGTCCTGACCGCCGACCTGCGCGCAGAGGTGACAGCGGCGCAGGACCGCCTGGCCGCGCAGGGACTGCGCGTGCTCGCCGTGGCCCAGCGCGAGCTGTCCGACCCAGGGTCCTCGCGTGAGGCGACCGAGGCGGAACTCGTGTTTCTGGGCCTCGTCGGAATGCTCGACCCTCCCAGACCCGAGGTGTCGGAAGCCGTTCGGGCCTGCCACCAGGCCCACATCCGCATCGTCATGGTGACGGGAGACCATCCACTGACCGCCGAGGCCGTGGCCCGCCGCGTGGGCATCGTGCAGCACGCCACTCCGACCGTGATCACGGGCACCCGACTCGACGAACTCGATGACGCGGGCCTGGACAGTCTGCTGAGCGGATCCCAGGAGCTCCTGCTGTGCCGGGTCAGCCCTGAGCACAAGATGCGCGTCGTCACCGCCTTCCAGCGGCGAGGAGCGGTGGTCGCCGTCACGGGGGACGGAGCCAACGACGCCCCTGCGCTGAAGCACGCCGACATCGGAATCGCGATGGGTGCTTCCGGCACGGACGTGGCACGTGAAGCCTCGGTCATGGTCCTGCTCGACGACTCGTTCGCATCCATCGCCACGGCCGTGATGCTGGGACGCTCCGTCTACCGCAACATCCGCAAGTTCCTCGTCTACCTCTTCAGCCACAACATCGGAGAACTCGTCCCCATCCTGGCCGCCACGTTCGCCGGCTTCCCACTGGTTCCCATCAGCGCGGTGCAGATCCTCGCGATCGACCTGGGATCCGATGTCCTGCCCGCACTCGCCCTCGGGGCGGAACCGCCGGAGAAGGACGTGATGGACCAGCCTCCACGAGCCCGGCACGAGAAGCTGTTCTCACCCGCTGTGATGGGACGCATCCTCTTCCTCGGAGGCATTCAAGCAGCCGGCGTGTGCGTGGTCTTCTTCTGGCACATCAACACGTCCGGCATCCCCTACGCCGACTTCACTCAGGACAACCCCGTGTACCGGGAGGCGATCACCATGGTGCAGGCCGGGATCGTGGTCAGCCAGTTCTTCAACGCCCTGGCAGTGCGCACCGAACGGGAGAGTGTCTTCACCGTGGGCCTGATCTCCAACCCCTGGCTTCTCGCGGCCGGCGGCTTCGGGATCGCGCTCATGGCAGCCATCAGCTATCTGCCCCTGCTCCAGTCCGTCTTCAACACCGCCCCGCTCTCGCCCACGCAGTGGATGCTTCTCGCCGCGCTGGGGGTCATGCCGCTCGCGGCGGACGAAGCACGCAAGGCCCTGCTCAGGCGCAGACACTGCCGCGAGGAGGAGGGAGCGGAACCGTGAGGGTGATCATTGCGGGTTGCGGTCGGGTGGGGTCCTCGCTGGCCGCACGACTTGCCACCGAAGACCATGACGTACGACTCGTGGACCTGGATGCCGACAGTTGCCGCCGCCTCCCGGCGAACTTCGCCGGGCAGTTCCACCAGGGCAACGGGTTCAGTCGTACCGTACTGGCAGCGGCGGGGATCGAGCATGCCGATGCGTTCGTCGCCGTCACCTCCGGAGACAACAGCAACATCGTCAGTGCGCGTACTGCCAAGGAGACCTATCGTGTCCCGGTCGTGCTTGCGCGAATCTATGATCCACGACGGGCTGACATATACCGTGAGCTGGGCATCCCGACCATCGCCAGCATCCGGTGGACCGTCAACCAGATCCACCAGATGCTCTTGCACCGCCATCTGACGCCGGAACTCGCCTTCGGAAACGGCGAGACGGTGCTGGTCCGCTCGCAGATCCCGGCCTATCTCGTCGGGCGCCGGCTCAGTGAGTTCGACGTCGACGGTGAGATCCGGGTCGTCGAGGTGACCCGCGGGGGCCGGTCGCTCGTTCCCTCCCATGGTACTTCCGCCGAGCCAGGTGACCTCCTCACCTTCTCCGTGGCCGCAACCGCCCTGAACCGGCTGCGTGACTTCCTCGACAAGGAGTTGGGGACATGAGAGCTCTGATCGCCGGCGCAGGACGCCTGGGTACACAGATCGCGCAGGTCCTCGCAGCGGCCGGCAACGACGTCACACTCGTCGATGTCGACGCCCACCGGATCGCGGCACTCGAAGACCGGTTCACCGCTCGGCTCGTCGTCGGTGACGCCTGCGAACCAGTTTTCCTGGAGAAGGTGGGCGCTCACGCGGCAGATCTGGTCATCGCCGCTACCGGAAGGGATGAGGACAACCTCGTGATCGGGCTGCTCGCCAAGAGGCAGTTCGCCGTGCCCAGGGTCGTCGCCCGCATCAACGACGACGAGAACGCGTGGATGTTCGACCATCGCTGGGGCATCGACATCGCCGTCCCGGCCGCCACCCCGTTGATCTCGCTCATTGAGGAGGCCACCGGAGCAGCCGATACGGTCGCCCTGCTGCGGCTCAGCAAGGCCGGGGTCGACATCATCGAGACGGTGATCACCACGCGTTCCCGGGCCGTCGGCAATCGCCTCGCGGACGTTCAGCTCCCTGACGGAACCGTCATCGCCACCGTGGTCAGGGACGGCCAGCCCACCGTGCCGGAGCCGGAGGTACGGCTGCGGCCCGGCGACGAACTGCTCCTGGTCTCCCACGGAGCGACCGAGCAACAGGTCCACGCCGCGTTCCAATGAGGAGTCGGCCCTTTGAACTTCGTGCGCTGGGATGAGCGTCGGCGGTGGAGTTCTCCTCACCGGACGTGGTCCGGTCTCGCTACGGAAAGGAGGCCGGAACGCTGATGATCCCAGGACGAACAACAGGGACGCCCAGGGGGTGTGGAGCTGGACTGTCGTCTGCACCAGGCCGCTCCAGGCGAGGTCAGGTGGGCACTTCGGGTGTCCGAAGTAGACTTTGCGCCTGGTTCGCGGCAGCGCGGCGGCGGGCGGAGTTACCGAGGGCCGAGCCGGCCGTGCTGCCGAGTACGCATGTGGGACTGCCGAACACAACGACGCTTCGGTGCATGTAGCTGCCGTCGCCCGGTGCCCGCCAGTTCGACGACACCCCGTAGCGGCAGCCGCGCCGGTTACGCCCTGCGCGCGGTCACGGCGCGGCGGACCCCGTAGGCGGCGGCGCCGAAGGCCAGCACCGCGGCCCCCGAGGCCACCGAGGACACGGGCAGAGCGAAGGCCAGCACCAGGCATCCGGCCAGCCCCACTGCCGGGACCAGCCGGTTCGACCGTCCCTTGTCCTCGGTGAGCGTCCAGGCGGAGGCGTTGGCGACGGCGTAATACGCCAGGACTCCGAAGGAGGAGAACCCGATCGCCCCGCGCACGTCCGCCGTCGCGGCGAGCACCGCGACCACGGCGCCCACCAGCAGCTCGGCGCGGTGCGGCACCTTGAACCGGGGGTGGACGGTGGCCAGGGCGTGCGGCAGGTGCCGGCCCCGGGCCATCGCCAGGGTGGTGCGGGAGACCCCGAGGATCAGCGCGAGCAGCGAGCCGAGCGCTGCCACGGCGGCGCCCACCCGCACGGCGGGGGCCAGCCAGCCGGCGCCCGCCGCCCGGACCGCATCCGACAGCGGGGCCGCAGCCTGCGCCAGCCCATTGGGGCCGAGAACCGACAGCACCGCGACGGCGACGACGGCGTAGACGACCAGGGTGATGCCCAACGCGAGCGGGATGGCCCGGGGGATGGTGCGCGCGGGGTCACGGACCTCCTCGCCGAGGGTGGCGATCCGCGCGTACCCGGCGAACGCGAAGAACAGCAGGCCCGCCGCCTGGAGCACCCCGCCGGCCGTGGCATCCGCGCCAACATCGAGGCGGGCCGCGTCCGCCGTGGCGGAGGTGAGGGAGGCGACCACCACCGCGGCGAGCACCGCCAGGACCACGGCCACGATCACCCGGGTCAGGAGCGCGGACTTCTGCACCCCGACGTAGTTCACCACGGTCAGTGCCACCACCGCGGCCACCGCGACCGCGTGCGCCTGACCGGGCCAGACGTACGAGCCGACCGTGAGCGCCATCGCCGCGCAGGAGGCGGTCTTGCCGACCACGAAGGACCACCCGGCCAGATAGCCCCAGAAGTCGCCGAGTCGCTCGCGGCCGTAGACGTAGGTGCCGCCGGAGACCGGGTAGCGGGCCGCGAGCCGGGCCGAGGACGTGGCGTTGCAGAAGGCGACCACGGCAGCGACCGCCAGGCCGATCAGCAGCCCGGACCCCGCGGCGTTCGCGGCCGGAGCCAGAGCGGCGAAGATCCCCGCACCGATCATCGACCCCAGGCCGATCACCACGGCGTCGGACACCCCGAGCCGCCGCTGAAGTTGGTCCGGCGTCCTGGCGGCGGTCGACGGCTTGCTCATGACCCACTCCCTCGGCTGCACAGTCGCCGACATTACGAACTCCGATATCGGGAGACGATACGTGAGCCCTGCCCGACCGCCGGGCCGCACCTCGGGCCGCGGATGTACGCCAGGTGTGGTCGGCCTGTTCAGCCCGGCGGCCGGGAAGAAACGGGAGCCGTTCGGCCCTCGGAGGTGGACCAGGCTGCCCCTGCGCGCCGAGGAACACCGGCACACTCTGGAAACCAGGAGGGATTTACGCCCGGAAGGTGATCGTCATGATGTGGTACGACGGCGGCTGGGGCTGGGGCGGCTGGTTCTTCATGGCCATGTTCATGGTGCTGTTCTGGGCGCTGGTGATCGGCGGAATCGTTGCGCTCGTCCGCTACCTCGGCGGCGCCCACCACGACCGCCAGTCCGCACGGCCCGTCTCCCCCGGTGAGCAGGGATGGGGAGGCCGGCGGGCCGAGGACCTGCTCGCCGAGCGGTTCGCCCGCGGGGAAATCGAGGAAGACGAGTACAAACGACGGCTCGCGCTGCTGCGGGAGCACCGGTGAACGCGGACCGCCGGCGCGGCTCCTGGCTGATTGTCGCTGGGGCGGTCGCCGCGCTGGTGCTAGGCATCGCGACCACCGTGCTGCTGGCCGGCACTGGCGCCTCTCGCCATGCGGTTCCCGCGGCATGGCGGGCCCCGGGCGTGCGCTGCAGCGCACCCGCAATGCCGGGGACGGTGGTGGACGTGGCCGTGAGCGACATGGGGCCCGGCATGATGGGCGGCGCTCCCGGCGGGTACGGCATGCGTCTTTGGGCTCGCCCGGCCACGGTCTCGGCCGGTTTGCTGTCGCTGCGGGTGGTGAACACCGGTGCCACGGTGCACGAGGTGGTCGTGCTCCCGCTGCCCTCGGGCCAGGGAATCGGGGAGCGCCTTACCGGTCCCGACGGAAAGGTCGACGAGGCGGGCAGCCTCGGCGAGGCGTCCCGCACCTGCGGGACGGGCGAGGGGCACGGCATCGCCCCCGGCGCCGTGGGATGGACCACGCTGACGCTGCGTCCCGGGCGCTACGAACTGGTGTGCAACCTTCCCGGTCACTACCTCGCCGGGATGTACACCGAACTCGTCGTAAGCAGGTAACAGGGTCCGGCGGCACGGGCGGCAGCACTTCATCCATGAGTCGACGTCCGGCTTCCTCATTCGTCGAACTCGATGTCCACCATGGGGGCCGACCAGCCGCGAGCGCCGGGCATGTCCCACGCCTCGAAGACCTCCACGCGGGCCACGGTCAGACCGGCGTACCGGACGGCCGAGCGCAACGCGGCCAAGGACGACGGCGAGCCGTCCATACCGACGACGACCCGCGGAGCCGTTGGTTGCCTGTTCAGGCATTCCCCCCTCCCGCTGCCTGTCCATGCCCCGGCGGAGGCACGGTGCGCGCGCCTGTGGACTCTCACGGAGAGCGTTCTCTGAGTGCTTTCCGGCGTCTGATCCTGAGACCGGACTCCCCGGTACTCGAAGAGTCGTCGTAGAGGTAGCTCAGCCTGTCGATGACGCCGACGACCCCATCGGCCTGCTGGGCCAACCTGACGGCCACGAGGATGTCGCTGAGCCGCTCCAGCTGGCCCTCCAGGGTGACGACTCCCTGTGCCACCCTCACCGTGAGCTTGCCCGGAGGCAGCCACAGCGTACGTGCGAACAGATCATCGACGATCTCCTTTCTGATCTCCGCGTCCGGGCGGAGGAAGACCTGCAGCAGGTCACGTCGCGTCACGATCCCGGCCAGCTGACCCAGCTCGTCGACGACGGGCAGACGTTCCACTCCGTGACCTGCCATGGTCCGTGCGGCCCCTGCGACGGTCTCACCGACATCGACCGTGACTGCCGGACAGGTCATCAGCTGGGCGGCAGTCATTACCGGCATCGCCAATCCCCCTGTCGTACCACCTGAACCGGACTCCCACCTCGGCGCATCACCCGTCTGCCGGAGAACCAGGTCGCTTTCAGAAATCACGCCCAGAATCCTGCGCTCGGCGTCGACCACCGGCACGCCGCTGATGTTGTGCTCGGCGAGAAGGCCGGCGATCTCCTTGAAGGGCATCTCCGTCGTCACACACACCACGTCGCGCACCATGAGGTTGCCGATCTTGCTGTGCCTCATCGCGGCTCCTTCCGGACCGGGCGGCCCTGACAGCGGCGGGCCGCTCTGCACGAATTCAACGTCGACCGGCACATCGCGCTGCGCAAGGTCCTGATGGGGGCGTCGCCCAGGGCCGATAGGTCCATGCACGTGACGTCACGGACGAGCACGCGGGCCCGCGAGCACGAATGGCTGAAGGGTACGAACAGCCGCCGAGGCCTAAGAACTCCTAACAAAGGCGTTGGACGTGTCGGTGGGTGATGAGGCAGGTGGCGAGTCCGAGGAAGGCTTCGTGGATGTCGTCGCGTCGTTCCC
>NZ_JBEYBS010000044.1:0-21221 GCF_040632375.1 Streptomyces sp. NPDC019396 | reverse complement strand
GGAACCGACGACCTTCTTGTCAGCGGCACGTGAGACCGTGAGGCCCCGCGACGCACATAAGTCGGCACAGGGGAGGACCCGAAGGTGAAGAAGGAACCGCCGCCATCACCGCGCCTGGCCGCCGTCACCGTGCGGGACCCCGACCTGGCCGAGAAGGACCGGGACCTCTTGGTCCGGGCCGACCGTGACCCGCGCTCCTACCCTCGGGGCGAGGTGAGCGTCTGGTGGGCCACGGCCCCCTACCTGCTGCGTCCCGGTCTCGCCGTCGCTGGTCTCGGAGCTGGAGCCTGGGTCACCGGGGCAGTTGAGTGGTACACGCCGAGCCCGCACGACGGCGGGGCCACGGTGAACGACGCCTTCGGTCGCCCGGTGCAGGAACTCTTCGACGGCCTCCACTCCGCCCTCCTCATGGCGTGGCCGATCGGAACCGCCGTCCTCGCGTTCATGGGGTTCGCGTACGCGGCGAACGCTGCTTCGCGGAACAAAACGGCACGGCGCCTGGCGGAGCTCAAAGACCGGTGTGTCCAGCCCTCCGAGCTGAACGACGACGCCCGCACCCTCCTCGCCCGTGCACAGCAGGCGAAGAAGGCTGTTCGCACCTCGGCGGTGCACCGCTTCGACCTCATCGACCGGCAGCACAATGACGTGGCCCTCCCCCGGCAGGAGTGGGAGATCGCGGAGGCCCTGCGGAAGTACACCCGGATGGTAAAGGCCGAGCCCTCCAACCCCAAGGGGGACAAGGTCGCCGCGCTGCTCAACACCCGGCGCCGGGCCCTGCGGGCGAGCCTCGACGGGATCACCCGGCGGGTCGAAGCCCTGGAGTCGTACGCCGAGCAGGTAGCCCAGGCCGATGACCGCTACCGCGAACTGCAGCAGATCCAGACACTGACCGACGGCAGCGACGACGTCCTCGACTTCCTCGCCCGCACCGTGCGCGATGACCTCGCCATCGCCGAGATCGAAGGCATGACCGGAGAGGCCGCCGCCGTCGCCGACGCCTTCACCACGGCGCTCGAATCCGCGAAGGAAGCCGCCGTCATCGCCCTGCCCACTCGCACGACCGCCGCCTGAGCGACGGGGAACGGAATCCACTGATGAACGACCAGAGCGACGGCCCCACCGAGACCGCCGTCCGACTGTGTGAGTTCCCCGCCGGGTGTTCCCGGCCGGCGAAGGTGAAGGCGCCTGGTACCCCCGGGCCGCCGTCGAAATACTGCGATGACCCCGACCACACCGCGCTCAAAGCCCTGCGCTGGGAGCGGAAGCACGGCAAGGACGCCGCCGCTCGTCAGGACGTGGTTCCGGATGACCTGTCCACACTCCCGCACAGTGCCGCCGTGGCGGAGGCGCAGACCACGGAGATCAGCCTTCGTTCCCTCCTGGTCCAAGTCCTCGAAGTGCTCCCCGGCCATCTTGCGGCGGTGGAGGCCGCGGGCGATCCGGAGCTGGCGAGCGTCCAGGTCGCGAACGCGCAGAACGCCGCCCGGCTGGCCGTCACCGAAGCACAGACGAAGCTCGGGGTGGAGCATGAGGCCCGAATCGCCGCCGAGCAGGAGGCGAAGCGGCTCAAAAGCCTGAAGGAGACGGCGGAGGAGGCGGCCGTCGAAGCGGACGGCCTCCGCGAACAGGCCGAGTCGACCGCCACCCTGATGTTCCTCCTCGCGCTGCACGCCGTGCGATCCCAGCAGGTGGCCGAGCGGGAGGCTGAGGAACGGGTCACTGCTGCCGACGCGCGGGCGCACGACGCTCAGGAAGCCGCCCGTGCGGAGATCGAGCGAGTCACGACCGAGACGAAAGAGCAGATCGAAGCGGCGAAGGCGGCAGCCGACAAACAGATTGAGGAACACCGGGCCCGGATCGAGAAGGACGCCAAGGACGAGATCGCCGCCGCCCGGAAGAAGGCGGCGGACGAGATCGCCACCGCCCGGAAGGACGTCGAGACCATCGAGCGGACGGCCCGGGAGCGCGTCGACCAGCTCCAGGCGGAGACCGCCCAGCACAAGGCGACGGCGGAGGCCGCAACGGCTCAGGTCGCGGATGCGAAGCAGGAGCGGAAGGACCTGATCCAGGAGCACCTGACCGACCGGGGCAACCTGATCAAGCAGCACAACGAAGAACGCGATGAGCTGGTCAAGCGGCACAACGCCGACCGGGACCGGCTGCTCGAAGAACTGGAGCAGAGCCGGAAGTTCGGCGCGGACCAGGCGGCGGCGGCCGAGCGGGCGGAGAAGGCTCGCAAGGCTCTGGAGACCCAGGTCCGTCGCCTGGAGCGACAGGTGAAGTCCCCCGCCGGCGGCGGCAAGGGGGGCAAGCCGTCCTCGCCTGCGGCGGACGGGCACGGCCGTGACCAGGTCAGCAGCACCGTGGCCGAGGACGAACCGATCCCCGGGCAGTCGCTCATCGTGAACGAACAGGGCCTTCCGGTCCGCGACGGGGAGGGCGACGAGTGACCGCCGATCCGGCGCTGCTGGACGACTTGTTCACCCAGGAGATCGACGGCCGGGCGGCCCGGTTCGTGCGGCCGGCCGACACCGACCGCCACGACTTCGCGGTGTACGACGGGGACGCCTTCCTCGGGATGCTCTACTCGGACCAGGTCCTCGGGACTGCCGGGTGGCGGCTCGGAGGGAGCGGTGAGCGGCACGGCGCCCTGGACGACGCGGTGCGGGCCTTGCGCAGACCGCGATCGTGGCCGCGCGAGCGGGCGCAGGTCGCGGACTGGGCCCGGCGGCTCCTGGCGGACGACTCACTGGCTGCGGTCGATATCGAGACCACCGGCCTGAACGGGGCGTGGGCGGTACAGATCGCGGCCACCGACAAGAGCGGCACCGTGCTCTTCGACTCGTACGTCAACCCGCAGGCCGGGATCGAACCGGGCGCCATCGCCGTCCACAAGATCACTCCGGAGAGGGTGGCCGACGCCCCTACCTTCGGAGAGCTGCTGCCCGCCCTCGGTGAGGCCCTGCACGGTCGGACGTGCGTGGCCTACAACTTGCCCTTCGACAAAGGGTGCTTGGAACGGGAGCTGGAACGACACCGTTCGGCACAGGTAGCTGCCCACTGGCTGGGCGAGTGCCGGTGGCACGACGCGATGGAGCCGTACGCCGTCTGGAAGGGCCTGTGGTCGGTCAAGCGAGGACGCTACCGCTCGCAGAAGCTCGGAGGCCCGCACACCGCCGTGGAGGACTGCCGCCTCCTCCTGGCGAGGGTGCGGGAAATGGCATCGTCCGATCGACCGTAGGGGGCTGGACCTGTGACAGAACATGCCGAACGGCACGACTCGACCGGCGCGGCTGACGCGTCAGCCCAGCCGGGGTCGGAGCCTCACGTCCAAGGCAGTCCGGAGTCTTCCGGCCAGCGCGTCACCCCGCGCCCGGACGACCTGGACGAAGCCCTGTGGGACGGCCGGGGAATCGACATCACGCCCGACGGTCCGAGGGTCGGAGACGGCTGGTGATCTGGGTCGGCGTTCATCCAGCCGTTTACCGCAGATAGGTCGCGGGCTGGACTCGCTTCGCGTGCGGCGACGTCGTCCGCGAACGCCCGGTGGACAGCACCATCGGCTCTGAGTCTCGGGCGGCTAGGCGCCGTGACGATCAAAGACGGGAAGCGTGGCTGATGTCCGCGGGGGTGCCGCCGTACGGCCTGGGGGCCGCACGGCTGGGTACCTCCGCTCGTCGGTCCTCGACTGCGGGCGCTGAAGGGTTCCGTTCTGTGGTTGAGGTGGACCGCCCCACTGTGGGTCTGCGGGTACCTGTTGGTGCGTCTGCGACAGACGATCTTCGGGTTGCTCTAGAGTCGGGACCATCTTCCCGGTGGCGCCTCGCTACCGGGATTTCGTGTTCTCTGGGTGGAGTTGGATCTTGCGTAAGGCGCGGCTGCACGACCGGAATCCAGCGGGGCCCGTCCCACGTATCAGCTGGGCGGCCCGGGTCCGGGAGGCAGGCGCCCCCTTGGCGATCAGACCGTACCGGCTGCACTTCGCCGCCCGTCTGCTCTCCTGGACCGGCTCGGCCGTGGCGCCCATCGGGCTGGCCTTCGCCGTGCTCAAGATCGGCGGCGGGCCCGGAGCGCTGGGCGCGGTCCTCGCGGCGAGCGTCGTACCCCAGATCCTGCTGCTGCTCGTCGGCGGCGTCGTCGCGGACCGGCTGCCCCGACACCGAGTCATGGTGTGGTCCAACGTCGTCTGCGCGGCCGCCGAGGCGGCGGCGGTGCTCCTGCTCCTCTCGGGCACGGCCCGGGTCTGGCACCTGGTGGCGATGTCGGCCGTCTGCGGGGCGGCGGGAGCCTTCTTCACCCCCGCGGCCGGCGGCATCGTCGTGGAAGTCGTCCCGGCCGAACTCCGGCACGCGGCCAATGCCCTGCTGAAGATCGGGCAGAACACCATGAAGGTCGCGGGGCCCGCCCTGGGCGGCGTCCTGGTCGCCGTGGTCGGCCCTGCCTGGGCCCTCGGCTGGGACGCTCTCACGTTCGCCGCCTCGGCCCTGCTCTTCTCCCGGATCAGCCTCAAGGCCAAGCACGTGAAGGTCCGGACCGGCTTCACCGCCGACCTGCGCGAGGGCTGGGATGACTTCCGCTCCCGCCGCTGGTTGTGGGTGATGGTCTGCCAGGCCGCCGTGATCGTTCCCGTGTGGCTGGTCGGCTACCAGCTCCTGGGCCCGGTGTACGGACAGCGGGTACTCGGCGGTGCCGCGCCGTGGGGTGTGGTGGTGTCCGGCTTCACCGCGGGGCTGGTGGCCGGGGCAGCGCTCGCCCTCATGTGGAAGCCGCGTCGTGTCGGGCTCGTGGTCTGTGCGGGCACCGGTTCGATGGCGGTGCCGCTGGGAGCGATGGCGGCGGCCGTACCGCTGCCCGTCCTCGCGGCCGCCACGGCGTTGGCGGGCACGGGGCTGGCGGTCAGCATGACCGTGTGGGCCTCGTTGGTGCAGGAGAGGATTCCAGCGGACCGACTGGGCCGGACCCTGTCCTACTCGACGCTCGGCCAGATCCTGCCCGTGCCCTTCGGATACCTCCTGGCCGGTCCCGCCTCCCAGGTATTCGGGCTTCGCACGACGCTGGCGGCGGGCGCCCTGATCATCGCGGCCGCCGCTGTCGTGCCGCTGGCCATTGCTCAGGTCCGGGGGCTCTGCCTCGCGCCGCTGGCGACCAAGGAGGGCGACGGCCCGGCAGTACCGGCGCGGGCGGAGAGGTAGAACGCTCGGGCCACCTCGACGGCGCCGGCGAAGTCGCGGAACGCCCGGTCCCGGGCCGCTGCGTCGAGCACGGTCCGGCCGCTCCGCTCGGGCAGCCCCCACCGCTGAACCAGCGATGCGGCGATGCGGTCGGCGCTCAGGTGGGCCGTGGTGCGGTGCGGGTCGGCCGCCTCGACCTCGGCGTTGAAGGTGAACGCGGCGGCCACGGCCTCGGCCACTGAAGGGACGGGGCCGATCAGGTCGCCTGCTTCGGCCACCGTCACCGGCCACACCGTCCAAGCTCCGTCCAGGCGGGCGGAGCGGACGACGATCCGCACCAGTGCTTCCTCCGGCGGGAGCTGGCTCACCTCGTCCTCGGTGAGCCAGTGGGCGAGCTGGCCGCCGGACATGCCGCCCAGCTCCACACCCGCATCGGCAACGCGCCGCAGAGCGGACCGCTCCACCGCCGCGGCTCGCACCGGGCGACACACGTCGTCGCCCTCTTCCTGCGCGAGAGCAGCCAGGACCCGCGTGCGCCACCGGCTGGGGAACCCCGGGTCGTAGAGCTGCTGATAGTTCAGGAGAGCGAGGCAGTTCACGGACTGCCCGCTCGCCTCCGCGACCGGCCGGAAGGCCGCCTGCCAGTACCGGACGAAGCTGGTCTGCCACGGCTCGCCAGCCCAGGCCCCGGCGGTGCCGGGGGCCGGAGGCAGGCCAGCGGCCACCAGGGCAAGGGCCCGCTCGGCGTCCTCCCTCTTGGCGTCGCAGGGGTGCACACGACGCCAGGCATCCGCCCGGTTGAACGCGGTCTTCAACCCCTCCCCCGCCGCGAGGCGGCCCAGGGCGGCCCAGGACCGGCGGGTGTAGGGCAGGGAGCGAGCCAGGTTGGCCAGCCGGGTCGCTTCGGTGGTCTCCAGCTGTCCATCGGCGGCGGCCCGGGTCAGGGCGGCCCGCAGGTTCACCAGGGCTTCGGACAGCGGGCGGCCGTCCTCGGTGTGGAGCACGGCGACTTCGTCGTCCGCGTCCAGGGCGCCGCTGCGGAAATCCTCGAAGATCTGCCCGATGCCGACCATGCCGTACGGAGCGAGCTCGGCGGCCCGCAGGGCTCCCATACTGGCGGCGCCGACCACGGCAACGCCGTCGGCCAGCAGCGCCAGGATCTCCTTGTGCCGTACCGGGGCGCTCTGGTGCCAGAGACCGTCGATGATCAGCACCGTGTCGCCGGGGCCGGCTCCGAGCCGCATCAGGTCCCCGTGCCGAGCCGGGGGGTGCGTCACGGCGTCGGGGAGGACTTCCCTGACGCGGGCGGCGGGCACGGTGGGCCCGGAGAAGACGTGAACGCTCAAGCGACTGCCTCCTGGGTCGGTCGGGGGATGACGTGCCGGGCGTCGTAGCGCAGGGTCGGGGCCAGCACCTTGACGACGGCGAACTCGCGCCGCTGGTGGGCTCCGTGGGTGAGGTCCACGACCAGCGGGGAGTGGCCGGTGACCGCGCTGATGCGGGCCGCCAGGTGCTCGGCCTCGCCTTCGTCCGTGGTGAAGCCGGTGGTGTGCTGCGCGGTGACCTCCGCCCACTTGGCGCCACGGCCGGTGGACGGCTGGGGGCCGTGGTGTACGGCGGGCCGGTAGGCGGCCGGGTGAATGTCCTCCCGGCTGCCGGTGATCTGGGTGAGCCGGGACTGAGCCGCTTCCGTGATCGCCCGGGACAGGGCCACGTGCGGGTCCAGGTGGGCGCCGGAGCCGGAGACCAGCAGGGCAGGCTGGTCCTCGCGCCACAGATAGCAGCTGATGACGGGCACCTCGAACCGGTTCGGCAGGTGCCACAGCTCCAGCCAAGCCCCTGCCGCCCGCACCCGGTCGATCAGGGCCGCACAGTGCTCGTCCTCGACGCTGCCGGGGTCGATGAGACGGCCGTGCCCCGACCCGTCGGCCAGTGCACTGATCGTGTCGCGCTCGATCAGCTCAGCCAGGGCGTGGACGACGGCCTCGGCGCGCGTGTTGCCGGAGGCGAGACCGTTCGTGGACGCGCTGGGCAGGTGCAGCCGCCATCGGTCGTGGGCTTCCCTGCCCAGCTGCACGCACGCGGCCGGGACGAGCGTGGGTTCGCCGTCCAGTGCTGATCGTGCCGTGATCCAGTCCAGGACGGTCCAGCCGGTGAACAGAGAGCCGGGGTGGCTCTCCAGGGCGGTGACCGGATAGGGCAGGTCCAGGCCGAGGCCGTCCGCCGGCGCCCGCACTTCGGCGGTCGGGACGGCCCGCTCGCCGTGCCATGCCTCGATCGCCTCCATGGCCCCAGAGACCCGGGCGGCGGCCAGCGTCACGCCCTTGCCCTGGGCGACGGACAAGGTGCGGGCCAGCGGCCGCACGGCCATGGTCACCGGGATTCCGAGATCATCCAGCCCGGTCACGTCGGCGACGCGGGTGATGCCGTACGACATCAGCAGCGGTCGGATCGCCTCCCAGGTCTCGTCGGGATGACGGGTCCGGTGGGTGCCGTCGAAGTACGCCTTGCGCATGGACTCTTCCCTTCGCAGATGCCGAAGCCCGGCCGCCGGGACACCCAGGTCATGAAGGGTGCCCCGGCGGCCGGGCGGCTTCAGCTACCGCCTGCAGAGCCGTCAGGCAGACGGCAGCGGGTAGGTGTGGGTGTCGGGGAAGGCGGAGTCCGGCACCGCCGGGTCGCCGCCGGAGTTCTGCGGCATGTTGCCCTCGGCGTGCAGCTCGACCACGAAGTCGGCCGGGTCCACGGCCTGCGTCGTGGCGGACGGGATCTGCTGGGACATGGTCGTTCCTCCTGGGGCTAGGGAAGGACGCTGCTACACCGAGAGGTCGGTGAAGCAGATGGTGATCAGTACCTCGCGCGACTGGGAGTCGAGCGGGGTACGCCAGTGGGGGATGCGACTTCCGTCGAATCCGGTGAGGACGCGGTGGCGGACCGGGAAGGTCTCGCCGCCGTCGGGGTACGGGGTGTCACCGAGGCGGTCGGCCACCTGCTGGGTGGTCAGCCACCGCAGGCGGGGCAGCCAGCCCATCGAGACGAGACCGGGGGTCAGGCCGCACGAGAAGGTGATCTCACACTTCCCGTCGTCGCGGTGGACGTGCATGTAGTCGCCGGGCTCGTAGAACTTCAGGCCGAAGCGGATCGGGGTCATCCGGGTCCGGCCGGTCGCCTCGCCCGCCACCTCCGCGAGGCCCTTGGACATGGCCAGGCGGCTGAGCGCGTCTCCCCCGGTGTGGACCCGGCACCGCTGGGGGGAGGTGATCGAGCCGTCCCGCATCACCAGCAGCCCCGGCCGCCGGTTGTGGCGGACGACCGCGTGCGGCTCGCACCGGTCGGCCTCCTCGGCAAGCTCCTCCCAGAGCCCGGGGTCGACCACGTCCTCCGGAACGACCGCCCGTCCCTCCGCCAGCCAGAGCTGACGTGGCGTCATGGCCACCATCACAGGTCCATGAACGACATCGTCACCAGCAGGCCCGTCGACGTGACCGGCCGACGCCAGTGCGGCACGTGGTACCCGGCGAACGCCCGGACACTGCCGTCGCCGTACGGGTGGGCCAGGGTCGTGAAGCCCTCCCCCTCGGGGAACATGCCGTGCTCGGTGACGACCTCCCCCAGACGGTCGGGGAAGGCTCCCATCAGGTCGGGGGCCCAGCCCATCGGCGGCAGGTCCTCGGTCAGCGCGACCGCGACGGTCACGGTGGACTTCACCGAGTCCACGTGCAGGCCCTGGAAGTCGCCTTCCCTGTAGAGCACGACGGCACCACCGCGCGGGATCAGCCGGGGAATTCCGGTGGCCTCGCGCAGCGCCATCAGCAGGGCCTTGTCGTAGGCCAGGGTCTCCAGCACCGGGCCGGGCGGGATGAAGCCGCAGTGCACCGGGGAGGCGAAGCTGCCGTCACGGTGGGCTGCCGTGTGCTCGTGGACGTGGGGGGTGACCAGGTCGATCCGGCCGTGCGCCTCCTCGACCAGGGCCTTGAAGCGGTCCGGCTCCAGGACACCGGGAACGATTGCCGTTCCCGTCTCCTCCCATGCGGCGCGAGCCGGCAGCCGATCCACGGGTGCTGCGGTGTCCATGATCCCCTCCAGTTGGTCTGTCTGTCCGGGTGGCGCCGTGCGGCCGGTGGAACCTCGACCCGCCGCCGAAGCCGTTCCGGCGGCGAGCCGAGGGGTCGGCGGCGTTCGCCCATTGAACTGCCGGGGAACACAAGGAATGAGGGGCCACGAAGGGGTGCGTTTCCCGGCGGGGGGCCGCTCCGGGGGGCCAGGATGAGGGCCGCACCCGACGGCGACGGAGGGAAAGTGTCATGGTGGCCCCGGACGGCATCGGCGCCTTACTTCGAGCGATCCGCGAACGCGCCGGACGCACCCGAGACCAGCAGGCCAAGGTCGTTCAACAGGCCCAGGGCGGCCGGTGGTTCGACTGGGAGAACATCAAGCGGTGGGAACTGGAGAAGCGGTTACCGGTCCCGGACTGGCACGAGACGATCGCCCGCGCATACGGGCTGAGCGTCGCGGACGTGCAGCGGGCAGTCGCCGCATCGCGGCAGCACCGACGCAGCCAGCGCAGGGAGAAAGAGGACGTGAAGCGACGCAGTTTCTTCGGGGTGGCGGCCGCGGCCGTAGGTTCAACCGCGTTGCCGGGCATCGCGCAGGCGCGCGAGGGCATCGACGGGGCCCTCACCGGCTCCGGAGCCGGTGACCTGGCTTACCTGGAGTCGGCATTCGAGCGGCACCGGGGCGGCTACCACGGCCGGGCGCCCGGCGACGTGCTGAGCGAAATGCAGGCGGACCTCGATCTCCTCGGTCAGGTCCTCCGCCAGCCCCACCCCGCCGGGGCTCGTGCTGATCTCGCCCGTACCGCTGCGGGGATTGCCGGTCTCGTCGCCATCGTCCAGCACGATCGCGGCGACAAGGGGGACGCCTTCCGCTGGTTCGCGACGGCAGAGAAGGCGGCTCGCGAGTCCGGTGACCGCAGGATGACCGCCTGGGTGCTGGCGCGGCACGCGATGGTGCCACTGAACTACGGCGCCCCGGAGGCGGCCGTACGGATCGCCTCCCGAGCTCGCAGGGCCGCCGGTCGGACGCCCACCGCCGCCGGCGCATTGGCGGCGGCGGTCACGGCCCGCTCCCTGGCCGCCATCGGTGATCTTCGGGGCGCCCGGATGGCGGTCACAGATGTGCGGAACCTCGTGGAACACCTCGACGGACAGGAGACAGCAGATACCTGGTTCGGCTATCCGGGACAGAAGCACTTCGTCCACCTCTCCCAGGCGTACACCCTCCTCGGGGACACGGAGGCTGCCTACGCGGCCCAGGACGGTGCCCTCGACCTCACCGACTCCCCATCGGTGATGACCCGGGCCCTGATCGCGATGGACACAGCCGCCTGTCTGCGCCTCGACGGCGACTCTTCAGCGGCTGCCGAGATGGCGGCAGGCATCTTCGACCGCCTCCCGGCCCCCTACCGTGACGGCCTGATCCGATCTCGGGCCGAGGCTCTGCACCAGGCGCTGAACGGCCGTCCACGGGACCTTCTTGGGCAGGCTCTCGCCTGACAGGCGCTCTGTCGCGCGGAGCACCCAAAGGTTCAAATCAGGGTACGGGCGGGCAATTCCGTGGCAGAGTGGGCCAATAGCCCAGCGCCGAATCCCCCCCGTTTCGACGCTGGGCTTGCCCGTTCCCGCGTGACCTCCTGGGCGGGCGCTCGTTCATCTCGGCGGAGGTCATTCCGCATCGACTTTCACGCTCGGCGCCGAGCGGTGTCTTCGGAACGGTCCCTGATCGGTCCGCCCGCGGAAGGGTGTTGAAGACACCGAGGGGCTTCTCCTCCTACCCCCGCGGGGGTAGGAGGAGAAGCCCCTCGTCGTTCGTCGTCAGTCCAGGCCGGCGTACGCGATGCTGAGCACCGTGACGGTCTTGGTCTCGGCGCCGACCATCAGCACCACCGCCAGGTCCCCGGCGGCCCACAGCCGCACCACGCCGTCATCGACGTTGCCGTACGGCTCGGTCGCGGTGATGGGGTCGGTGAGCGAGTCGAGCAGAAAGCGGGCCAGGCGGTCGCGGGCCCGCTCGGGCAGGCTCCGGTAGACCTCGTGTTGCGTGGGGTCCATGTAGAGCCGGTAGTTCACGCGACCCGCCGCTCGCTGATCAGCTCGGTGACGTCCGTGTACTCCGGCGGCAGAGCGCCGCCGTGCTGACGCTGGTAGTCCAGGACCTCGGGGGCCTTCGCGGCTCCGGCCCGCAGGTCCTCGATGAGCTTTCGCCACCGGGCACCGAGGGCTTCCAGCTCGCTGAACGGGGTGAGGTTCAGCTGACGCATGAACTCCATCCGCTGGCCCGGCGTCAGGGCGTGAGCGATGGCGTCCGGGGTCCACTCCCCCTCGCCAGGATTCGTCGCCTCGCGCATGGTCACCGCCTTCCCGTGGCACGGGGCTCCGGAACGGTCGCCGGGCCCTCGCCCCCCAGAGTAGCGGCGGCAAGGGCCCGTGCGGGATACGACGGCCAGTCCCGACCGGCTACCGGCCGGTGCCCGGAGGAAGGGCGGGACGGTCCCGGCGCCCGCTCATCGGGCGTCCGCTGCGGCGTTCTCCTCGGCGGCGGACCGGCTCCTCCCGCTCGACGTGCACGGTGTGCTCCTCGGCGGCCGGCGCCGGGGCGGGAGCGGGGATGACGGTGAAGACGATCCGGTACGCGGGGGTGCCGGGTTCGGACCGCCGGTTCTGCAGACGGCGCGGTTCGTCCACGGCGACCGGTACCGGGTACGCCGCGAGGGCCTTCCTGATCAGGTCCGTGACCTGCTCCTGTTCCTCGACGCTCGCGCCCATGATCCGGATCTCGGCCATCAGCGGGTCACCTCCTGGCGGGGTGCGGCCTCCGGGAGGTGAGCGCGGCCGCGGGCGCGGGACCGCCGCAGCAACTCCTCGCGTACGTACTCGCACCCCTTCACCGCAGGCAGTCCCCTGACCGGGGTGACCGGGTCGTCCCCCTCCCGCAAAGCCCAGGATTCGTCGGCAGCGAGGTGCATCGGGCGCTTGCCCGCCCGCGCGGTGTCGGCCGCGATCAGCTTCTGGTCCTCCCCCGGCCGGCCCGGGACGATCAGGCGCCCGCGGGTCACGTCCCGCACCCGGACCAGTACGCGCTCCCACGGGGAGGCGTCCGCCAGGTCCTCGTCGGAGAGCCCTCCGGCGTACCGCTCCCCCAGCGGGACGGACGGCTTCACCCGGCGGTCCAGCAGCACCTTGCCGGTGGAGGCGTCCATGACGGCAATCTCGATGATCTCGGTCGTCTCGGTGTCGTTGGTCGGCTGCCCGGAAGACCTGGTGCACAGCAGCACCGCCGTGTCCGCCGCCAGGATCTCGCGTGCCTGACGTGCCCGTTGGCCCCACCGGGTGCCGCCGACCGTGATGTCCGCGCAGTAGCGGGCGGCCTGCTGGTCGGCGCGGAGCTCGGCGGCGACCTGCTCGCGTGTCGGGCCGTCCTGGTCGTCGCGGGCCCAGTCCAGTGCCCACGCGCCGGTGCGGTCGTCGTGGAAGGCCCACACCTCGACCTGGTGCCGGTCGGCGACGGCGGCGGCGAAGGCGTGAATCGCCTCGGCGCGGGTCGTCACCCGGCTGTACTCGCGGAGCGGACTCGGCTCTCCGGGTCGTACCGCGCGGACCTCCTCCCACGGCACACCCGGAAGATCCCGCAGGCCCTCGACATCGCGGGTCCGGAACAGCGGTACCTCGATCCACCTCCGCCGCCCGACCCGGGCCTCCGTGTGGGTGGCCGGGGTGATCCAGCCTGCGGCCACCACGTGCTGCCAGTCGGTGGGGTACCGGATCTCCAGCAGTCCGGCCGCCTCGTCGGCCCGGATCAGCCGGTCCCCCGTCACCTTCTCGCACAGCTCCTCGTCCGCGGCGAGCACGTCCAGGTCCTCGACGGCGAACCGTCCGCCCCTCCCCGCGCTGATCCGCCCGTCCTGGGCGACCTGCTTCAGCTCGGCCACCTTCCACCCCAGACGGCCGGCTGCCTCGTCGGGCGGCAGGCTCACCTCCACCCACGCGGTCCACTCGGCCTCGCTGCGGGCCTTCGCCTCCTGCCGGGCGGCGATCAGCTCGGACATCAGCGCCTTGGCGTCCTCGGACACCGCGAGGGCCCGCGCGTCGCGTACCGAGTAGAGGTCCCAGCCCTTGTACTCATCCACGACGCGCAACCTGGTCTTCTCGGCCAGGGACGGCACGTCGGCGGCCTCGACTTCGAGTCCGGTCAGCTCGGCCAGCAGCTCGGCCGTACGCCGGGCGCCGTAGCCCTCGCGGTCCGCGATGCCCTCGCGGATCTCATCAACCCGCGGGGCGAGGGCGTCGGCTGCCTCGCGCGACCACCCCTTGGACTTGTCGCGGGGCGGGATGAGCCCCAGCTCCTGTGCCCGGGTGACCATCCAGGGCTCGATGCCCAGTTCGGCCGCCAACTGCGTTCCGTTGACCACTTTCGGCCGCGCCTTTTGCGCCGCGACCGCTACCTCTTCGGACATCTTGTAGAGCCTTCCATTTCTCGCCTACTTCACCGACGCCATTTCATGAATAGCAGTACCGGCAACGCTTGACAAGCAGAATCGACAAGCAAGCAGAAAGGCGACTCAGAAGCGATCGGCGGATATGTAGGGTCGAAATAACGTTATTAGTCAGAACCCTTTCGCGATTCAGTTTGAGAAACCTCCTTGGTGGGCCAGTGGTCCGCGATCCCTTGCCGGACGATGGCGCCGAAGGTGAGCACATGGGCGCCGAGGGCGGCTCGCCGGTCGCGCTGTTCCTCGGTGAGTCCGCGCAGGTTGCCCAGCCCTTGGCTCAGGATCTCCTCGATCCACGGCTCACTGATCCGCCACGCGGCCGCCCGCGCCTGCCAGACCAGGTCATAGTCGAGCGTGCAGGCGAAGGGAGTCCCGAAGTCCTCCCCTGGCCTCTCCGACCCGGGCCACATGCCGGGCAACGACAGCTCGGCCTTCTCCTCCTCGGTCAGCGGGCGCCAGTCGCGGGCAAGGTCCGGCTGCGCCATGCGGCCGCGCACGCAGGCTTCGACAAGGTGGTCCTCTGTCGGCCACTCCGCCTTGCGGCGCAATTCCGCCTCTACTCGAATCTTCTTACGCTCTCGGGAATCCCTCGCGTTTAGCAGGGAAAGGCGACGCCAGGTTTTTTCAGCCAGCCGGTACGACCGGGCGGTGCTGCTGATCCGTGTCGCAAGATCCTCGGACATGTGGACGGTGACGCGCAACGTTGCTGGCATACACCTATTAAACCGTTCAGGAAACCAATATGCCAATGGCCCGGGAAACCTCCCGGGCCATTGGCATGATTTGTTCGACTTCCTGGCGAAGCGACGTTCTATTCCTTCGGGGGAAGGGCCTGGTCGGCTGCCTGCCCGGCCTGGGCGACCTCGGCCGGCGAGAGGACGCGACGCTGTTTGCGCAGGTGGCTGCGAAGGCGCCGGGCCTCGATCACCACCACGCCGTCGAAGACCAAGATGCCGCGACGGCCAACCGGAGCCCCGTGTACGGCGATGATCGGCCGGACGTCGACCGGCAGCCCGTCCAGTGGACGCCGGAGGGCGGCAGCTGCCTGCCTCGCCTCCCCGTGGACTTTCGCCACCTCGCGGTTCTGAGCGTGGGCGCCGTACCACAGGGTTCCGCCGTCGGGGCTGACGGCGACTCGCGCCCCCTTGGCCTGCCAGTTCTTGGTGTTGATGCAGGCAATACCCCAGTGCCCGATGGCGAGATGGTCCAGATTCGCGACCTTGCCGAGTGCGCGGTCGTGGAGGATGACCGCGCCGCGGCGGGCCAGCGGGGCGAGCATCCGCGCGGTCCGCCGTTCGCCTTCTGCGCCGGACCGCCAGGCCCGTACGTGCTGGGGGGCCGTGAGCGTTCCGCACCACGCGAGGACGACGGCGAGGGCGGCGATGTGGCCGAACAGCGGGACGCCGATGCCGTGCCAGCCGATCCACCACTCCAGCACCCCGGCGAGGGCGAGTACGGGGGCCAGCCCGATGAGGAATCGCCGTCGTGCCGACGTCCTCCAGGATCGGAGACGCCGCTTGTACTCCTGCTGGGCCGACTGGCCCGGTCCCACACGGATCGCCATCCGCTCCCCCGTTTCGTGGTGGTGCGTCAGGAGGCTGCGGGCAGCAGCTTCGCCGCCCACTCCTCGGTCGTGGTGATGATGATCGGCTCGACGTCGACATGTCGGAGCACCCGAAGGAGGTCCTGGACGCGCTGCTGGGCCTGGGCGGGATCGTGAGTCCCGGGGTGCTTGGGGCACTGGGCGACCAGGTGCTTCCAGCAGAAGTGCGCGTTGCGGGCCAGCCGCAGCGTCTCGTCCCGGGGGGCCTGTTGGTCGTGCCGGAGCCAGGCCGCGCGCATGTGCAGTTCCAGGCTGGTGGTCCATGCCGCCCTGCGCAGTGCCAGGTTGGCCCTGACCGCGACGACGTTCACGGTGTAGGGGTGCACGGCTCCGTACGCGTCGTCCAGCGCGTCTTCGAGATCCTTGGCCGCGACCTCGGCGGCGGGAAAGTTGCCCGCGATGTCCGCGGACCTCACCGCATCCAGCATCTCCCCGTACTCGGGGGGCAGGGGTGCCATCCAGTCGACGTTGGGGGTGGCCGGGGGCGGGCCGGGGATGACCGGCTCACCGGTGGGCGGGGGAAGGTGGACGGGGGCGGCTGCGGTTGCGGGAGGCGGCTCGGGAGCTCGGCGTGCTGCAGGCGGGGCCGGCGCCGGGTGAGGTTGTTCGAGCGGCGTCACCTCGCCGTCCCAGTCGACAATCAGGGGCCAGGTGCTGCCGTCCGGCTCCTTGGCGTTGACGCGGACCGGTCGGTCGAGTCGGGCGGCCTTCTCCTGGATGTGCGCCAGGGCGGCGTCGCGGGCGTCCTGGCCGGGGAGGGTGTCCACTGGATGCCCGTCGACGCTGGCCTCACCGCTCTCGCGGATCACGATCGTGTAGACCGGGGTCAGGGGGACGGCGTCATGGTCGGTCACAACAGGCATCGGGCCACTTCCTTACTGCTTTTCCGTGTGCAGCCGGTCCGGGTCGGTCCACGTGGCGGCACAGCACCTCTGGATGGCGTCGAGCGCGGGCCCGGCGCCGTAGTACAGAACGGTTCCCGGCCGCGTACGGTCGGTCAGTTCGGTGCTGGTGGCGTTGATCAGGTGCTGAGCGTGGGGGGCGATCTCGTCCATCAGCTTGTTGGCCCGGTCCGCGGGTAGCGGGGCGACGGGCCAGCGGAGCGTCCAACACGCGGCCACCAGCCACGGGGGGCTGGCCGCGAACTCGTCGGTCGCGCGTACGTCCAGCTCCCCCGTGGTGAGGTTGAGCCAGACGAAGCAGGCCGCCTCTTCGGTCAGCTTCTTCGCTGCCTCTTCGGTCAGGGGCCGCCAGGCCACGGAGGGCCGGGTGCGTCCCTTCGGATCAGCGACCGGCATAGGGGTTCTGGGTCGCGGGCTCGGCGGCGGCTCCCTGTGAGCCCTGCGGCGGGACGCTCGGCCCCGGCTCGGCCTGTGCTCGGGCGTACGCCTCGCGGACCGCCGCCGGGACCGGGCCGCGGTCGGGCACCTCGTGCCCGTTCGCCTTGGCCCAGTCGCGGACCTTCTTGGTCTCGGCCGCCGTCTCGGACTTGGGCTTCGCCGTCTTGCGCCCCTTGCGGCCGGCGCCCTGCTTCACCCGGGCCACCTTCAGCAGCGGAGCGAGAGCTTCGTCGTACTCCGCCAGGTGCTCCGGGTTGAGGTCGACCTCGTACTCCGTCCCCCGCCACATGAAGTCGATCCGCTCGACGCCCTTGATGCTCTCCTCGTCCAGGTCGTCAACCAGGATCAGCCGATCTGCCACACCCGTCTCCTTTGCTCTGTTCTAGATCATCTCAAAAGGCACTGACATGCCACTTCTTATCCGGCATTGGGGAAGTACGGCGGGGCCCAACCCTGGTACGTAGCACCCCATTTCGACTCAATATCCGTGGCAGGAACGATCGAAATCCGGCCGGGCTCGCGGATGTCGTTGGAGGCGATCTCTCCGTTGCCGACGTAGAGCGCGACATGCCCCGCCCGGCCGTCGGTGCTCCAGAACATGAGGGCACCGACCGGGGGGTTGCGGTCCCGGTTGTGCCGCATTGTGGACGGCATTGCCCAGTAGTGGTCGATGGCGTACTGGGAACCGGCGGAGGTCCAGCCGTACGACTGAGCAACGAACTTCAGGCACCAGCGATACCACTCCAAGGACCCACTGTCGGCCTCGCGCTTGGCCCACTTAATGGCGTCGGCGGTGGACCGGGGGTTCTTCACCTGGGCGGGCCAGTTGGCGTTGCCGTCGTGGAACGCCGTGCCGGGCTTGGCGGGGATGTCCTGTTGGTCGTCTTCGTTCTCGCACCGCTCGTTGGGCGCCTGGCCGGTCGGCTCCTCGGAGCTGGATGCGTCACCTGACGGCCTGGTCGGCTGGGTGCTCGTGGCTTCGCCGGCGCGGGTGAGATTGATCCCGGCTTCCTTGGCGATGCGGCGGGCTTCGGACTCCTGCCCGGAGTACAGCGTCGGGTGCGCCGACCGCTGGACCTTCTGGGCGGCCTTCCCCATCTCCATGCGCTCCCAGCCACTTATGTCGGTAAGGCCGGGGGGATCGCCGCCGTCCCCGCCGAGGAAGAACATCCTGGCCGCGTAGTGGACGTCCATGATCTGTTCCTTGGTGCCCCACCCGGTGCTCGGGCGCTGCTGGAAGACACCCACACTGTCTTTGTCGCCGTGGTCCAGGTTGAGGAGAGTCGACTCCTGGAGCGCGGTCATGAGGGCGATCAGGGTCGCTCGGCCGGACAGCTTCGCCTTGACCGCCTCCGAGTCAATGATCTTGGCGTTCTCGATCTGCTTGGCGTGAAGCCCGTCGGTGCTGTCGGTGCCCCCTTCATCGTTCTCGTCATCGTTCTCGTACTGGGCATCGGGCAGACCGGCGCCGCCGCAGGACGCGGCGGACGCCTGGGAGCTACCGGCGATGCCGCCGACGATCCCGAGTCCTATCAGGAAGCAGAAGAAGAGGATGCCGGCGGGGACGACGAGTTTCAGCGCCGCCCCCCGACGCGCCACCCCCGAGGCCAGCATGGCGGCCTGGCGCGAATTCACGTCAGACCCCCAGCACCCTCGACACGCGCCACTGGTCGCCGTCGCGCGTCATCTCCGCCTGGAAGACATAGGTCTTGTCGTACTTCTTGTAGCCCTCGATGACGGTCTTGACCTTGACCTCCCGCCAGGCCCGCAGCGGGGTGTCGATGCCCAGCTCCTCGTCGGCCTTGCCCACCTCGACCCCGGTCACGGTGGACACCCCGCCGTTGGAGATCAGGTTGTCCCACAGGCTGTCTCGGGTGCCCGCGAGATTGCGGGCCAGGGCCTCGGTCATCCACGGAGCCGCCCGCTCGACCACGGTCTCGTGCTCCCTGTCGACCGGCGGGTTGCGGGTCATGTAGACCCGGCCCCAGCCCTCCGCCGTCTTCTCCGGCGCGCTCAGGTCCACGGCCGGAAGCGAGGCGGACGGCGACGCCGATGCGGAAGGGCTCGGCGGCGAGCTCGCCGTCGTGCCCCCGCCGGCGGGATCGGCGGCGGGGGCACTTGGGGCGGTGCTGACGCTCTGCTGTCCCTTGTCGTCCCCGGTGATCCACTTCGTGGCGCCGAATCCCACGACCAGGATGACGACGATGATCAGGGCGGCACCGGCAGGGTTCATGGGCTCCTTGGCCCGCTCCTCCTCCAATACCTGTTTCATCGTCGTCTTGCGGTTGGTCTTCGCCGTACGGCGGGCTTGGCGGCGGGCCTTGCGGCGCTGGCGCCGCTTGCCCCCCTCCTCAACCTCCGGAACCTCGTAGACCTCCTGCAGCAGCTCGCGGAAGTCCGCGGGCGTACGCGGCTTCTTGTCGTCGTCAGCCACTTAGTTCCCCCCGTTGCGGCGCGTCACGGTCGGCACGGACAGACCCCGGCCGCGGCCGCGACTGCGGGCCCGGCTGCGGTTCTCCGGCCGGGTGGGGTTGGGCCCGGTGGAACCGCCGGGACGGTTCGGTGTCGAGCGGACCACCTTGTGCGGAATGACCTTCGGCGCGGAGGTGCCCGTCTTCGGACCCTGCCGGAAGGTGTAGCTGGCACCGCTGTTCTCGGTCCGCAGCGTCGGGGACGGACGGCTGGCCGCTCCCGCTGCCGGACGGCTCGTGCTGTTCGCCGCCGCCTGCGCGGAGCCGCTTGCGGCGGGCAGTGCCTGACGGGGCACCGAGCCCCCGACCTCCGCCGGGCGGCGGGTGCCTCCGACCTCGGCCGGGCGGCGGGTGCCCGGGACGGCCTTGGCCGGGCCGTCGGCAACGGACCGGCCGCGGGCCGGCGCGGTGGACGACGGCAGTTCCGGACGGCTGGTGAGGGGACCGACTTCCTTGCGGCTGCCGCTGTTCGGCAGTGCGGCGCCTGCCGTCTGGCCGGAGGGCAGCGGCGGCATGGGGCGGCGGGCACCGGCCAGGGCGCCCGGGTTGCCGCCCGGCGGAAGCTGCGGGGTCGTCGGCCTGTCGGCGTTACCGCCGCCTCCACCACCGCTGCGGCGGGGCATACGGGGCATACGCGGAAGCCGCATCCCCGCGAGTCCGCGGCCGAGTCCCTTGGTGATACCCCATCCGGCCTTACCCGCCGCGCGGGCGGCGAGCAGTCCGCCGACGGCGGCGGCCGGGCTGGTCAGGCCGGTGACGCCGACGATGGACTCCAGGACGCTGCGGAACTTGAAGGCGACGATGGCGGTGGCGATGCTGATTCCGGCGGCGGCCGCATAGCCGTACTCGCCCATCATCTTGGTGGACGCGGTGGTCACGACCAGGACCGAGCCGAGGGTCATCGTGGCGATGGCGCTCTGCAGGGTGTAGCCGAGGAGGAAGTCGAACCAGCGGACGCCCCACGTCCTGGGCCTTCCTGGGATGATCCACAGGCAGGCGAAGATCACTCCGGACACCAGCATGAGCAGGGCGCCAAGCAGGGACGCCAGACTCGCGAAGGCCAGCATCAGGACCAAGGCCGCGAACAGGATCACGCAGATCAGCGCCGGGATGGCGACCATCATGCGACCGACCGGGTTGTGGCCGTCGACCCAGGAGTTCGATTCACCTCCGATGCGGTCGCCCACGCCCTTCATATGCTCCTTGCGATCCTCCGGGTTGATGCCCTTGTCCAGCAGCCCCTTGCCTTCGGCCTTGCAGGCTTCCAGGCTGCCGAACTGGACCACGCACCACGGGGTCACGACGTACGTCCGCCAGACGGCATCGCTCGACTTCCGCAGCATGTTGTCGCGCTCGTTGTTGCCGTACGTGGTCTTGTGGCCGAGGTCGATGGGCTCCTTCGTGCCGTCACCCAGGCCGGCGCTGGTGGCGTTCATGGCCACGCTGCTACCGACGTTGCGGGCGGAGTCGATCCCGTTGACCCAGGTCTGCGGGGCCATCAGCAGCGAGATGGAGAAGATGGTCGAGACCGCCACCCAGCCCAGCTGGGACAGGCCCGATCCGGCAGCCCGGCGGTGGTTGGCCCACGCGACCAAGGCGCCAATCACCATCGCGGAGGGCAGCAGCGTCTCGGTGAGCGTCTTCGCCGCACCGCCCACGGAGGCGGTGATCGCGTTCTCCAGCGGCGGGATCGTGGTCACGTTGAAGATCCACTGCACGATCGTGACGGCGGCGGAGCCGATCACGGCGGTGAGGGCCATGCAGATGATCGCGGGGATCTCCAGCATGGGGTCCATGACGTCCCACATGCCGTAGTCGTCGGTGACCGTGTAGAGCAGGGGGTTGCCGTACTCCTCGTACAGGGTCCCCTGGCCCTTCGTGTACGGGATGTCCACGGAGGGCAGGAGGTCACCGATGCCGACCGGGGTGTAGTCCTTCGCCCATGCCGACTGCGCAGTGACCATCAACGTCACGTAGATCCCCAGGACGGGGATCAGGACGGTCCGCTTGCGGGGCAGCCGGAAGTTCTGCAGCCGGATCAGCAGCTTCAACACGCTGAAGCGGTACTTCTTCGGCGGTTCGAGACTG
>NZ_JBEYBS010000043.1:0-21838 GCF_040632375.1 Streptomyces sp. NPDC019396 | reverse complement strand
GATCCACGGCCGCGACTGACGCTTCCCCATGTTGAAACCAACGAGCATCCGAACCGAAAGTCACATGATCAACAACTTCTGTTAGGACCTCTAAGTCGCGTTCCGGGGCCCGGAGCGGGAACGGGAGCGGGACAGACGGCTGACGTGGATTGAGACCCACGCACGACCTGCGATGGCGGTCCCGGTCCGGCACCCTTGGCTGATGGAGGCATGGCAGCTCGTCCTGGTCGGCATGGTGATGCTGCTCGGCCTGTACGGGGTGCTGGTGCCGGGGATTCCGGGCAGCTGGCTGGTCTGGTCCGGGGTGCTGTGGTGGTCGGCACAGGAGCGGATGGCATCGGCATGGTGGCTGCTGGTGGGCTCCACGGCGCTGCTGCTGCTCACCCAGACGGCGGTCTGGCAACTGGGCCCGCGCCGGATGCGGGATGTGGGCGTCACCCCTCGGATGGCGGTGTTCGCGGGCACGGGGGCCCTGGTCGGTTTCGTCGTGGTCCCGGTCGTCGGCGCGGTGGCGGGCTTCGTCGGCGGGGTCTACGGCTCCGAGCGGCTGCGGCTCGGCGGCCACGGCGAGGCGCTGACCTCGACGCGTACGGTGATGCGCGCGGCGGGGGCGAGCGTGCTGGTGGAACTGCTCGCCTGTCTGCTGATCGTCGCCTCCTGGGTGTGGGTGGTGCTCGCGGGCTGAGCCCGGTGGTCGGGTCGGGGTCGGGGCCGGGAGCGCCCCGACCCCGACCCCGGGCATACGGCTCAGCGCAGGTAGCCCCGCTTGGCCTGCATGGCCGCGCGGCCTTCCGCGCCCTTCATCTTCCAGTCGCGCCGGATCTCGGCCCGCAGCCGGGCGTCGGTCTTGGCGATGATGCGCTGGTTCTCCCGCAAGAGCTTGCGGTAGCTCTCCAGACGGCGCTGCGGGAGCTGCCCGTCCTCGATCGCGGCCCGTACGGCACAACCCGGCTCCGACTCATGGGCGCAGTCCTGGAAGCGGCAGTCTTCGGCCAGGTCCTCGATCTCGGAGAACGTCTGGCCGACGCCCGTACCCGCGTCCCAGAGACCGACACCCCGCAGCCCGGGCGTGTCGATGAGCACACCGCCGCCGGGCAGGACGAGGAGGTTGCGGGTGGTCGTGGTGTGACGGCCCTTGCCGTCCACCTCGCGGGCCGCCTGCACCGTCATGACGTCCTCGCCGATGAGCATGTTCGCCAGGGTGGACTTGCCCGCGCCCGAGACACCGAGCAGCACGCTCGTACCGCTGGAGACGAGGGCCGAGAGCACGTCCATACCCTCGCCGGTCAGCCCGCTGACGGCCAGTACCGTCACGCCCGGCGCGGCGGTCTCCACGTCGGCCACGAGGTACGACCGGGTAGTCTCGTCCGGGACCAGGTCCGCCTTGGTCAGGACGACGATCGGCTGGGCGCCGCTCTCCCAGGCCAGGGAGAGAAAGCGCTCGATCCGCCCGAGGTCGAGCTCGACGGCGAGCGACACGGCGATGATCGCGTGGTCGACGTTGGCGGCGAGGATCTGGCCCTCGGAGCGCTGGGAGGACGTGGAGCGCACGAGCGACGTACGCCGCGGCAGATAGGCACGCACGTATCGCGGCGTCCCGGCAGCGTCCACCGCGGCCCAGTCGCCGGTGCAGATCACCCGCAGCGGGTCGTGCGGGGTCACGAAGGCGGTGTCGGCCCGGACGACTCCGTCCGTGGTGACGACATCGCACTGCCCGCGGTCGACCCGTACGACCCGGCCGGGCACCAGGCCCTGTGCGAGATGCGGAGCGAACTCCGCGGCCCAGGCGTCGTCCCAGCCGAACGGGGCGAGGGGGTGGGACGAAGCCGAAGGAGCCGAAAGAGAGGAGAGATTCAAGGGGAACCCTTCGAAGGGCGGCCCCGGCTCGGCGCAGGTCTGCGCTGTGGGAGAGGTCAGCCGGAGGCCACGGAGGTGGAGTGGATGCTCTTCTGGTTGTGGGCAGCGCCCACCACGGAGACAGCCATCGGTCACACCTCCCGTTCCTCGGTCAGCCAACGGCGGTGACTCAGCAGCCACCACCTGAACTGGTGCTCAGCCTAGAGCGACGCCTACGTGAATGCCACCGATTTAGAACGCCGTTCCGGGGCGCCATCAGCGTCGACCCTGCCGGCCGACTCACCACCACCCATGTCACCCTCACCGACAACATCGCGCGAACGGCGGAGGCATCAGCAACCAGGGGATCGCCGACCTGCGCGCCAGTGACCTCGCCAGGAACTACGTCGGAGGCGGCGGTGGCGGCGTCTTCAGCGCGAACGGCAAGCTGACCGTCACCGCGTCCAAGCTGAACCGGAACACGTCGGGCTCAGGAGGCGGACTCAACTCCAGCGGAGGATCCGTGACGATCAGCAAGAGCCTGATCGAGCACAACACCGGAACGACCGGCGGCGGCGTCCTTTCCAGCGGCGCCGTGCTGGACATCGGCAAGAGCACCATCCGGCACAACCCCGCCACCGGCATCGGCATCGGCATCGGCATCGGCATCGGCGGTGGCCTGGCCGTCACCGACGGTCCCGTATATCTCCGGCGCAGCTCCGTCAGCGAGAACACCGCCAACCAGGCCGGTGGCATTCAGAACCAGGGCCAGATGGTGGTCGAAGACAGCAAGGTCGATGGGAACTCGGCCAATCTCGGCGGCGGCGCCGTGGTGATCCTCGGCAACATGGTTGTCCGCCACAGCCGGTTCGACGAGAACCAGGCACTCACCGGGTTCGGCGGCGGCCTTGTCAATGCCGGTGGCAGCAACCTGGCACTCACCGATGTCGACGTGACCCGCAACATCGCCAACATGCCAGCGGGCGGCGTCCACAACTCCGGCACCGTCACCACCAACGGCCGGATCCGCATCACCGACAACGCACCGACCAACCGCGCACCCACCGTCGTACCCAACTGCTTCGGCTGACCTCCCTCCCCCGGCAGAGCCCCTGGACACGGGCTCTGCCGGGGTGCGGGCTTCGGCGGACACGCGATTGTCAGCCCGTCAAGATCGCCCGGGCGCGCTTTCCGCACAGCCGCGCGGCACAGGGACCGGCTGCGGTGGCGAGAGCTCCGAATGTGTTGAAAGGTGTGAGGGAGTGGATACCCGTGCCGGGGTGCCCGGAGTGAGGTGAGCGGCCTTGGCGACCACACCGCGTGGGCTTCAGGGCACGCCCTGCTGGGTGAGCCTGCGGACCCAGGACATCGCGGCCGCGCAGGCGTTCTACGGCTCGGTGCTCGGGTGGGAGTTCAAGCCCGGCGTGCAGGGGCAGGGGGAGTACGCCGTCGCGCTGGCGAACGGACTGCCGGTGGCCGGCCTGGTGGAGTCGACACGGACCATGGGAGTGAAGCTGCCGGCGGTCTGGACGGCCCACTTCGCCGCGGACAGCGCGGACACGGTGGCCTCGCGCATCAGGGAGCGGGGCGGCACGGTGGCGGTGGGGCCGATCGCCTTCGGCAGGGGGCGCAGCATCTGGGCGGCCGACCCGGGCGATGCCCTGTTCTGCGTCTGGGAGGGGCATGTCGACACGGGCTGGCACGCGGGGCGCCGGACGAACGCCGTGGCCTGGCTGGAGCTGCGCACGAGGGACCCCTTCGCCGCCGCCCTGTTCTACGGCGAGGTGTTCGCGTGGGACTCGTGGGCGCCCGACCGCATCGATGTGCGCTACGAGCACGACCGGGTGATGCTGCGCGCCGACGGCCAGACGGTGGCCGGGATCTACGGCGGCGGGGTGACACAGGCGCAGGACCCGACCGTCCGTCCGCAGTGGCATGTGCACTTCTGCCGTTCCGATGTGGACGCCGTGGTCGAGCGGACGCGGGCCGCGGGCGGCACGGTGGTCTCCGAGCCCGAGGACACGCCGCTCGGGCGGACGGCGACGCTGCGGGACCCCGAGGGCGGACTGTTCCACCTCACGTCCGGGGAGCAGCAGCCGTCGGAGTGAAGGCCGGGGCTCCTACTGGTCCCGCTTGCGCGCATCGCGTTCCAGCAGGTCGACCAGTGTGGGCACATGGCTGCCCTCGATGTCCTTCACCGAGGTGACCAGCGTGACCGGTCCGCCGCCGGCCACCTCCAGCAGTCGGTCCAGGGCGCGGGCCGCCGCGCCCTGGCCGAGCTCCTGCCGATAGCGGGAGTCGAACTCCGGATAGCGGGACGCGTCCTTGTGGTACCAGGTGCGCAACTCGTTGGAGGGGGCGACCTCCTTGAGCCATTCGTCGACGGCGGCCCGCTCCTTGGACACACCTCTTGGCCAGAGCCGGTCGACCAGGACGCGGATGCCGTCGCCCGGTTCCGGAGCGTCGTAGACCCTGCGCACGGTGATCTCCTCCATCCCGCCAGCCTGATGCGGTCGACGCCTGTGTGCAAGCTCGGCGGACTCCCCCATCTCGTCTCCTTGACGATAACCGGGAATCCCCATATCGTCATCCCGACGATAAACGAACGACCGCGAGGGGTCCCGCTCATGGCCGACATCACCCGGCGCCTCGGCTGGCGCCATCTGCGCTGCGCGCCCACCGCACACGTGCGCCATCACAGCAGCGGCAAGCTGGCCCACGACGGGCCCGGGCTCAGCTTCTGGTACCGCGCGCTGACCGCCGCGCTCTCCGAGATCCTGGTGGACGACCGCGAGTTGGCCATGACGTTCCACGCCAGGACTTCGGACTTCCAGGACGTCGCGGTGCAGTCCACGGTCACCTACCGGATCAGCGACCCGGCCACCGCCGCCACCCGGCTGGACTTCTCCATCGACCCGGACACCGGCACCTGGCGGGGCGCCCCGCTGGAGCAGATCGCCACCCTGCTCACTGAGACCGCGCAGCAGCACGCACTGGACGTACTCGCCCGCACCCCGCTCTCGGCAGCCCTCGCCGACGGCGTCACGGCCGTACGCGAGCGGATCTCACAAGGGCTCGGCACGGAGCCGCGGCTGACCGCGACCGGCCTTGAGGTCGTCGCCGTGAGGGTGATCGCGCTGCGCCCCGAACCCGAGGTGGAGCGGGCCCTGCGCACCCCGGCGCGTGAGCAGATCCAGCAGGAGGCCGACCGCGCCACCTACGAACGACGGGCTGTCGCCGTCGAACGTGAACGGGCCATCGCGGAGAACGAACTCGCGAGCAAGATCGAGCTGGCCCGCAGGGAAGAGCAGCTGGTGGAACAGAAGGGCGCCAACGCCCGGCGCGAGGCGGAGGAGAACGCTGCCGCCGACGCCGTACGCGCCGCGGCGGAAGCGGCCCGCCGGGTGCGGCTGGCGCAGGCCGAGGCCACGGCGGCCCGCGAGACGGGCGAGGCGCGGGCGGCGGCGCAGGCGGCATGGCTGCGGGTGCACTCCGAGACCGTGCCCGAGACCCTGCGGGCGCTTGCCGTCACCCGTCTCGCCGAGAACCTGCCCCGCGTGGACAGCATCACCCTCTCGCCCGATGTCCTGACCGGTCTGCTCGCCAGGCTCGGCGGCAGCGGTCAGGGCGGTCAGGGCGGTCAGGGCGGTCAGGGCGGTCAGGGCGGTCAGGGCGGTCAGGGCACGGTGGAGCGGTGAGTCTCGCCCCGCGCGCGGTGCTGGTGCACCGCACCACCGAGTACGAGGAACTGCTCGCCCGGCACGGCACCCACGGCCAGGCGGAGTTCTTCCTGTCCTCGCGCGGGCGGAGCGTCGCTGACGTCCTCGAACGGCACCAGCGCACCGGCCGCGCTCTGCGCGATGTCGCGGCCGCCGTGCCGCTGCGCTGGCGTCAGACCCGGGTGGAGCGGGCTGACCTGGACCGTTTTCTGTTCGCGCCGCAGGACGTGGTGGTCGTGGTCGGCCAGGACGGCCTGGTCGCCAACACCGCGAAGTACCTCGCGGGCCAGCCCGTCGTGGGCATCGACACCGACCCCGGACGCAATCCGGGTGTCCTCGTACGGCACCGGCCCGTCGACGCCGGGCGCCTGCTGCGGGCCGCCGCGTCCCCGGGCGGCGGCACCGCGGACGAGCTGACGATGGTGGAGGCCGTCGCCGACGACACCCAGCGCATCGTCGCGCTCAACGAGATCTATCTCGGCCGCCCCGGGCACCAGACCTCCCGCTACCGCCTCGGGCTCCGGGACGGGGCGGAGGTCCAGGCCTCCTCCGGGGTGCTGGTCGGCACCGGCACGGGCGCCACCGGCTGGCTGCGCTCACTGTGGCTGGAGCGGGGCGGCAGCAGCCCACTGCCCGGACCGTCCGAGCGCAGGCTGGTCTGGTTCGTACGGGAGGCCTGGCCCTCGCCGGCCACGGGCACGTCCCTGGTGGAGGGCACTCTGGCCACCTCGGAAAGGCTGGCGCTCACCGTGGAGTCCGACCGGCTGGTCGCCTTCGGCGACGGGATGGAGTCCGATGCCATCGAGCTGACCTGGGGTCAGACGGTACGGCTCGGGGTGTCGGACACCTCGCTCCGGCTGCTGGTCTGACCCACCGCGCCGCTCCGGTCAGCGACTGCCGGGGTCGAAGGCCGTCACCGTCCGGTCCCGCACCCTCCAGGAGCCGCAGGGGTGCAGACCGCCACCCCAGGCACGGTCCCAGTGCGCCCGGCAGGGAAGGTGGCGGCGTGCGCCGGTGCCGGCGCCGCCGCGATGGCCCGCCACCAGGGTGAGCACCGCCATCAGGGCCGCGAGCTCGGTCTCGTCGGGGGATCCGTGCACGATCCGGACGTCCACACCTCCTTCCCCGGACACCGCATCGTCACCCCAGGCGGAGGTCACGTCATCGGGCAGCCCCTCGGTCGCCTCACCGTTCATCTCGCTGTTCATGGCCGCCTCACCAGCTCACCGGCAGGGTCTCGGGGCCCCGGATCAGCCCGCCCTTCTGCCAGGTCATCTGCTCTGGCGGCACCGCGAGGGCGAGCCGCGGGTAACGCTCCAGCAGCGTGCCGATGACGATCTCGGACTCCATCCGGGCCAGCATCGCCCCGACGCAGTGGTGCGGCCCGTACCCGAACGACAGATGGGCGCTGGGTCCCCGGTCGATGTCAAGCGCGTCCGGGGCGCCGAAGACCGCCGGGTCGCGGTTCGCGGCGAGGTACGACGAGTAGACCGCCTCGCCGCGCCGGATCAGTACGCCCCCGATCTCCAGGTCCTCGGTCGCGATGCGCGGGATGCCGACGCCGTTGCGGTGCGGGATCCAGCGCAGCAGCTCGTCGACGGCCTGCGGGAGCAGCCCCGGGGCGGCCCGCAGCCTGGCGAGCTGCTCCGGATGGGTGAGCAGCGCGTACACCATGTTCGCGCTGTTGTTGCGTACCGCGTGGGCGCCGCTCACCAGGATGGCCGTGGCCAGCGAGACCGCCTCGTCGACGGTGATCTCACCGCCGTCCACCGCGGCGGCGAGGACACCGGCCAGATCGCCGGCCGGCTCGGCACCGCGTCGCTCGATGAGGCCGACGACCACATCACGCACCGTGCGCTGGGCCTCCTTGCTGCGGGCGGGGGCCGGTCTCGGGGTCATGATGACGTCCGCCCAGGAGGTCATCCGGGCCCGCTCCTCCTCCGGTACCCCGAGCAGGTCGCAGACGACCGAGAGCGGGAAGGGGCCGTGCAGATGCGCCATCAGGTCCGCGGGGGGCCCGTGCTGTTCCATCTCGTCGAGCAGACGGTCGGCGGTCCGCTGGGCCACGGGCCGCAGCCGCTGCATGCTCCTGCCGGTGAAGGCGCGTGCGACGACCCTGCGCATGGTGGTCAGCCTGGGCGGATCGGCGTAGTTGAGTGCCGCGTGCTTGGCCGCGATCGTGTGCGGCGAACCGCTGGTGACCACGTGATCCACCAGGGCGGTCCGGCTCAGCCGGGGGTCGGATGACGCCTGCTTCACGTCCTCGTACCGGGTGGTGAGCCAGGCGGCGCCCGCCCCGAACGGCAGCCGGATACGGGCGACCGGCTCGTCCCGGAGCAGCCCGGTGAGAAACGGGTCGAATTCCAGGGCCCGGAAGTCCTCCAGGGTCCATTCATGGACCGTCTCCTCCTGCCGCGCCCCCGCGGCAGTAATGGGACAGCCCCCGGAGCCGGTCATGGCCCCGGCCACCGTCTGGGGTTGTGGCGTCATGGAGTTCATCTCCCAGTTTGTGAACGCGCGCGCGAAGCGGTCCACATGCAGTGAGCCGACAGCGCCCCCGCCAGGACCCCATCCCTTCCCGATTGCACGCACATCGGCGCGGACACGCCCCTGGATCACCCGTTCAGCGCAACTGGGAGGGGATTCCCCGGCGCGCGCGACGGCATCTCGTCGCTGATCCTTTTGGAGGAAAGGTGAGAGAAGGGCAGCACATCATGGCCACTCTGTGTAAACCCGCGGTGTCCGTGCCCGAGCACGTGATCACCATGGAGCAGACCCTTGACCTGGCACGGTCCGTTCACGCGGACCACCCGGAACTCCCGCTGGCGCTACGCCTGATCCAGAACACGGGGGTGGAGAAACGTCATCTGCTGCGGCCGATCGAGGAAACGTTGCGGCATCCCGGCTTCGAGGAACGCAACGCCTACTACGAGTCCGAGGCCAAGGCGCGAGTGCCGGCCGTCATACGGCAGGCACTGACCGACGCCGAGCTGCACGCGTCGGACATAGACGTGATCATCTTCGTGTCGTGCACCGGCTTCATGATGCCGTCGCTCACCGCGTGGCTGATCAACACGATGGACTTCCGCACAGATGTGCGACAAGTTCCCATAGCACAGCTCGGTTGTGCCGCCGGCGGTGCCGCGATCAACCGGGCCCACGACTTCTGCACCGCCTACCCCGAGGCCAACGCCCTCATCGTCGCCTGTGAGTTCTGCTCACTGTGCTACCAGCCCACCGATGTGAGCGTCGGCAACCTCCTGTCCAACGGCCTCTTCGGAGACGGCCTCGCAGCCGCGGTGGTACGCGGCCAGGGCGGACTCGGAGTGACCCTGGAGCGAAACGGCGCGTATCTGGTCCCGCACACCGAGGACTGGATCGCCTACGACGTCCGCGCCACCGGCTTCCACTTCAAGTTGGACAAGCGGGTGCCCGGCACGATGGAACCGCTCGCCCCGGCCCTCAAGGAGCTGGCCGGCCAGCACGGCTGGGACGTCACCGCGCTGGACTTCTACATCATCCACGCGGGCGGGCCCCGGATCCTGGACGACCTGAGCATGTTCCTCGGCGTGGAGCCGGAGGCATTCCGTTTCAGCCGGGCGACGCTCACCGAGTACGGCAACATCGCGAGCGCCGTCGTCCTGGACGCCCTACGGCGGATGTTCGAGGAGGGCGGCACCCCCGACGCGGCACGCGGCATCCTCGCCGGCTTCGGCCCCGGTATCACCGCGGAGATGACGCTGGGCCGCTGGAGCATCCCGGACGGGGTCACCCCGCCGTCGCCAGGGCTCCAGACCCAGGCCCCGTACGGGTACTGACCGGTCACCGGCCTCTGCTCCACGGCCACCGGCCGCTGGTCCTCGCACTCCCCCACGCCCCCGGCCACGGCCGGCGATGCTCCCTCGCCCCCGCGGAGGAAACCGAACGATGCGCGAAGAGACGACGACCGCCACGGATGACACCCGTCCGCCGGTCCGCTTCTGGCCCGCCGACGACCTGTCCGGCGTGGACTTCGACCCGGTGCTGACCGAGCTGATGCGGGAAGGGCCCCTGACCCGGGTCAGGCTCCCCAACGGGACGGGCTGGGCGTGGCTGGCGACGCGTCACGAGGATGTGCGGATGGTGACGAACGATCCGCGCTTCAGCCGAAGGGCGATCGCCGAGCACGATGTCACCCGGCTCCTTCCGCACTTCATCCCCGTGGCCGGGGCGGTGGGATTCGAGGACCCACCGGACCACACACGGCTGCGCCGCGCCGTGGCGGGGGCGTTCACCACCCGTGGCGTGGAGCGGCTGCGGGACAGCGCCCAGGCGATGCTCGACGAACTCGTCGACGGGGTCCTGGCCGACGGCCCGCCCGCCGATCTGACGGAGCGGATCCTCGCACCGTTCCCGCTGGCCGTGGTGTGCGAGCTGATGGGAGTGCCGGGCCCCGACCGCCCGCGCATGCACGAGTGGACCAGCCTCATCCTGTCGTCGGCCGAGGGTGCCGAGCGCAGCGAGGAGGCGAAGACCCGCATGTGCGCGTACTACACCGAGCTGCTCCGGCGGCGGCGGGCCACGGGCGGCGACGATGTGACCGCCCTGCTCGCCTCGGCCGTCTCGGACGGCGGGATCACCGAGAAGGAGGCGGTCGGTCTCGCCCTGCTGATTCAGATAGGTGGCGAGGCCGTCACCCACAACACCGGGAACATGCTCTACATCCTGCTCACCCGGACGGAGCACCAGGCCCGGCTGCGCGCCGAACCGGAGCTGCGGCCCACGGCCATCGACGAGCTCCTGCGCTACGTCCCGCACCGCAAGGCCGTCGGGCTCTCCCGGATCGCCAAGGAGGATCTGACCGTCGCGGGTCACGAGATCAAGGCCGGTGAGGCGGTGTACGTGTCGTATCTGGCCGCCAACCGCGATCCGCACGTCTTCTCGGACCCGGAGGAGATCGTGCTCGACCGCAGCCCGAACCCGCATGTGGCCTACGGATACGGCCCGCACTACTGCCTGGGCGGACTGCTGGCCCGGCTGGAGGCGGAACTGCTCGTCTCCACGCTGCTCGACCGGTTTCCGCCGCTGCGGCTGGCGGTCCCGGCCGAGGAGCTGGGCTGGCGGCCGGGTGCCGCCATCCGCGGGCCCGAGAGACTGCCGGTGACCTGGTGACCGCGCACATCAGGGCGTCCATCGACGCCGACTACGCGGAGTCCCCGGAGGGTCTGCTGGTGCCCACGGGCCATGGCCGCACGCTCAACACGGCCGCCCAGCAGGTGACGTTCAAGGTCACCGGAGAGCACTCGCGGGTGGCATCGAGCTTCGAGGTCGTGGTGCCGCCGGGCTTCGACGTCGGGGCCCATGTGCACACCCGCAGCGAGGAGCTCTTCTACGTGCTCGAAGGCGAGCTGGACGTCCTCGCCTTCGAACCCCGTCTCCAGACGCGGGACGACTGGCGGCACTGGGAGTCGCCGTCCGGCCGCCGCACGGTGCGCGCGGGGACCGGCACGGTCATCGTGGTGCCACCGGGCTGCCCGCACGCCTTCGCCAACCGCTCGGGCCGGCCGGCGAAGATGTTCTTCCAGGCCTCCCCGCCACCCGACCACGAGCGCTATTTCGAGGAACTCCTGGAGCTCCTCGACTCGGGCGGTCCGCCCGACCACGAGGCGATCGCCGCGCTGCGCTCCCGCTACGACATCGAGCAGCTCACGCCCCTGCGGCACGACGCCTGACTCCGGGCCCGTGAAGCCCCGTCACCAGGTCGAAGAGCGCGGCCTCGTTCCCCGCGAAGCCCGCCGCCGCGAGGGCCCGGTCGGCCTCGGCCATGGGGGCCGTGAGTGCGAGAGGCAGGGGCGCGACGCCGGAAGGGCCGGGCGGCGCGGGTGGCTGGGGCGGGTCGGTGAGTGCGGCGCGCACGGCACTGAGCAGGCGCAGATACGCCTGGGCCGCAGCTCTTTCACGGGACGTCATCACGATGGTGGCACGCATCGGTCGGCCTCTCCTCTCGGATGGTTGCGTCAGCACACCGTCCACCCTGCCCCATGCCACTGACAACGCCCGCCCACCGCCCGGGGACCCCGTGCCTACCGCGCGGCGGGCAGGGTCACCTCGAAGCAGCAGCCGCCGAGCACGTTCCGTACGTCGGCACGGCCCTCGTGCGCCTCGACGATGCCACGGACGATCGCGAGCCCCAGGCCCGCGCCCGCCGGAGGTGTTCTCGCCTCGCTGCCGCGCCACCCGGTGTCGAACACCCTGGGCAGGTCCTCCTCGGGGATACCGCCGCAGCCGTCGGTCACCGAGAGGACCACGCTGCCCTCGCGGCGCTCCGCGGCCACCGCGACCGTCCCGTCGGCCGGTGTCCTGCGGATGGCGTTGACCAGCAGATTGGCCAGTACCCGGGTCATCTCCTTGCCGTCCACCTCCACCGGTACGGCCTCGACCCGGTCCCCGACCAGCCGCACCCCCTGTTCACGGGCCAGCGGGTCGGCACCGGCGAGAGCCTCGCCGACAAGGTCGTACACCGACATCCGGGTCGGCGTGAGCCCCAGCGCCCCGGCGTGGATCCGCGAGAGTTCGAAGAGATCCCCCACCATGCCGTTGAGCCGGTCGACCTCGGTACGGATCTGCCGGAAGTACCGCTCGGGGTCCTTGACGACGCCGTCCTCGAGCGCCTCCGACATCGCACGCAGCCCGGCGAGCGGGGTGCGCAGATCGTGCGAGATCCACGCGACCAGCTCACGCCTCGAGGTCTCCAGAGCCTGCTCCCGCTCCCGGGACGCGGCCAGTTTCCGGCTGGTCGCGGCGAGTTCGCGGCTCAGCTCCTCAAGCTCGGCGGTCGCACCGCCACCGGGCGCGGCGAAGCTGCCGGCGTCGCCGAACGAGCGGGCCGCGAGGGCCAGTTCCCGGCTGCGGGCCACCACCCAGCGGCCCAGCAGCAGCGCGGTGGCGAGCGACACCACGGCGGCCATCGCGACCACCGTCGTGACCACGGTCAGGTCATGCGACGACAGGAACATGGCCCGCGCGACCGCGAGGGTCCCGGCGAGCATCGCGACCACGGTCACCGCGGCGACGACGGTCAGCGACACGGCGACCGAGCGGTGCCTGAGCAACCGCAGCACGCACGCGCCGACCAGTCCGGCGACGGCGGCGCCGAGGAACGCGAAGAGCGCGATGAGCAGCAGGTCACTCATGCCCGTTCCTCCAGGGGTACGTCGAAGCGGTAGCCGACGCCCCAGACCGTCTGGATCAGCCGGGGCTGGGCCGGATCGTCCTCGATCTTGCTGCGCAACCGCCTGACATGGACCGTGACCGTCGACAGATCACCGAACTCCCAGCCCCACACGTCCTGCATGAGCCGCTCCCGGCCGATCGCCTGCCCCGGGTGCCGCATCAGATGGGCGAGCAGATCGAACTCGCGCAGGGTCAGGCCCAGTTCCCTGCCGTCCTTGGTGGCGCGGCGGGCGGCGTGGTCCAGGGTGATTCCCGCGCCGGTGAGCAGCGCTTCCTCACCACGGGCAGCCACGGCACCTCCGCGACGCAGCACGGACTCGACCCGCAGCACCAGCTCGCGGGGGCTGAACGGCTTGGTCACATAGTCGTCGGCGCCGATCTCCAGACCCAGGATGCGGTCGTCCTCGTCCCCGCGTGCGGTCAGCATGATCACGGGCACCGGGCCCCGGCCGCGGAGCCTGCGGCACACTTCCAGCCCGTCCATGCCGGGCAGCATCAGGTCCAGGACGACGAGATCCGGCCAGCGCTCCGCGGCTGCGAACAGGGCCCCGGGCCCGTCGGCCGCCCGCCGTACGGCGAATCCCGCGCGCTCGAGATAGCCGGTGACGACCTCGGCGACGGTCGGATCGTCGTCGACGACCAGGATGTTCTGCATGGGTCCAGTCTGAGCCGGGCGCCCCGGCCGGGGCACACCGGCACCCCTTACGGTTCCATGACGTCAGCCTGGGCGCGGAGACGACGCCGTGTTGGACATGTCGTACTACGACCGGGCTGCGACAGGGCCGGGATGGCCTACTCCCCTTCCCCGGCCTCGCGCGTGTCGTCCGCCTTCTCCCCGGCCTTGTCCGTCTCCTCGCCGTTGTCCTTGCTGCTGCCGCTACTGCTCTTTCCCCTGTCCCGGTGCTCCCAGCCGGTGTGCAACCGGGACTTCACGTCATCCGGCGGCAGGAACCTCGACCAGCGTTCGGGGAACTCCGACGGCATGGCGCCGTCGTTGTCACCGAGGCCGTCGTCCTCGCCGTCGTCGTCATCGGCACTCTCATCCGCGCCTTCGCGCTCCGCCGCTGCCGCCGCCTGGGCCCGGGCCACCAGTTCGGCGGCATGCACCGCACGCACCCGCTCGTTCGCCGCGCGGGCCGCGGCCGCGGCGGCCGACGGCCACACGCGGTCGATGGCGGCGTTCACCGCGGCTCCCACCAGCACGGCGAACGCCGAGATGCCGATCCAGAGCAGTACGGCGATGGGTGCGGCGAGGGAGCCGTAGATGGTGGGGCCCTCTACGGTGCTGGTGAGGTAGATCCTCAGCAGGAGGCTGCCGAGCGCCCACATGGTGAGGGCGACGAGCGCGCCGGGGATGTCCTCGACCCAGGGCGAACGGACCGGCACCGACACGTGGTAGAGGGTGGTGAGGAACGCGATGGAGAGCAGGATCACCACTGGCCAGTACAGGACGGTGACCACTTCCGTGCCGAAGGGTACGAACTCCACCACCCTGTCCGGTCCGACCACCGCGAGCGGCAGCACCACCGAGCCGATGAGCAGCGCGATGATGTAGAGCAGGAACGCGAGCAGCCGCGTGGCGACGATCCCGCGCTGCCCGTCGAGGCCGTACATCACGGTGATGGTGTCGATGAACACGTTCACGGCCCGCGATCCGGACCACAGGGCGATCGCGAAGCCGATGGAGATCACGTCGGGGCGGCCCACCCGGGTGACGTCCTCCAGCAGCGGCTTGGCCACCTGGGTCACCCCGCGGTCGGAGAGCACCGTCCCCGACGCGTGCAGGATGTTCTCCTGGATCGAGGCCACCGTGGTGGTGTTGGTCCAGTCGTCGACATAACCGAGCAGTCCGAGCATGCCCAGCATCAGCGGCGGCAGCGACAGCAGGGTGAAGAAAGCGGCCTCCGCGGCGAGACCGAGGATGCGGTACTCGATGCAGGAGTTCACCGTGTCCTTGAGCAGCAACCAGACCAGCTTCCGCTTCGAGACATTGCGGTAGAGGACCTGGACCCGGTGGAGACGGCCTGAGGAGCGCCGCTCGGGTGTTTCGTTTGCTGCCTGCACCTCCTTACCGTATCGGCATGGCGACCAGCACCCACACCGTGACCAACCAGGCTCCGCCCCTGGTGGGGTACGACGTCTTCACCGCGGACCGCGCGCTTGCCGAGGCGGTGGAACGGCATCTCGCGCACCTCCCGTCCGAGCCGCTCGACGAGGCACGGCGGGATCTGGAGCTGCTGGGCAGGACGGCCGGTTCGTCCCAGGCGCAGCGATGGGGTGCGCTGGCCAATGAGAACCCTCCGGCGCTGCGCACGCACGACCGCTACGGCAACCGGATCGACGAGGTCGAGTTCCATCCGTCCTGGCACCGGCTGCTGGGCAAGGCGGTGTCCTCGGGGCTGACGGCCGCATGGGGACGGCCCGGAGGCCATGTACGGCGTGCGGCCGGCTTCCTGGTGTGGTCGCAGGTCGAGGCCGGGCACGGCTGCCCGGTGTCCATGACGCACGCGGCGGTGCCCGCGCTGCGAGCGGATCCGGAGCTCGCCGCGCGGTGGGAGCCCCGGCTCACCTCACGGACGTACGAGGCGGGGCTGCGCCCGGCCGCGGAGAAGCCCGGGGTGCTCTTCGGGATGGCCATGACGGAGAAGCAGGGCGGCAGCGATGTCCGGGCGAACACCACGAGGGCCCGGGCACTGGCAGCGGACGGCGCGTACGAGCTGACCGGGCACAAGTGGTTCTGTTCGGCGCCGATGAGTGACGGATTCCTGGTCCTCGCGCAGGCCGGGGAGTACGAGGGAGCCGGGGGGCTGACATGCTTCCTGGTGCCCCGGGTACTGGAGGACGGCTCGCGCAACGTGTTCCGTATCCAGCGGCTCAAGGACAAGCTGGGCAACCGGTCGAACGCGTCGGCCGAGGTCGAGTTCGACGGCACCTGGGCACGGCGGGTCGGCGACGAGGGCCGCGGGGTGCGCACCATCATCGACATGGTCGCGGCGACCCGGTTGGACTGCGTCATCGGCTCGGCGGCGCTGATGCGGCAGGCGGTGGCGCAGGCCGTGCACCACTGCGCGTATCGCAGCGCCTTCGGCGGGAAGCTGATCGACAAGCCGCTGATGCGCAATGTGCTGGCCGATCTGGCCCTCGAGTCGGAGGCCGCGACAGTCCTGGGGATGCGGCTCGCGGCAGCCGCCGACGCCGTCGAGACCTCCGCCGCCGGGAGCGAGGCCGAGCGCGCGCTGCTGAGGATCGCGGTGCCCGCCGCCAAGTACTGGGTGACCAAGCGCTGCACTCCGCTCACGGCGGAGGCCCTGGAGTGCCTGGGCGGCAACGGCTATGTGGAGGAGTCCGGTATGCCCCGGCTGCTGCGCGAGTCCCCGGTCAACTCGGTCTGGGAGGGCTCGGGCAATGTCCAGGCGCTGGATGTGCTGCGGGCACTGCGGAGGGAGCCGGGGGCGCTGGACGCGTATCTGCGGGAGGTCGGGCAGGCGCGGGGGGCGGACTACCGGCTGGACGCGGCGATCAGAGGGATGCTGATGGAGCTGGCCGATCTGGAGACGGCGGAGGTACGGGCGCGGCGGCTGGTGGAGCGGATGGCGCTGGTCCTCCAGGGCGCGCTGCTGGTGCGCTGGGCTCCGCCGGAGGTGGCGGACGCGTTCTGCGCCTCACGGCTGGGCGGGGACTGGGGTGCCGCGTTCGGCACGCTGCCGCACGGTCTGGACCTGGCGTCGGTGGTGGAACGCGCACGGGTCCAGGTCTGAACCACGCTCCGAACCACCCGGGCGTGCGTGCGTCCGGAGGCCGAGGGTGGTGCTGCGCCGACACGGCACCACCCTCTGCTCACGTCACCTTCATGCACGGGGCTGCTGTGCACCAGAGTTGCAGACGGTTGCAGACAGTTGCGCAAGATGTGCGAAGCGCCCCTCCGGGGAGGGCCGCGAGCGGCACGATGGACCCCGCAGGGATGGACCCCGAAGGGGGTGGGGAATGCGGAATTCGGCTCTCGACATCACACGGCTCGCCGCCATGGACTCAGTGCACGCGACCCGGCTGCTCCATCAGGTGCGCGCCGCGATCCTGGAGGGCCGGCGGCCGCCGATCCCGCCCCGTCCGGTGATCGACGCGTCCTGGCGGCGGATGTTCCGGATCGGTCTCGACCCTGACCGGGACACCAGCAGTGTGCTGCTCGCCCCGGACGAGCTGGAGCACCGGCGGCGGGCGACGGTCATCGGCGAGGTGATGCAGACCCTGCGCGGCGGTCTGGTCGCGATCGCCGACGCGTCCGTACAGATCATGGTGGTGACCGACGCGCAGGGCCGGGTGCTCTGGCGGGCGGGCAACGCGGGCGTGATCCGCAGGGCCGACACCATCTGTCTGGAGGAGGGCGCCGCATGGAGCGAGGACGCCACGGGTACCAACGCCATCGGCACCGCGCTCGCCGCACGGCGCGCCGTGCGGGTCCACTCGGCCGAGCACTTCGTACAGACCCTGCACAACTGGACGTGTGCGGCGGCGCCGGTGCACGACCCCCGTGACGGGCAGCTGCTGGGCATCGTCGATGTGAGCGGTCCCGCCTCCACCTTCCATCCCGCGACGCTCGCTCTGGTGGACTCGGTGACCCGGCTGGCCGAGGCGGAGCTCAGGGAGCGGCATCTGCGGACCATCGAGCGGCTGCGCTCGGTGGCCGCGCCGATGCTGTGCCGGCTCTCCGGCCAGGCCCTGGCCGTCGACCCGCACGGCTGGACGGCGGCGGTGACCGGTATGGCGCCCCTGGACCGGCTGCCGCTGCCCAAGGCCTTCCAGGCCGGGCGGGTGTGGCTGCCGTCGCTCGGCGTGTGCACCGTGGAACCGCTGCCGGGCGGCTGGCTGGTACGGCCCGACGCGGCCGGGTCCGGGGAGGACGAGCAGACGGTGAGCCGGGTCGTGCTCGACCTCAGCCGCCCCCGCCGCTGGTCGGTCGAGGTCAGCGGCCCTGCGGGGAACTGGTCCCAGGAGCTCAGCCCGCGCCACGCCGAGCTGCTGTACGTGCTGGCCACCCACCGGCAGGGCCGAACGGCTGCGGAGCTCGCCGCCGATGTGTTCGGCGACCCGACACGCACGGTGACGGTGCGCGCCGAGATGTCACGGGTGCGCCGGACCCTGTCGGGGGTGCTGGCGCACCGCCCGTACCGGTTCAGCGAGGGTGTGGAGGTGGAAGTGGTGCGACCGGAGCATCCGGCCGACCTGCTTCCGCACTCGTCGGCGCCCGCGATCGCCGGGGAGCGGCAGTCCCCGGGCCCTTAGGCCGTCTGTTTGGAGGGCGGCCGGGGACATGGTTCCCTGGCGGTCATGAGCATCACTGTGACCACCTGGTCCCTGGAGCAGACCTCGCCCGACGATCTGCGGCCGGCCGCCGAGCCCGGGGGCGATGTGCGGATCGTCCGGGCGGAGGTGCCGTCCCCCGAGTTCAGCCGGTTCCTCTACACCGCGGTCGGCGGGGACATCCGCTGGACGGACCGGCTCGGTCTGTCCTACGCGCAGTGGGACGCGATGCTCCGCAGGCCGGGCGTCGAGACCTGGGTGGCGTACGAGAAGGGGACACCCGCCGGGTACGTCGAGCTGGAGGCCCAGGGCGAGGGCGTTGTCGAGATCGTCTACTTCGGGCTGATCCCGGCCTTCCGGGGACGGCGGATCGGTGGTCACCTGCTGTCGCACGGCACCGCGCGCGCGTGGGACCTGGCGGAACGTTGGCCGGAGCTCGAGCCGACGAAGCGGGTCTGGCTGCACACCTGCTCCGAGGACGGCCCGCACGCGATGGACAACTACCTGCGCCGGGGCTTCTCGCTGTTCGAGACCAGGACCGCGGAGGAACCCGAGGCTGAGATGCCGGGGCCGTGGCCCGGTGCCACCCTGAGTGGTTGAGAGGCAGGGCCCGGCAAGGGCGGCCCACCTCGGGGGTGGGCCGAGGGTCCGTAGGGTGACCCGGGGCACACCGTCTCGCGATGCGGGACAGTGTTGTCCATATTCTGGATGACGGTGGACTGGGTCCAAACTGGCGTGACACGCTTCCGTCATGTCTCGAGCTGGAATTGCCTTGGTGAGTCGGCGGCACGTCGACCTCGGCCGCATGTCCAGCGCCATGTGTCCGGTGCGCTGACACCACAGCCCCACCGCGATCCCGAGATATCCCCATCCCGCGCAGCGCTGCGCCACACCCTCTGATCGGTGTTGCCCGCGCGCAGGTCAGAGCCGCCCTCCCGCAGTACCGAAGGACGTATTGTCATGGCCGCCACCCCCGAGAAGCCCGCCACCGCCACGCCCCGCCGCAAGGCCGGTCGCCACCGCGGCGAGGGACAGTGGGCCGTTGGCCACTTCACACCGCTGAACGGCAACGAGCAGTTCAAGAAGGACGACGACGGTCTCAATGTGCGGACACGCATTGAGACGATCTACTCGAAGGCCGGATTCGACTCCATCGACCCCAACGACCTGCGCGGCCGGATGCGCTGGTGGGGTCTCTACACCCAGCGCAAGCCCGGGATCGATGGCGGCAAGACCGCGATCCTGGAGCCGGAGGAGCTGGACGACGAGTACTTCATGCTGCGCGTCCGTATCGACGGCGGGCGGCTGACCACCGAGCAGCTGCGGGTCATCGGTGAGATCTCCGAGGAGTTCGCCCGCGGCACCGCCGACATCACCGACCGGCAGAACGTCCAGTACCACTGGATCCGGATCGAGGACGTGCCCGAGATCTGGAACCGGCTGGAGGCCGTCGGCCTGTCCACCACCGAGGCCTGCGGCGACACTCCGCGGGTCATCCTCGGCTCGCCCGTCGCGGGCATCGCCGAGGACGAGATCATCGACGGCACCCCCGCCATCGACGAGATCCAGCGCCGCATCATCGGCAACAAGGACTTCTCGAACCTGCCCCGCAAGTTCAAGTCCGCGATCTCCGGCTCCCCGCTGCTCGACGTGGCCCACGAGATCAACGACATCGCCTTCGTCGGGGTGAACCACCCCGAGCACGGCCCCGGTTTCGACCTCTGGGTCGGCGGCGGTCTGTCCACCAACCCCAAGATCGGTGTGCGACTGGGCGCCTGGGTGCCGCTGGACGAGGTCCCGGATGTCTACGAGGGCGTCATCTCGATCTTCCGTGACTACGGTTACCGCCGACTGCGCACCCGCGCCCGGCTGAAGTTCCTGGTCGCCGACTGGGGCGCGGAGAGGTTCCGCCAGGTGCTGGAGGACGAGTACCTCAAGCGGCAGCTGGTCGACGGACCTGCCCCCGAGCAGCCCGTACAGCAGTGGCGTGACCACGTGGGTGTGCACCGCCAGCAGGACGGCCGCTACTACGTCGGGTTCGCACCGCGCGTCGGCCGGGTCGACGGCACCACACTCACCAAGATCGCCGAGCTGGCCGAGCGGCACGGCTCGGGCCGGCTGCGCACCACCGCCGAGCAGAAGATGCTGGTCCTCGACGTTACGGAGCCGCAGGTCGAATCGCTGGTGGCCGGCCTGGAGGCGCTGGACCTGCGGGTCAATCCCTCCCCGTTCCGGCGCGGCACGATGGCCTGCACCGGTATCGAGTTCTGCAAGCTGGCGATCGTCGACACCAAGGCGCGCGGTGCCTCGCTGATCGACGAACTCGAGCGCCGCATCCCCGACTTCGACGTGCCGATCACCATCAACATCAACGGCTGCCCGAACGCCTGCGCGCGTATCCAGGTGGCGGACATCGGTCTCAAGGGCCAGCTGGTGCTGGACGACGACGGCAACCAGGTCGAGGGCTTCCAGGTGCACCTGGGCGGTGCCCTGGGCCTGGAGGCCGGATTCGGCCGCAAGGTCCGCGGGCTCAAGGTCACCTCGGCCGAGCTGCCCGACTACGTCGAGCGTGTCCTGAACCGCTTCCAGGAGGAGCGCGAGGACGGCGAGCGCTTCGCCACGTGGGCGGCGCGGGCCAGCGAGGAGGCACTCTCATGAGCGAGCGCGCTGCCCCCTTCTACTGCCCCTACTGCGGCGACGAGGACCTGCGGCCCAGCGAGCAGGGCCACGGAGCCTGGGAGTGCGCGGCCTGCAACCGTGCCTTCCAGCTGAAGTTCCTCGGGCTGCTGGCACGGGGCGTACAGCACGATCATGCCGGAGGGGAAGGGATATGACGGCGGTCCAGACCGAAGAAGAGCTCAAGGCCATCGCCGAGCAGGCGGGCCGGGACCTCGAAGACGCCTCCGCCCTGGAGATCCTGGCCTGGGCCGCGGAGACCTTCGGGCCCCGCTTCTGCGTCACCTCCTCCATGGAGGACGCGGTCGTCGCCCATCTCGCCGCGCGCGCCAGGCCCGGGGTCGATGTGGTCTTCCTGGACACCGGCTACCACTTCGAGGAGACCATCGGCACCCGGGACGCCGTGGCCGCCGTGATGGACGTCAATGTCATCACCCTCACCCCGGTCCGGACAGTGGCCGAGCAGGACGCCGATCACGGGCCGAAGCTGCACGACCGCGACCCCGATCTGTGCTGTGCGCTGCGCAAGGTCAAGCCGCTGGAAGAGGGCCTGGCCGGGTACGACGCCTGGGCGACGGGCCTGCGCCGCGACGAGTCCCCGACGCGGGCGAACACCCCGGTCGTCGGCTGGGACGAGAAGCGCCGCAAGGTCAAGGTCTCGCCCATCGCCCGCTGGACCCAGGACGACGTGGACGCCTATGTCGCCGAGCACGGGGTGCTCACCAACCCGCTGCTGATGGACGGTTACGCCTCCGTGGGCTGCGCCCCCTGCACCCGCAGGGTGCTGGAGGGTGAGGACGCCCGCGCCGGCCGCTGGGCGGGCCGCGGCAAGACCGAGTGCGGGCTGCACGGCTGATGACGACCACCACAGACGAGGAACCGACCCTCAATCACCGGGAGAAGCACGTGACTGGGGCCACCATCTGGCTGACCGGGTTGCCGAGTGCGGGCAAGACCACGATCGCGTATGCGCTGGCGGGCAGGCTGCGGGCCGAGGGGCACCGTGTGGAGGTGCTCGACGGTGACGAGATCCGTGAGTTCCTGTCCGCGGGTCTGGGGTTCGGCCGGGAGGACCGGCACACCAATGTGCAGCGGAT
>NZ_JBEYBS010000042.1:0-23538 GCF_040632375.1 Streptomyces sp. NPDC019396 | reverse complement strand
GTCGACTGGCCGGAGAGCACGCGCTCCAGAGCCGCCTTGCGCTCCTGCTCCTGCTGCTTGCTGAACGGACCCTCGAGGTCGTGGTCGACATGGGTCTTCTCGCCGGACTTCGGGGCCGTACCCGGGGCCGGGTCCTGGCGCTCGATGCCTGCCGGTGAGTTGGCGCTGTCGGCCTGGGCCGTGGTGAAGGCCGAAGCCGTCGCGCCGGTCGCCGCGAGCGCCACGAATATCGCGGAAGCCCTGATGGCACGTCGTCTGCTGGTCACTTGATGGTGTCCTCCCCTGCGCCCGCGTCATCGCGGAACCTGGAGTGTGGGGAGGGTCCGCGGGCGGTTGCGCGTCACAAGTGACGACATTCGATCGGAGTTGCCGGGGAAAAGACAGCCCTTGACTTGTGCAAGCCAACTGCACTATGTAGGAGCGCTCTTCCGGTATCCGGACGGCCAGGCGCGCGGAAGACAAGGGAAAACCCTATTGCCCCTCCCCATGGGGCGGAGGACCCGCCGGCAGAAGGCGCATCGGAACGTCCAGCCCTCGGAACGGATGACTCCATGCGCCCCCCGTGCACCGGCACCGTGGGTAAGGTCACGCTTACCAGCGGTTCGGCTCGGGCATCCACCCTCGTAAGAGGCCGCCGTCCCGCTGGGACAGGGCAGGCCGCACCGCGACAATCCCATGATCCGATGCTTCGAGGGGCGGAAACCGCCATGCCGCGTCCTACCACCGCACAGCTCGTCTACGGTTCGGCCACCGTCGTCATCGCGACCGTCGCCATGCTGCTGCTCTCCCGCACCACGACGGGCATCGGTATCGCCGTCATCGGTATCGCCGCACTCGCGCTGGGTCTGCTGGTCGCCATGACGGTGCCGCTGCCCTCGCCCGCCAAGGCGAAGGCGGCGCACACGATGCGTCCGCATCGTGGCGCCGCCGTTCCCGGAGGTACCGGGGCCGCCGCCGAGCCCGTCACCCCCGTGCACTCACTGCGTCGTTGACACCACCACCGTCTTGGCGGCCTTGTCGTGCAGGCCCTGCTTGTAGGGCTTGTCGACCAGGATCATGATCAGCAGGATCAGCAGCCAGACGCAGGGACAGCACAGCAGCGCCGGCAGCCAGAGCACCGCGGAGCGCACCAGCGAGGATCCGAAGTCGGGAGTGCTGCCGTCGTTCAGCATCGCGACGCGCATCTTCATCAGTTTCTTGCCGAGCGTCTGACCGCTCTGCTTGACCATCAGGGCGTCATAGAGGACGAACGCCAGGATGGTGATGATCTGATAGATCCACGACGAGCCGCTGTTGTACTGGTTGACCCAGTCACCGAAGTCATCGACCCGGCTTGTGTCGTAGGTCCCGAACGGAATGGCGATGAACGCCAGCGGGATCACGACGATCAGCCAGTCGATCAGACGGGCCACGATGCGTCGGGCGGAGTCCGCGAGCGGGGGCATCCCGTGCAGCGGATCGGGCTGCCCGTACGGGTCACCGCCGTAGGCGCCCGTGTCGTACGGGGGCGGCGGAGGCGTACCGCCGGTCCCGCCGTACGGGGAGCCGGGGGGCGGGGAGCCGTAGGGGCCGCCCCCGCCGGGGGGCGGGGGACCACCGGGAGGCGGGGTGCCTCCCGGCTGACCCGCGCCCGGCGGAGGTCCACCGGGCGGGGGTGTGGGCCCCTGGTCCTTCTTGCGGAAGGGGTCGTCGTCGGGCTGCTGGCCGGGCGGCGGCTGATCAGTGCTCATGGGGGCCAGTGCACCCCGCCCGGTGCGGCGCCGCAACGCCTTGTACTGCGTACGGGGGATGCCCGCGCGGTCAGTCCGGTGAACCGGCGACGAAGGTGTGCGCCATCTTGTCGTGCCAGCACTGCCGCCACGGCCGGTCGAACACGCACCAGAGCACGTTGAAGACGCCGATCAGCAGCACGCCCAGCACCCCGTGCACCAACCAGCGCACCAGTGCCGCCATGAAGTCGGGCGACTCGTGGCTCTCGATGTGCCGCACTTCGAGGCCCATCAGCTTCTTGCCGAGCGTGCGACCCCACTTGGCGGTCGGCAGCGCCTCGTACAGCGTGCCGAGCAGCAGCAGCACGATCAGCGTCAGCCCGAACATCAGGCTCGTGGTCGCGTCGATCAGCCAGACGGTGACCGTCTCGCCCGACAGCTTCGCCGCCTCGATCTTCTCGTCGATATGCGTGACGGCCCTGGAGACCAGCGGGTAGGCCACCGCCCCGACGACCGCGCCCAGGACGACGGTGTCGATCAGCCGGGCCGTGACCCGCTTGCCGAGACCTGCGGGCCTGGCCGCCGCCTGGGCCTGTGCGGCTTGCAGGAACGGGTCGCTGACCGGCGGTTTCCACGGGGCGGCCGACTGCTGCTCGGCCTCAGCCTGGACCTGTGCCAGCCGGTGCACCTGCTGAGCCCAGGACGCTGCTCCGCCGCCGTCTCCGGCGCTGATCGGCGCCTGCTGTTGCGGCGGGACGTGCGCCTGGGCCTGGGCCCGCTCGGGGGCGCCCGGGTCCGGTGCCACCTGTGTCGCCTGCGCGGCTGCCCGCGGAGGCCGGGGCTCGGCCCCCGGCTGGGTACGCTGCCCGGGCTGCTGGGGCGCCAGCGAACGGATCGTCATCGTGCCCTCGGCGGGCGCGGTGTCGCCCGTCGGCTGCTGTGCGCGCTGCACGGCCGTGCCGTCGGAGAAGGATGTGCGCCCCTCGCCACGGCCTGTGTCACCGCCCACACTGCGCATTCCCGGCAGGGCTCCCCCGGACGGATCCGGGGAAGGGGCGGCCGCGGCCCCTTCGGCCGCCGGATCAGCGGCACGGTCGAACCGGGCGGCAGACGCCACGGACGACCCGGCCGTCCCCGGCCCGGCCGCACCCGACGCACGCGCCTCCCGCGCGGCCGCGGGGCTCCACGCCTCCGCGGGCGAGGGGGCCGACGGGCTCTCCGGAGAGGCGCCGGTGCCGGCGGCCGCGCCGGCGGGGCCCATCCGCGGGTCCTGGGACGCCGCGCCCCACGAGACCCTGCGGTCCCGGTCGCCGCCGAAGCCCGACTGCTGGGAGGCGTCGGCCTGCCAGACGGAGGCGGGCTCGGGCCCGCGTCCCGCCATGAGCTCCGGATCCTCGTCCAGGAAGACCGGCCCGGTCTCCTCCAGCGAAGGAGTGGGCGGAGTCTGCGGCGCCGCCGGCCCCGCGGCCGCCCCCGGCACGGCGGACGGCGGCGCGGGCAGGGGTGCGCCGTCGCCGGGGGCCGGCCGGCTCGTGCCGGGCACCCACGCCACACCGTTCCAGTACCGGACATAGCCGGGGATGGACGGATCTGGATAGAAGCCGGCTGCGGGGCTGCCGTCGCCGGTCGCCGGGGTTGGGGCGCTCATCACCGTGGTCCCGTATCTCCTGGAGGGCCTGGAGGCATTGATTCAGGGTCCACATCTATCAGACCGCCGACCCGCCCTGGGCCTGTCCAGCCATAAGGCCCACTTTCCGGTAACGCTGTGCGCCAGTGTGGTGGCCGTGTCCGAAGTCACTGAGAAGTTGTTGGCCGAAGTCACGTAATAGTCGGCGGGGAAGGCGCTCTCTCCCTGCGTGGCCCGCTCCGGGGCCTCGTACCAGGAAAGGAAGTGCACTCTCATGCACACCGTGGTGGAACGCGAGCTGGAGCTCAAACTGGTGCTGTCGCCGGAGCAGAGCGTGCCCGTACCGGCCAGACTGACCTACCGCACGGCCGATCCGTACGCCGTGCACATCACCTTCCACATCGGCTCCGAGCACCCGGTGGACTGGGCGTTCGCCCGGGAGCTGCTGGTCGAGGGGGTGTTCAGGCCGAGCGGGCACGGTGATGTGCGGATCTGGCCCACCAAGGTGGACGAACGCAGCGTCATCCTGATAGCGCTGACCTCGCCGGACGGGGACGCCCTGCTGGAGGCCCCCGCCGCACAGGTCGCCGCCTGGCTGGAGCGGACCCTGCGGGCGGTGCCGCCCGGGACGGAGGCGGAGCGGTTCGGGATCGACGACGTGCTCGCCGAGCTGCTTGCGGCGGCGCCTCAGCGGGAGGACGCGCAGGACGGCGAGGCGTAGGCGGTCGGCCGCAGGCCGTCAGCCGCGTTCCAGGCGCGGGCCTCAGAACACCTTCCCGGGGTTGAGGATGCCCAGCGGATCGAACACCTGCTTGATGCCGCGCTGCAACTCGACACCGACCGGCCCGAGTTCCCGGGCCAGCCACTCCTTCTTCAGCACGCCCACCCCGTGCTCACCGGTGATGGTGCCGCCCAGCTCGAGCCCGAGGGCCATGATCTCGTCGAAGGACTCACGGGCGCGCCGCGACTCGTCGGGGTCCGTGTGGTCGAAGCAGACCACGGGGTGGGTGTTGCCGTCGCCCGCATGGGCGCAGACACCGATCGTGAGGTCGTACTTCTCCGCGATGGCGGCTGTGCCGTCAAGCATCGCGGCCAGCCGGGACCGGGGTACGCAGACGTCGTCGATCATCGTCGCGGACTTGACGGCCTCCAGGGCGGTGAGCGAGAGCCTGCGCGCCTGAAGAAGCAGCTCGGACTCGGCGGCGTCCTCGGCGGGCACGACCTGAGTGGCTCCGGCCGCGGCGCACAGCTCGCCGACGGCGGCCAGGTCGGCGGTGGGATCCGGGGTGTCGAAGGCCGCGAGCAGCAGGGCCTCGGTGCTGTCGGGGAGGCCCATCTGCGCCATCCGGTTGACGGCGTGGATGGTCGTACGGTCCATGAGCTCGAGGAGCGAGGGGGTGTGCCCGCGTTCCATGATGGCGCAGACCGCCTCGCAGGCGGCGCCCGCCGAGGCGAACTCGGCGGCGAGCACGAGCTGCTGGGGCGGCCGGGGCCGGAGCGCGAGCACCGCCTTGACGACGATGCCGAGACTGCCTTCCGATCCGACGAACAGGCGGGTGAGGTCGTATCCGGCGACTCCCTTGGCCGTGCGACGGCCGGTGCTGAGCAGCCGGCCGTCGGCGAGGACGGCGTCGAGCCCGAGTACGTACTCGGCGGTGACCCCGTACTTGACGCAGCACAGCCCGCCGGACGCGGTGCCGATGTTGCCGCCGATGGTGCACATCTCCCAGCTCGACGGGTCGGGCGGGTAGGTGAGCCCGTGCTCGGCCGCGGCCCGGCTGAGCACGGCGTTGACGACGCCCGGCTCGACCACCGCGATCCGCTCGACGGGGTTGATCTCCAGGATCCGGTCCATCTTGACGAGCGACAGCACGATGCAGCCGTCGGAGGCGTTGGCGGCGCCCGAGAGTCCCGTACGGGCCCCCTGGGGGACGACCGGGACGCGTAGCGCGGTCGCGGTGCGCATGACGTGCTGCACCTGCTCGGCGCTGCGCGGCAGCACCACGACGGCGGGGATGCCCGCCTCGCAGAAGCTCGCCATGTCCTTGGCGTACGTGGCGGTCACGTCCGGGTCGGTGATCAGGGCATCGGCGGGGAGTCCCGTACGCAGCCCGGTCACGAGCCGGGAGAGGAGATCATCCATGATCCCAGACTTGCACCGGGGGCCATCGGTGTGAACCCGTCCGCGATCCGGTTCGCTGCACCGGGTGTGCTCTTCGTATCCGATGGACGCTCCTTCAAAGTGATCGCATGACGACAAGATTTGCACCAAATATCAGGAATGCCGCGATCGGCACGTTGGTCGCCGCGGGACTGGTTGCCGGGGTCCTGGTCTTCGGGCCTGGGACGGGTGCGCCGCCGCCCGCGTCGGGACCGGCCGCGCGGGCCATGCTCGCCGCGGACGCCGGGGCACCGGCGTCGCTGGGCGATCTGTCGGCACTGATCGCGGACCGGGAGCGATGGGTGCGCTCCCGCCCGGGTGACGAGGCGGCCTGGGCGGTGCTCGGCTCCGCCTATGTGGAGCGGGCGGCGATGCTCGGCAGATGGGAGGACTATCCGAAGGCGCAGCAGGCCCTGGAGCGTTCGCTGGAGGTGCTGCCCGCCAGGACCGGGAACGCCGACGCGGAGCTGGGCATGGCGACACTGGCCAACGCCCGGCGGGACTACGTGTCGGCGAAGCGCTGGGCCGAGGGTGTACGGACCCGGATGCCCAAGCGCTGGGCGGTCTATCCGGTGCTGATCGACGCGTACAGCGGCCTCGGCGACTACGCGTCGGCCGCGAAGGCACTGGAGCAGCTGGAGAAGCTGCGGCCGGGCACCGCGCCGACGCTGGGCCGGGCCGCGCAGTCGTCCCGCGACCACGGGGGCGGCGAGGACGCTGCGGGGAAGGCGTACGAGGCGATGACCCGCGTGGGCAGCAGGACCGAACGGGCCTTCGCCCTGCACCGGCTCGGTGAACTCGCCTGGGAGGAGGGCGAGCCGGGGGAAGCCGTCGGCTACTACGACTCGGCGCTGCGGGCCGACCCGGAGGGCCACGCCTCACTGGCGGGACGGGCACGCGCCCTGGCGGCCCTGGGACGCTCCGACGAGGCGGTCAGGGACTACGAGGCGGCGCTGCGGGCACCGGCGCTGCCGGAGTACGCGCTTCAGGCGGGTGAGTTGTACGAGTCGCTGGGGCTCGACGGGGACGCAGAAAACCGGTACGCGCTACTGCGCACCCGCGCGGCCGAGGCGCGGGAGTACGGCGTGAACGAGGAACTGGTGCTCGGGCGCTACGAGGCCGACCACGGCGAGGCGGCGTCCGCGGTGCGCCGGCTGACGGCGGAATGGGACCGCGGGGCGCGCAACGCGTTTGTCGCGGACGCCCTGGGGTGGGCGCTGCACCAGGCGGGCCGGAGCCGGGAGGGGCTTGAGTACGCGAAGCGGGCCAAGGCCGTCGGGATCCGGAGCGCGCTCTTCTCGTACCACCAGGGCGAGATCGAGCGCACGCTGGGCGAGAGCGGTCCGGCCCGCCGCCATCTGGCCGAAGCCCTGCGGATCAACCCGTACTTCTCGCCACTGCTGGCGGGTCGGGCGAAGAAAGCCCTGGCGACGCTGGGCGAGGCACCGCTGGACAACCCGCCCGATGACATCACGGGCAGGTTCGACGGCGAGGAGGAGACAGAAGGGGCTGAGAACGACGAGCAGGACGGCCGTGACACCAGGGAGCGCGGGGGCCACGACGCGCAGCACCCGAACCCGGCGGACACCGGCGCGCCCAGGCCCCGGACCGGCGAGTCCGTGAACCCGGCCCCTGAACGGCAGGCGTCGCCCCCGGCGAGCCAGAGCCCGCAGGCCCCGGCGCCGGCCCCCGCGGCATCCGCCCCCGCCGCCCCGTCCCAGCCACTGCCGCCGTCGCCGTCGCAGCCGGTTCCCCCGTCACCGCCCACGGCGGCCCGGGCAGCCGCTGAGCCGAGCCCTTCGCAGCGTCCGCCCGCCCAGCCGCTCCCGGAGCCCAGCGTCACGGGTCCTGTCGCCCAGCGGTGACAGCAGACAGGGGACGAGCGGGAATCCCTCCCCGCTCGTCCCCTGTCTTCGCAGGTCTTACAGGTTGCCGCGCTTGTCCTGCTCGCGCTCGATCGCCTCGAACAAGGCCTTGAAGTTGCCCTTGCCGAAGCCCATCGACCCATGGCGCTCGATGAGTTCGAAGAACACGGTCGGACGGTCCTGGACCGGCTTGGTGAAGATCTGGAGCAGATAGCCGTCCTCGTCGCGGTCGGCGAGGATCTTCAGCTCGCGGAGGGTCTCGATCGGGACCCGGGTGTCGCCGACCCACTCGCCGAGGGTGTCGTAGTACGAGTCAGGAGTGTCCAGGAACCGCACCCCGGCCGCGCGCATCGTGCGCACCGTCTCCACGATGTCGTTCGTGGCCAGCGCGATGTGCTGTACACCCGCGCCGCCGTAGAACTCCAGATACTCGTCGATCTGCGACTTCTTCTTGGCGATGGCGGGCTCGTTGATCGGGAACTTCACCTTGAGGGTGCCGTCCGCGACGACCTTCGACATCAGCGCCGAGTACTCGGTCGCGATGTCGTCGCCGACGAACTCCTTCATGTTGGTGAAGCCCATGACGTTGTTGTAGAAGGCCACCCACTCGTTCATCCGGCCGAGCTCGACATTGCCAACGCAGTGGTCGATGGCCTGGAAGGTGCGCTTCACCGGGGGCGCGACGATCGGCTCGGCGGCGACGAAGCCGGGAAGGTAGGGGCCGTCGTAACCGGAGCGGTCCACGAGGGTGTGGCGGGTCTTGCCGTACGTGGCGATGGCGGCGAGCACCACGGTCCCGTTCTCGTCCTTGACCTCGTACGGCTCCTCGATGCCGCGCGCGCCGTGCTCGACGGCGTACGCGTACGCCGCACGGGCGTCCGGCACCTCGATGGCGAGGTCGATGACACCGTCGCCGTGCTCGGCGACATGGTCGGCGAGGAAGCGGCCCCAGTCGGTGGACGGCTTGATGACGGAGGTGAGGACGAAGCGGGCGGCGCCGTTCGAGAGGACGTACGAGGCGGTCTCGCGACTACCGGTCTCCGGTCCGGAGTAGGCGACGAGCTTCATGCCGAAGGCGGTGGAGTAGTAGTGCGCGGCCTGCTTGGCGTTGCCCACGGCGAAGACGACCGCGTCCATTCCCTTCACCGGGAAGGGGTCGGCCCGCCGGGCGGTGTGAGGGGTCTGTTCCTGGATCTCAGTCATGGCGGCAGACTCCCGCCGATCCACAAGCTGCGCAATAGTTTGTTTGTCGGCTGGTCAACCTGCACTGTCGATGTCCGAAATGCTCAGGCGATCTGTACATGATGACCATCCGGAGGGCTTCCGATGACGATCGATCAGCTTGACGGCAAACTGATCGTGCTTCTGGCACGTGAGCCCCGCATCGGCGTGCTGGAGGCCTCCCGCCGTCTGGGGGTCGCCCGCGGCACGGTCCAGGCGCGCCTTGACCGCCTCCAGTCCAGCGGGGTCATCCGGGGCTTCGGCCCGGACGTGGACCCGGCGGCCCTCGGCTATCCGGTCACGGCGTTCGCGACCCTGGAGATCAAGCAGGGCCAGGGCACGGATGTACGGGCTCATCTGGCGACCGTCCCCGAGGTGCTGGAACTGCACACGACGACGGGCCACGGCGACATGCTCTGCCGGCTCGTCGCCCGCTCCAACGCCGACCTCCAGCGGGTGATCGACCGGGTGGTGGGATTCGAGGGGATCGTGCGGGCGTCGACGGCGATCGTCATGGAGAACCCGGTGCCACTGCGGGTCATCCCGCTGGTGGAACAGGCGGCGGCGGACGCCCGCCGCTGAGCCCGGGCGGGTGCGGCCACCGCCTCGACCGTTGACGCGGCGGGTCGGCAGGTCGGCAGGTCGGCGGGTCGGCGGGTCGGCGGGTCGGCGGGTCGAGCGGCGCTACCGGAAGGCTCCGCCTGGGCCGCGGCGACTCAGCAGGTCGGGACCTTGTCCGAGCCCTTGTCCAGGAGCCGCAGCGCGTCCACGGTGTCCTTCAGCGTCGTCACCGGGATCAGCCGCATGTCCTTGGGCGCCTCGGCGTGGGCGTCCATGCACTCGGCCTTGGGAACGAGGAAGACCTTCGCGCCGTCCCGGGCCGCCGCCTGGGTCTTGAGGGCCACGCCGCCGACGGCGCCGACCTCACCGTCCGGGGTGATCGTGCCCGTCCCCGCGATGTCGCGGCCACCGGTCAGATCCCCACCCGCGCCGTTGCCCTCGATCTTGTCGATGATGCCGAGTGCGAAGAGCAGTCCGGCGCTGGGGCCGCCGACGTCCGCGAGGTTCAGGGTGACCTTCACCTTCGCCGGGTCCTCGTCGAGATAGCCGAGGGCCGCCTGCACCGCGCTGTTCTGGGACCGCGCCATCTCGGCGGCGTTGTACTTCTGGATCTCCTTGTCGGACTGTCCCGGCGGGTAGACGGCGTCATGGGGCAGCACCGCCCGGTCGCTGCGGAACCACGCGTCCACCACATCGCCGAAGTCCACTTCGGCGGACGGTCCGGTGGCCATGATCGTTGTCATCCGCAGCGCTCCCTGAGGCTGCCGGGCGGGCGCACCGGAGATCGTGATCACCGGCTTCCCCTGGTCCGACCCCAGCACATTGGTGGTCTGGCCCGGCTGCGCCAGGGCGAACGGCAACGGTGCGAGCCCGGCCACCGCGAGCAGCGCGACGACGGGGGCGGCGCAGACGGCGAGAGCCCAGGGGCGCGGGAGGCGAGAGAGGAACACGGTGTCAATCTAGCGGCACAGCGGCGGACGACGAGCCCGGCCCCGGGGCGCCCGCCTCACCGCAGCGCTTCCGCCACCTCGCGGGCCGCCTCCACCACGCGGGGCCCCACCCGCTCCGGTACGGCCTCGGCGAGCATGACGACCCCGACACTGCCCTCGATGCCCGTCACCCCTATCAACGGTGCCGCCGCGCCGCTCGCACCCGCCTCCAGTTCGCCGTGGGTGAGGGTGCACACGGGCTCGGTGAGTCCCCCCTGGCGGGCGGCGAGGATCGCCCTGCCCGCCGCACCGCGGTCCAACGGGTGCCGGAAGCCCGCCCGGTACGCGACGTGGTAGTCCGTCCAGGTCGGTTCGACGACCGCGACCGCCAGCGCCTCCGCCCCGTCGACCAGGGTCAGATGCGCGGTGGCCCCGATGTCCTCGGCGAGCGAACGCAGCGCGGGCATCGCCGCCTCCCGTACCAGCGGATGCACCTGGCGGCCCAGCCGCAGTACACCGAGCCCCACCCGGGCACGGCCGCCCAGGTCGCGGCGGACGAGGGCGTGCTGTTCCAGGGTCGCGAGCAGCCGGTAGACGACCGTCCTGTTCACACCGAGCCTGTTGGACAGCTCGGTGACGGTCAGACCGTGGTCGGTGTCGGCGAGCAGCTTGAGGACACGCAGTCCCCGGTCGAGCGTCTGGGAAGTCTCCGCGGTCACGACGCCCTCTCCTTCGGTGTTCGGAGTGAGTGGCGGCAGCGCTCTCGCGGACCGTTCGGCGGGACCGGTCCCTATGGAACAACCGCACGCACGGAGAGGCCGCCGGCGGGTTGGCACACCGGCTGCGCTCCGCGGCGGCGCTGCCACGGGGCGTTGTCAATGCGGGGAATGTAGCGACAGGCTCCGCTGAGCGGAAGACCTCGTCCAGAATCCGGGCGCCGGCGCAGGCGGGCAGGCCGGGGAAGGCCGGGGAAAGACAAGGGAAAGGCAAGGGAAGAGGGCAGCACGGGCGCATGGAGGCCGTACGCGGCGCACGGGTGTTTCAGGGTGGCCCGAACCCTCACGCGCGCCGCGTGCGCGGACGATCGCGACCGTACGCGCACGGGGTCACCGCATGCGGGTCGCCCACTCCTGCACCTTCTTGATCCGCTCCCGGATCTGCCCCGCCGTCGCCTCCGCGCTCGGCGGCCCGCCGCACACCCGCCGCAGCTCGGTGTGGATCACGCCGTGCGGCTTCCCGCTCTGGTGCACATAGGCGCCGACCATCGTGTTGAGCTGCTTGCGCAGCTCCAGCAGCTCCTTGTGCGAGATCACCGGCCGCCGTTCCGCGGGCAGCTCCAGGAGGTCGGCCTCCGCGTCCGGCTTCTTGCGGCTGTGCGCGATCTGGCGCGCCTGGCGCTTCTGGAGCAGCATCTGCACCTGGTCCGGTTCGAGCAGCCCCGGGATGCCGAGGTAGTCCTGCTCCTCCTCGCTACCGGGATGCGCCTGCATGCCGAACTCGGCGCCGTTGTACATCACCCGGTCGAAGACCGCGTCGGACTCCAGCGCCTCGAAAGGCAGCGTGTCCTGCTCGCCGGTGTCCTCGTCCTGCTGCTTGTTGGCCTCGTCCATCTCCTTCTCGGACTCGGCGTACGGGTCCTCCTCGCCGTCCTTCTTGGGGCGGTCGAGCACATGGTCGCGCTCGACCTCCATCTCGTTGGCGAAGCCGAGGAGCATGGGGATGGTCGGCAGGAACACGGACGCGGTCTCGCCACGCCGCCGCGACCGTACGAAGCGGCCCACGGCCTGGGCGAAGAAGAGAGGCGTGGAGATCGTCGTGGCATAGACCCCCACCGCGAGGCGGGGCACGTCGACGCCTTCCGACACCATCCTGACGGCGACCATCCAGCGGTCGTCGTTCTCGCTGAACTCGTCGATCCGTTTCGAGGCGCCCGTGTCGTCGGACAGCACGACGGTCGCCTTCGTGCCGGTGATCTCCCGGATCAGCTTGGCGTACGCCCGCGCCGAGTCCTGGTCCGAGGCGATGACCAGGCCGCCCGCGTCCGGGATCGACTTCCTGACCTCGCCCAGCCGCTGGTCGGCGGCGCGCAGCACGTTGGGCATCCACTCACCGCGCGGATCGAGGGCGGTGCGCCAGGCCTGCGAGACGGCGTCCTTGGTCATCGGCTCGCCGAGCCGGGCGGCGATCTCGTCGCCCGCCTTGGTGCGCCAGCGCATGTTGCCGCTGTAGGAGAGGAAGATGACGGGCCGCACGACGTTGTCGGCGAGCGCGTTCCCGTATCCGTACGTGTAGTCGGCGGCGGAGCGCCTGATCCCGTCGTTGCCCTCCTCGTAGGTGACGAACGGGATGGGGTTGGTGTCGGAGCGGAACGGCGTACCGGTGAGCGCGAGCCGCCGGGTCGCCGGTTCGAACGCCTCCAGGCAGGCCTCGCCCCAGGACTTGGAGTCACCGGCGTGGTGGATCTCGTCGAGGATGACGAGGGTCTTGCGCTGCTCGCTGCGGTTGCGGTGCAGCATCGGGCGGACGCCGACACCTGCGTAGGTGACGGCGATGCCGTCGTACTCCTTGCTCAGCGGTCCCGCGCTGTAGTCCGGGTCCAGCTTGATACCGATCCGCGCCGCCGCCGCCGCCCACTGCTTCTTCAGATGCTCGGTCGGCGCGACGACGGTGATCTGCTGCACGACATGGTGGTGCAGCAACCAGGACGCGAGGGTGAGCGCGAAGGTCGTCTTACCGGCGCCAGGGGTCGCCACCGCCAGGAAGTCACGGGGCTGCTCCTGGAGATACCTGTCCATGGCGCCCTGCTGCCAGGCGCGCAGCTTGCTGGCGGTGCCCCAGGGGGCGCGGCCGGGGAAGGCGGGTGAGAGGTGGTGGGAGTGCGAGGCGGTGGTAGTCACGGTCTCCGGTTCGGGCGCTCGGTTCTACGTGCGGTCGTACGACAACCGGGCCACCCTATCGGTGGCCCGGTGGCCGACCCGGCCGAACGCGGGCGCGTCCCCCGCAGGTGCGGTAAGCGTCACATGGGCGGCTCGGCCAGCTCCCTGAGCGCCTTCGCGATCGCCTGCACCTCACCCAGGTCGCCCGTGGACACGGAGATGACCAGGCGCTCGGCCGCGTCGATGTCCGGGCGCAACTGCACCTCGTTCATCGCCAGGAAGACCACACAGGAGGTCCAGGCCGTGCGCTTGTTGCCGTCGATGAACGGATGGTTGATGGTGAGCGACTGGAGCAGCGCGGCGGCTTTCTCGAACAGGTCGCTGTATGCCTCCTGGCCGAACATCGACGCCGACGGGCGATGCGCGGCCGACTCCAGCAACCCGAGGTCGCGAACGACGACGTCCTGGTCATCCACCGCTGCCGCGGCGATGGCCAGGACGTCTTCGGAGTCCAGGTAGACGCAGGTCACTTGAGCCGCTCCAACAGCTCCGACCACTTGGCCACCTGCTCCTTGGCGGCCTTGCGGACCATGGCCTGGTGGGCGGTTCTGGCGAGGTACTCGTCGACGGCCTTGAGCAGTATGGCGTGCATGCTGGTGCCCTCCGCCTCGGCGCGCTGCTTCAGGGCTTCGGTCTGGTCGTCACGGAGACGCAGGTTCATGGCCATACCAGAACGGTACCAGCGATGGGGTCAGACTGGTACTACCCGGCGAGGCGGCCCGAGCCTCGTCGCCACCCAGACCCCCACCAGCGCCACCGCCGCCATCGGCACGTACACCGCAGCGAACGCCAGCGCCTGCGAAGCCTGCACGGCAGCCGTGGCCGTCACCGTGTGGGCGCCCACCGCGCCGCCGCCGAGGGCCGCGAAGGCGGCGCCTCCGACGGCGAGCAGCAGCACGTTGGACAGTCCGTCGGATATCTGGAGCGCCGCCGAGTTCGCCCCGGACTCCTCGGGCGGTGACAGCTTCAGCAGCAGCACACTCGTGGAGCTGATCACCAGCCCCATCCCGAAGCAGCCCCACCCCCAGGCCACGGCCACGACCGCCACCGGTACGGACGGGATCAGCACGGTGGGCGCGGTGGCTATGGCCGCCGCGACCAGCACCATGCCTGCCACCGCGAGACGCTCGCGGTAGGGCTCCACGCGCGGCCGGGACTGCACGAACGAGCCCAGCGCCCAGGTCGCCCCGCCCACGGCGAGCGAGAGTCCGGCGAGGGTCGGGGAAAGACCGCGCTGGGTGACCAGCATCAGCGGGACGAAGGACTCCGCGGAGATGAAGGCACCGGCCGCGACCCCGCGCAGCAGCACCACGGACGGCAGTCCGCGGGCCGCGCGGTACGTACCGCGCGGCAGCAGCCCGCGCACGGCCGGCACCAGCAGCGCCGCGCCCGCCACGGCCGGAAGGAGCGACAGCCACCGCAGGTCCTGCGCCGCGTACTGCAGCAGCGCGGTGCCGAGCGAGATGGCCAGCGCCAGCTTGATCCGGCGGCTGTCGAAGCGGGCAGCGGGCCGCGTCCCCCGGTCCGCGGCAGTGACCGGCCCCGAGGCCGTCCGCCGGGTCGCGGGCAGCGCGAGCCCGAGCGGCACCAGCACCAGCGGCGGTATGCCGAGGAACACCCAGCGCCAGCCGAGCTGTTCGGTGACCGTACCGGCGACGAGGGGGCCGATCACCGACGGGATCACCCAGCTCGCGGCGAAGGCCGCCATGATGGCCGGCTGGAGGCGCTGCGGATAGGCCCGCCCGACCACGACGTACAGCGCGACGATCACCAGCCCGCCGCCGAGCCCCTGGACGGCCCGGCCCCCGATGAACTGCCACATCGTGCCCGCGGTGCCGCACAGCAGCAGCCCGGCCGCGAAGGCCGAGATCCCCGCGGTGAGCGGCCCCAGCGGCCCGCGCCGGTCCGCCCACTGCCCCGCCACGACCATCCCGAACAGGCTCGTCGTGAACAGCGCCGAGAACCCGAACGCATACAGCCCGACCCCGTGCAGCTCCCGCGCTGCGACCGGCATCGCCGTACCGACCGCGGTCGCCTCGAACGCGATCAGCAGCACGACGGAGACGATCCCGGTGCTGAGGGCGCGATACCGGCTGCCGAGAACACCGCCGCCGAGCTCTTGCCCGAGCTCGACGGCGCTGTCGGCTTCACGTGGCCTGAGGGCAGTCATGACCTCAGGGTAAGGGGCGTGTACGACATTCGGCCCTGTCGCGGGACGGGACCTGAGTCCTCCTTTGGCCCTACGCCCGGAGGCCTACCGCCTCGCGACTGTGAACCACCGTGAACGGCACGTTGCAGTCTCATGCCGGCCCCCCGCACGACGCTTGAGCGACCCCGCACGGCGCGCCTACGGTCGAGGCACACGAAGGCTGAATGCCTACGCCCCACATGACCGTGTGCCCGAGTGGCTCAGGGGCTCGTCTGCAAAGCGAGTGACATCGGTTCGAATCCGATCACGGTCTCCGAGGCGCCGAAGAGCGCACTGCGAAGGGCGGCACCCCCTGGGGGTGCCGCCCTTCGCATCGCCGCGTCCTTCGCGTGCCGTCCCCTACGAACCGGCGGCCGATACCGCCGCCTGGGGGCGGATCGGAAGGCGGTTGACCGGGCGGCCCGTGGCGGCGCGGACCGCGGAGGCGATGGCTGCAGGGGAGGTGACGACCGGTACCGCGCTGGCGGCCTTGGCGCCGAAGGGGGCCACCACGTCACGTTCCTCGATGAGGTGCACGATGCGGATGTCGGGGGCGTCCAGGGACGTCGGCAGCGCGTAGCCCGTGAGGTCGGGGTGGCGGACCAGGCCGCGGGCGGTGCGGAGGTTCTCGGTGAGGGCCGCGCCGACGCCCTGGGTGACTCCGGCCTCGATACGGGCGGCCAGCTGGGCCGGGTTGAGGATGCGGCCGACGTCCTGGGCCACGGCCATCTCGACGACGCGCACGGAGCCGAGCTCGATGTCGACGTCCACGACCGCGCGGATGGCGCAGAAGGCGAGCCCGACGAAGGCGTCGCCCTGGCCCTGGCCGTCTAGCGGCTCGGTGGGGTGGGGGCGGCACTGGGCGGTGGCCCAGAGTTCCTTGCCGTCCATGGCCTCGCTGACGGTCGTCGACAGCACGCCGTCATACGAGGTGATCTTGCCGTCGGTGATCTGGAGCAGCTCGGTGGACATCCCGAACTTGTGCGCCAGCGGCTGGAGCAGCTGGGTGCGGACCATCTTCGCGGCGCGCTCGACCGCGCCGCCCGACACCCAGGTGTGACGGCCGTGGGTCGCGGGGCCCGCCGGGGGCTGGTCGGTGTCGACGGGGGCGACATGGACCTCGTCGATCCCGAGGGTCTCCTGGACGATCTGCCGGGCCAGCGTGGAGAAGCCCTGGCCGGTCTCCACGGCCGCGCAGATCACGGTGGCGACGCCGTCCTGGACCTTGACCGTCGCCGTCGAGACCTCGTCCTCGCCCTCGGCGCCGAGCATGTGGACCATGCCCAGCGCGTAGCCGACACCACGGCGCACCGCACCCGGTTCGCCCGCGCCCTCGGCGCCGCCGGGGAGGAGCCAGGCGTCCTCGGAGGTGTCCAGGGGCAGCGGCGGCAGCGGGAAGTCGCGTACGGCCTGGAGCAGTTCCGCGACCGGGGCGGGGCAGGTGACCGTCTGGCCGGTGGGCAGGAGGTCACCGGTCGCCAGCACGTTGCGCATCCGGAGTTCAAGTGGGTCGAGGCCCAGCTTCGCCGCCAGCTTGTCCATCTGCGCCTCGTAGGCGGCGCACACCTGCATCGCGCCCTCGCCCCGCACATGGCCGGACGGCGGGTTGTTGGTGCGTACGGCCCAGCCCTCGACGAAGGCGTGCGGCACGACGTAGGGGCCGCAGGCGAAGGCCACCGCGGCGGCCAGGGATTCGGACGAGGCGTCGGCGTAGGCCCCGGCGTCGAGCAGGATCTGCGCCTCCACCTTCACCAGACGGCCCTGGCCGTCGGCGTGGTGGCGGTATCGCAGCAGGGTGGGGTGCCGGTGGGCGTGGCCGAGGAAGGACTCCTCACGGGTGGCGGTCAGCTTCACCGGGCAGCCGGTTCTGAGCGCCAGCAGGCCGAGCGGGATCTGGAAGCCGGGGTCCTCGCGGTCACCGGTCGCACCGGGGACCCCGGTGACGACCAGCTTCACCTGCTCGGGTGGAAGACCGAAGCAGGCGGCGGCCAGATCGCGGTCGGTATGCGGGTCGGTGGAGGCGGTGTAGATCTCGACTCCGCCGTCCGGGCGCGGCACGGCGAGGCCCGCCTCGGCCCCGATGGGGGCCGGGTCCTGGCGGCCGATCCGGTACAGGCCCTCGACGATGGTCTCGCCGGTCGTCCCGGGGTCGCCGTAGCTGAGCGGGATATGGCGGATCAGGTTGCCGTCGGGGTGCAGCGGTTCGGCGGCGAAGGCCTGCTCGGGATCGGTGACCGGTTCGAGGATCTCGTACTCGACCGCGATCGCGGCCGCCGCGAGCCGGGCGGTGTCGGGATGGTCGGCGGCGACGGCGGCGATCGCCTCACCGTGGTGCCGTACCAGGTCGGACGCGAACACCGGGCGGTCGGCGACGCTGCGGCCGTATGCCGCGTCGCCGGGGACGTCGGTGTGGGTGACGACGGCTCGTACGCCGGGCATCGCGACCGCGGCGGAGGTGTCGATGGCGGTGATACGGGCGTGGGGGTGCGGGGAGCGCAGGAGCGCGGCCCACAGCAGACCTTCCGCCCACAGGTCGGCGGCGTAAGGGAACGTGCCCTCGGTCTTGGCGCGGGCGTCGGCCTGAGGCAGCGAGGCACCGAGTCCGTGGGCGGGCGGCTCCAGCGGGGAGCCGTCGACCGCCTGGGGCGTCGGAGTGGTCGAGGTGGCCGCGGTGGTGGCCGCGTCGTTGCTCACGCCATGCCTCCGTCATGCGGGTGGGGCTGGACACTACCCGCCCCAGGGGGCGCCTGGTGCGGGATGCGGGCGACGGCCTCGCCGGCGGGCCCCGAGGCCTCGGCGGCCGCCGCCTCGCGCTCCGCGACCACCTCGCGCACGGCGTCGAGGACACCGCGGTAGCCGGAGCAGCGGCAGAGGTTGCCGCACAGTGCCTGGCGGGTCTCCAGCTCGGTGGGGGCGTGGTTGCCCGCCAGCAGATCGTGGACGGTCATGGCCATGCCGGGGATGCAGAAGCCGCACTGGACGGCGCCACGGCTCGCGAGGGCGCGCTGCACGTCGGATGGCTCACCGTCCACGGCCAGGCCCTCGACCGTGCGGACCTCCGAGCCGGCCGCCGTGGCCGCGGGGACGAGGCAGGAGGCGACCAGCCGGCCGTCGACCTGGACGTTGCACGCCCCGCACTCGCCCTGCGAGCAGCCGTCCTTCGCACCGGCGAGGCCGAGCCGCTCCCGCAGGACGTAGAGCAGGGACTCGCCCACCCAGGCGTCCGTGACGGGGCGGTCGGCGCCGTTGACGCGCAGGACATACGAGGTGTGCGGGTGCTCGTCGCTGGACAGGGTGGACAAAGCGGGCGCCGCGGCTGCCGCGTCATGGTCGTCGAAGGCCGGGGCGTCGGCATCCGCGACCTCTGCGACCTCCGCTTCAGGCTGGTCGGCAGGTTCGCCGGTGCCTTCCGGCTCGGCCGCCCCCGTCTTCGTCTCCGTGCTTTCCTGCTCCGCCGCCTCCACCGCCGCCGCCCAGGGGGCGGGCGCGCCACCGGGCAGGGTCGACGGATACGACCCCGGTCCACCGGGCTCCGGCGCGGACTCGTGGGCAGGCGCTTCCGTGGCTCCGGCGGGCTCCGCCCACGGCGCGGGCGCGCCGCCCGGCAGGGTGGCGGGCGGGGTGTGGCCACCCCACTGGGACTCCAGCGCCGCCGGCGAGAACTCGCCGGACTCCTCCGGAAGGTCCCCCTGGGCCAGCGGGATGGTCCACTGGCCGGTCAGCTCGCTCGTCTCGGCGTGCGTCTCGCCGTGCGCCGTCTCGCCGTGCGTCACCGGACCGTCAGGCGCTCCGCCGTGCGTCGGGTGCTCCACGTCGGGGAAGGTCCACTGCGCGGTCGCATGCGGGTCGTGCGGGTCGCGTGGCTCCGGCTCGGGCCAGGTCGGGGCAGTGTCCGCCGTGGACGTCAGCGGCATGATCATGGGCGGCGGAACGAAACCGTGGCCGGGCGCCGCGAGCGGGGCGTCCAGGCTGCCGTCCTGAGGCAGCTGGACGAAGGCGGTCATGTCGGAGTCGTACTCACCCTGCGGGATGGGCTGCCAGCCGCCCCCTTGCTGCCGCTCATGCGCCTCGCGCGCGGGGCGCTGCTGTTCCGGCCGCTGCGGGCCGTTCTCTTCCGTACTCACGACAGTGCCCTCCCCAGTGCTCGTCGGGCCAGCGCGGCGACCGTGCGCCGCAGGTGCAGGATCGCGGGCGGCAGCTGCTCGCTCCCCTCAGGGTCCGGGATGCAGGCCGCCGCCACGTACTCCCCGAAGGCGGTCAGCGCCTCGGGGGCCAGCCCGCGCTCACCGTCCCAGTCGATCAGTGACGCGATCCACTGCTCCGCTTCCAGCGGGCGCAGCGGCATGGGGGCGATCGCGCCGACCGCGCACCGCACCCCGCGCCTGGCCGGGTCGAGCACGACGGCGACGGACGCCGACGCCCGGCCCGGGCCGGTGCGCCCGGTGACCTTGAAGAACACCTGGGGGGCGTGCAGCAGCGGCACGCGTACGAAGCCGATCAGCTCGGCCGGGCCCAGCATGTCCCGGCCGGCCAGCAGATGGGAGACCGGGAGCTCACGGCGGGTACCACCGGGGCCCGCGACGATCAGCTCAGCCTCCAGAGCCGCCAGCACGGGCAGGGTGTCGCCGGTGGGGGCCGCACTGGCGATGTTGCCGCCGAGGGTGCCCGCGTTGCGGATCTGCGGCGGTCCCGCGGCGCGCGCCGAGGCGGCCAGTGCCGGGATCAGCGCGGCGAAGTCGGGCCTGCCCATCCGGGCGTGGGTGAGTCCCGCGCCGAGCAGGGCGTGTCCGTCCTGGTACTGCCAGCCGCGGATCTCGTTGATACGGCCGAGACCGACCAGACCCGCGGGCCGCAGCCGGCCCTTGTTGACGGCGGCCATCAAATCCGTGCCGCCCGCGACCGGCACGGCAGCGGGCATGGCGCTGAGCGCCGCCACGGCCTCGTCGAGCGAAGCCGGCAGCGTCACGGGCTGCGTCGCCTGCGATGCGTGCGTGGTCAACCCAGCTGCCCCTTCCCGGTGTCCCCGGCTGTCCGAGCTGTCCGACTGTGTTGCCGTACCGTACGTGCTCACCGCCCGGAGGTGGCAACTCTGGCACATCTTCCGAGCAGTCCGGCGCGAGGGTCAGCGACTCGGACGAGCGGCGCCTCCGCACCGGACACCCCAAGGACGGGTGGTTGCCCGGTTTGCCGTGACGGTGGTGCCACGTGCGGGTTCTCTCTCTTCCGCGTCCCTTGTACGACTTTTTCCCGTGGCCGCCCACGGTCTCAGGAACCGGCCGGTTGAGCACCCCCCTTGTTGCCGGGCTCACACGTTTGGGGGCGCCCCCTCGATCGCGCGTCCGAGCACCCTCTGGCGCCGGGCGAGCCCGGGAAACCCGCCACCAGGCCACCGTGAGCCGACGCAGGACGGCCTCCGGGGGAGCGCCCGCAGCGCACCCCTGGAGGCCGTCCGGTACGGAAGGACCGCCTACTTGTCCTTGCCGCCGTCCTTGCCCTTGTCGCCACCCGGGCCCATGGACTCGTAGATCTCCTTGCACATCGGGCAGACCGGGTACTTCTTGGGGTCACGCCCCGGCACCCAGACCTTCCCGCACAGTGCCACCACGGGAGTGCCGTCGAGGGCGCTCGCCATGATCTTGTCCTTCTGGACGTAGTGGGCGAAGCGCTCGTGGTCGCCGTCGCCGTGCGACACCTGCGGCGCCGGCTCTACGAGGGTGCCCGTACCTGCCCCGCGCTCGGGCTCGAGAGTGCTCATAGGTGCCAAGGGTACTGAAGGACGGCGGCTTCACGGCGCGCGGGCGGCGAGCCCGTCGGCGACATCAGTTGAGTGAGGGGTCGTCCGGATACGTGGCGACCATCGCCAGCTCGTTGCGCTGGCGGCGCAGGACCGCCCGCCACAGGCTCTCCGGGCGCGGCGACGACACATCGCCCGGCTCCGACTCGACGACGTACCAGGCGCCCTCGGTGAGCTCGTCCTCCAGCTGGCCCGGTCCCCAGCCCGCGTAGCCCGCGAAGATCCGCAGTGAGCCGAGAGCCGACGCGAGCAGCTCGGGCGGGGCCTCCAGGTCGACCAGGCCGATCGCCCCGTGCACGCGGCGCCAGCCCAGCGGGCCCTCGTCGCCCGGGATGACGGCGACACCGAGGGCCGAGTCCAGCGAGACGGGGCCGCCCTGGAAGACCACTCCGGGATCGCCGGCCAGCGTCGCCCACGGCTCCAGGATGTCGCCGACGACGACGGGGGTGGGCCGGTTCAGCACCACGCCGAGCGAACCCTCGTCGTCGTGGTCCAGCAGGAGGACCACCGCGCGGTCGAAGTTCGGATCCGCGAGGGCCGGTGTGGCGACGAGCAGCCGCCCTGTGAGGGAGGACACCTCGGTCATGCGAGACATGATCCCGCATCTTCGCCCTCCGTGGGGAGCGGGCGTCGGAGTGCTAACCGGTGCGGCGGAGCGTGCACCGAGGGTGAACCGGCGCAGCTCAGGGCGCACTGCCGGCGGCGCCGCCGAAACGCTGCCCGGGCGCGCGCACCCCCCGGGCCACGGCGAAACGGACGGTAACCCTCCGCAGGCGCGCCCGAACAGAGCGTATTGTGCCGAATTCATTACGCATACGTAGTGCCCTTGGCCTTACAGAACACGGGTAGGAGGGCCTTAACCTTTTCCCTGGCCCCTGCCCGACCTCCCCCTCGCACCATGGAGGGGGACCCTCCGGAACGCGAGTTTCATGACCGGCACAGACGATGTACTGCTTGTCCACGGCGGAACCCCGCTGGTGGGCGAGATCCGCGTCCGCGGCGCCAAGAACCTGGTGCCGAAGGCCATGGTCGCCGCGCTGCTCGGCAGCGAGCCGAGCCGGCTGCGCAATGTGCCCGACATCCGTGATGTGCGGGTCGTGCGCGGACTGCTCCAGCTGCATGGTGTGACGGTGCGCCCGGGTGACGAGCCCGGTGAGCTGGTGCTCGACCCGACGTACGTGGAGAGCGCGAACGTCGCCGACATCGACGCCCACGCGGGCTCCTCCCGGATCCCGATCCTCTTCTGCGGACCGCTGCTGCACCGCCTGGGCCATGCCTTCATCCCCGGTCTCGGCGGCTGCGACATCGGCGGCCGGCCGATCGACTTCCACTTCGACGTGCTGCGCCAGTTCGGCGCGAAGATCGAGAAGCGTGCGGACGGGCAGTATCTGGAGGCTCCGCAGCGGCTGCGCGGCTGCAAGATCCGGCTGCCGTACCCCTCGGTCGGCTCGACCGAGCAGGTGCTGCTGACCGCCGTGCTCGCCGAGGGCGTCACCGAGCTGTCCAACGCGGCCGTGGAGCCGGAGATCGAGGACCTCATCTGCGTACTGCAGAAGATGGGGGCGATCATCTCGGTGGACACCGACCGTACGATCCGGATCACCGGCGTCGAGCGGCTCGGCGGCTACACCCACCGGGCGCTCCCGGACCGCCTGGAGGCCGCGTCCTGGGCCTCGGCGGCCCTGGCGACCGAGGGCAACATCTATGTGCGCGGAGCGCAGCAGCGCTCGATGATGACCTTCCTGAACACCTACCGGAGGGTGGGTGGCGCCTTCGAGATCGACGACGAGGGCATCCGCTTCTGGCACCCCGGGGGCTCGCTCAACGCGATCGCCCTGGAGACCGACGTGCACCCCGGTTTCCAGACGGACTGGCAGCAGCCGCTGGTCGTGGCGCTGACGCAGGCGGCGGGCCTGTCCATCGTGCACGAGACGGTGTACGAGTCGCGGCTGGGCTTCACCTCGGCGCTGAACCAGATGGGCGCGCACATCCAGCTGTACCGGGAGTGCCTGGGCGGCTCCGACTGCCGCTTCGGGCAGCGCAACTTCCTGCACTCGGCGGTGGTGTCCGGCCCCACGAAGCTCCAGGGCGCGGATCTGGTCATCCCGGACCTGCGGGGCGGGTTCTCGTATCTGATCGCGGCGCTGGCGGCGCAGGGCACCTCACGGGTGCACGGGATCGGCCTGATCAACCGCGGCTACGAGAACTTCATGGAGAAGCTCGTGGAGCTGGGAGCGAAGGTCGAGCTCCCGGCGGGCGCGGTGGTCTGAACCGACCGATCAGACCAGTAGTGGTGGTGGCCCCGGCTGTGAAAGCCGGGGCCACCGCCGTATGCGGCCGCAGGACGCCGCCCCCCGTGCACCGTGAACGCCTCCGGGAGCGCGCGGAGGACGGCCACGGGAACGTGGGGGGGGGGGGGGCCCCCCCCCGGGGGGGGCCCCCCCCCCCCGGGGGGGGGCCCCCCCCCCCCCCGGGGGCCCCCCCCCGGGCCCCAAACAACCCCGACAAACAAACAGACCCCGCCCCGGTGGGGGGGAAAAGGGGCCC
>NZ_JBEYBS010000041.1:0-24400 GCF_040632375.1 Streptomyces sp. NPDC019396 | reverse complement strand
GTGATCTCCGGAAGGCCGTTCTCGTCCTCGTTGGCGGTCAGCGTGTACGTGCAGTCCTTCGCCAGGACGAGCGTGCCACCGGTGTCCGCGTTCAGATCGACCAGCGCCGCGATCAGCTCGTTCGGGTCGCACTCCACCTTGATCGCGTCGGCGTCGCCGTGGTGACCGTGCTTGTCGCCGTGCTCGTCGTCGTTCTTGCCGCCGCGGTGCCTGTCGCTGTCTCCCTTGTCGCTCTTCCCGTGGTCGGCCTTGCCGCCCTTGTCGGTGTGGTCCGCCGGGGCGGCGGGAGTGCCGGGCGCGCCCTCGAACTTGCGGTGCTCGATCTCGATGGCTCCGGCGGTCGTGGTCGTTCCGATGATGGTGGCGAGTCCGGCCGCGGCCAGGACGGCCAGTCTCCAGTGACGGCTCAGCAACGCCGTCTTGATGTGGGGCGGGGTGCCCGGGGATTCAGACATCTGACGTGCTCGCTTTCTCTGTGACAGGCCGTCACGCCCCTTGTCGGGAAGGAGCGAAGCCACCTACATCGAATCACATTAAAAGCCAAAAATAAGACAATTAGCCCAAGTGGTGTGTGTCGCCGTCAATGCCGACGCACACCCGGGCATGCGCCCGCCCCCGGTGATGAGCTGCGAGGGCGGGTGATGTGCGGACTGGGGGATCAGCCGAAGCAGTTGGGGACGGTGTTGGTCCCGGTGGCCTGGCAGTTGGTCGGCACGTTGTCGACGATCCTGACCTTGCCGTTGGTGGTGACGGTGCCCAGGTTGTGCACACCGCCGGCGGGCTCGTCGGAGATGTTGCCGGTCACCTTCGTGTCCGTCAGATTCACCGTGCCGCTGTCGACGTAAATGCCGCCACCGCTGAATCCGTTGCCGGGCGCCTGGTTGTCGTGAATCTTGCTGTCGCGGAACACGACGGGCGCGTCGTCGCCGGTGGATACGTAGGCGCCGCCGCCGTCGCTGTCGGTCGCGACGTTGCCGTAGATCTTGGTGTTCTCGAGCGCCGCGGAATCGCCGAGGTGGAGGCCGCCACCGCCGCCGGAGATCGCGGTGTTGTAGGCCACGGTGCTGTCGCGGACGGTGAGCGTGCCCTCGCCGTGACCGATGCCGGCGCCGTAGTCGCCGTGGTTGTACTCGAAGACGCTCTGCTCGACCCGGCTCGTACCGGAGTAGTTGTAGAGGCCGCCGCCGGTGTAGGCGTAGTTGTAGGAGACCAGGCTCTTCTTGATGGTGAGCGTCCCGAGCTCGTTGTAGAGGGCGGCGTAGCCGGTGGGGTCGGAGACGTTGCCGGTGATCTTGGATCCGGTGATCTCCACCTTGCCTCCGAAGCTGAGGAGGGCGGGAGCGTCCTGGCCGGTGTTCTTGCTGAGGGTGCTGTTGCGGATGGTGGTGACGCCCTCGTTGTAGATGCCGCCCGCGTCCTCGTTGTTCTCGGGGTTGTCGACCGAGTTGCGGGTGATGGTGACATGGTCCAGATCGAGGCGACCCGAAGCGTGGACGTTGACCGCGGCGCCGTCCTCGCCCGGGGCGGTGGTGCCGCGGGTGAGGGTGAGGTGGCGGAGCTTCAGGTCGCCGCCCGTTCCGACTTCGAAGAGGCGGAACTGGTCGGCGTTGGCGGCACGCTGGATGGTGGCGCCGTTTCCGCGGATGCTGATGGGCTGGGTGATTTCCGGCAGGCCGTTGCCGTCCAGGTTGGACGTCAGCGTGTAGGTACAGTCCTTGGCGAGGACCACTTCCCCGCCCCTCTCCGAGTTCAGGTCGGCCAGCACCGCTACCAGGTCGTTCGGGTCGCACTCCACGTACCTCGTGGCTTCGCCGTAGTGGTGACCGCTGAACTCGTCGTGGTCGCTCCTGTCGCCGTGGCCGCCCTTGCCGTGGTTGCCCTTGCTCTCCTTGTCGTGGTTGCCTCGGTCGTCGTGGCCCTCGGCTTCCCCCGTGTCCTCGTCGCCCTTGGGCGATGCGCCACCGGGCGCTCCGCTGCCGACCGGGATGGCGGGGGCGGCTTCGGCCTTGGGGTGCGCGACGGCCTCACTGGTCGCGGTGGTGCCGATGGCGGTGGCGAATCCGGCAGCGGCAAGAACGGCCAAGTTCCAGTGACGGCTCAGCGTCGCCGTCTTGGGCCGGGATGGGGCGCCCTGGGAGTCAGGCATCTGATGTGGCTCGCTTTCTGTGTGGCAGGCCGTCACGTGCGTTGGCCGGAGGGGATCGCGGCTCCCTGTATCGAAACATAGGAAAAGCGGCAAATAGGATAATTAGTGTCAATGGGTGTGTCGGTGCGGGGAAGTGGTGGCGTATCCGGATACGGGCCCGCCCCCGGCGAAGTGCCGGGGGCGGGCTGAGGGGTCAGGGGGTGGCCGCTGAGGCGCCACCCGGTGAGTGCTTGTGGTTGTCGTCGGTTCAGCCGAAGCAGTTGGGGACGGGGTTGGTGCTGCCCTCGCAGTTGGTCGGGACGTTGTCGATGATCCGGATCTTGCCCTGGGTCGTGACCTCGCCGTCGTTGTGGATACCGCCCGCCTCCTCGTCGGAGATGTTCCGCGTCACCTTGACGTCGGTGAGGTCGAGGATGCTGCCCGTGTGCACGAGGATGCCGCCGCCGTTGGAGTCGACGCCCGGCGCCTGGTTGCCGTCGACCTTCACGCGCCGCAGGGCGACCTCCGTGCCCTCGTCCTCGAGGACGAGACCGCCACCGCCGAACGCGCCTTCGCCGGTCCCGAGGGCGACGTTGTCGACGATCTTGCTGTCCTCGAAGACCGCCTCGTCCGAGAGCTGGGCGCCGCCACCTTCCAGGCTCGCGGTGTTGCTGTAGATCTTGGTCCCGCGAACGTGGAGTCCGCCGCTCTCGTGGTCGATACCGCCGCCGTTGCCGTCGTCCTCGGTGTTGTAGGCGATCTCGGAGTCGTTGATCTCCGTCAGGCCGCCGTCGGACTCGACGCCGCCGCCGATGTTGTAGCGGATGTCGGACTTCCCGATCGTCGCGGACCCGCCCTCGGTCTCGACGGCGCCGTCGGTACCGATGTTCCGGTAGACCTTCGCGTCGTCCATCACGAGCTCGCCGTCATCGGTGAAGATGGCGGCGCCGTCGCCGGCGGAGTTGCCCTCGAAGGTGGTCTTCTTGGTCCTGGTGATGCCTTCGTTGAGGATGGCGCCGCCCAGGTCCTCGGTGATGTCGTCGACGGTGTTGTTGACGAAGGCGACCATCTCCGTTTCGAGGAGCCCCGCGTCCTGGACCCAGATGGCGCCGCCGCCCTCGTCCACGGGAGCCTTGCCGCGGGTGAGGATGACGTGGCTGAGCTTGAGCTCGCCACCGGCCGCGACCGTGAAGAGGCGGAACTGGTCGGCGTTGGCCGCCCGCTGGATGGTGGAGCCGTTGCCGTGGATGCTGATCGGCTGGATGATCTCCGGCAGACCGCTGCCGTCCGTGTTGGCGGTCAGGGTGTAGGTGCAGTTCGGCGCGAGACGCAGCGAACCACCGCTGTTCTCGTTCAGGTCGACGAGTGCCGCGATCAGGTCGTTCGGGTCGCAGTCCACGTCACGCTCGTACCAGCCGTGCTTCTTGTCCTGCTTCTTGCCGCCACCGGCCTTGTCGCCCTTGCCGGCCTTGTCTCCCTTACCGGCCTTGTCGCCCTTTTCGTGGCCGCCCTTGTCTCCCTTGTCGCCGTAGTCGGCCTTGCTGCCGTAGTCGTCGTCCTTGCCTCCCTTGTCCTTGCCTTCGTCGCCCTTGGAAGCGCTGTCCTTGTCTCCCTTGTCTCCCTTGTCCCCCTTGTCGCCGTAGTCCTCGTCCTTGTCGGACTTGTTGCCCCAGTCGCCGCCCTTGTCGTGGTCGTCGCTTCCGTAGTCCTTGTCTCCCTTGTCTCCCTTGTCTCCCTTGTTGCCGTAGTCGCCCTTGTCAGAGTCCTTGTCGGCGTAGTCGTCCTTGCCTTCGTTGCCCTTGGAGGCGCTGTCCTTGGAGGCGCTGTCCTTGTCGGCGTAGTCGTCCTTGCCTTCGTTGCCCTTGCCTTCGTTGCCCTTGGAGGCGCTGTCCTTGTTGCCGTAGTCGCCCTTGTCGTGGCCGCCCTTGTCGCCCGAGTCGTCCTTGCCCCAGGAGTGGGAGTAGTCGTCTCCCTTGTCTCCCTCGTCCTTGCCCGAGTAGTCGGGGTTGCCGGCGTTGGCCCAGTAGTCACCGTGCTCGCCGTCGTTCGGCATGCCGTCGGCCGGGGCGGCGACGGGTGCCGCCTTGGCCTTGACGGGCGCGGCCTGCATGGCTGCTCCGGCGTCCTGGATTCCGACGATGGTGGTGGTGGCCGCCATGGTGGCGAACCCGGCCGCGGCGAGAACGGCAACCTTCCAGTGACGGCTCAGCGCCGCCGTCTTCGGACGGTGCGGGGTGCTCTTACCGGCACCCGCACCCGTGCCCTGTGATTCAGACATCCGACGTAGCTCTCCTTCTTGTGTGACGGGCCGTCACGCCCCATGTCCGGAAGGGGCGGAAGTGCGACACATCGAATCACAGGAAAAGCCATAAATAGGACAATACGAGCGTGTCGGGATGTCGAGTGTCAGATTCCCTCCGATGGGTCAGTGGGGCGGAGTGTCAGCGCGTCCATGGCCCCGCTCAGTCGCTCCAGCACTCGCACCGTTTCCGCGAAAGCCGCATCGCCGAGTTCGGCGGCGAGGTGGGCTGCGAGGTCCGCGTGTCCGGGGTTGATCCGCTCGATGGCGGCCCGGCCCCCGGCGGTCGCGCGCAGCAGCTTGGCGCGGCGATGGGCGGGGTTGGGGGTGTACTCGGCGAGCCCCTTGGTGACCATCAGGTCCGCGATTCGCTGCACACTCTGGCGGGTGATGCCCATGGCGCGGGCGACACCGGACACGGGCAGAGGCTCGTTCAGCACGGCGCCGAGCACCTGCCACCAGGCTGCGGTCAGTCCGGCCGGGCGGGCCAGCTCGTCGGCGGCGGCGAGGAACTGCCCGTTCAGCCGGAAGACGCTCAGTGCGGTGGCGCTGAGCATGTCCTGGTGGCTGCTGTCGCCGCTCATGCGTTGAGCTCCTCGAACGCGGCCGGGTCGGAGTCGTGGAACAGCCGGAACCAGGCGTCCAGCTTGGCCGCGTCGAAAGCGCCCAGTCTGCCGAGGATCTCGCGGGCGAAGGCGACCGGCTCGGTGGGGCCTGCGGTGATCAGGTCGCCGTCGGTCACGGCGTCGGCCTCGGTGTACAGCGAGATGCCTGCGTATCCCGTGGCCGCGAGATAGAACGACACGGCGCTGGTGTGCCTGCGGTCATCGAGCACTCCTTCGCGGGCGAGCCCGGCCGTCGCCCCGCAGATCGCGGCGACGGGCGTCCCGGCGCCCAGGAACTCCCTCGCCTTGCGGGCGAACGGTGCGAGCTCGTCACCCGCGTCCCAAAGGTCGGCCCCGGGGAGGATCAGGAGCGCACTTTCCTCGGGTCGCAGGTCTTCGAGTGTCAGGTCGGGCAGGGCGCGCAGCCCTCCGATGCTGGTCACGGGCCGGCCGGCCGTCAGTCCCACGGTGCGGACGGTGAAACCCGTGCGGGCCAGCCAGGCGGTGGAGTGGCCTGTCTCCCAGTCGGCGAACGTGTCGTACACGGCGAGGTGAACGGTCTTGGTCTCCATGACAGTAGACTGTCATTACGACAGCATGCTGTCAATGCTTGGTCCCTGGACCGCGACACCATGCCGATGAAAGTGGCCGAGGCCATACAAGGTGGCCATGTCCGGCGCCCGCAGCCGGTCCATACGCTGTCCGCTATGACCCCTCATGCCGATCCGCAGGCAGGCGCGGCCGTGAAGGCCGCCGACCGTGCCCACGTGTTCCACTCCTGGTCCGCACAGGGCCTGATCGACCCGCTCGCCGTCGCCGGCGCCGAGGGCTCGTACTTCTGGGACTACGACGGGAACCGCTACCTCGACTTCACCAGCGGCCTCGTCTACACCAACATCGGGTACCAGCACCCGAAGGTGGTCGCCGCGATCCAGGAGCAGGCCGGCAAGCTGGCCACCTTCGCGCCCGCCTTCGCCGTCGACGTGCGCTCCGAGGCGGCGCGCCTGATCGCCGAACGCACTCCCGGTGACCTGGACAAGATCTTCTTCACCAACGGTGGTGCCGAGGCGGTCGAGAACGCCGTCCGCATGGCCCGGCTGCACACCGGCCGCGCCAAGGTGCTCTCCGCCTACCGCTCGTACCACGGCGCCACATCCACCGCGATCAACCTGACCGGCGACCCGCGCCGCTGGGCCTCCGACACCGCGTCCTCGGGTGTCGTCCACTTCTGGGCGCCCTTCCTCTACCGCTCGCCCTTCTACGCCACCACGGAGGCGGAGGAGAGCGCGCGGGCCCTCCAGCACCTGGAGGACACCATCGCGTTCGAGGGTCCCGGGACCATCGCCGCGATCATCCTGGAGACCATCCCCGGCACCGCCGGGATCATGAGCCCGCCGCCCGGCTACCTCAAGGGCGTACGGGAGATCTGCGACCGCCACGGCATCGTCTTCATCCTCGACGAGGTGATGGCCGGCTTCGGGCGCACCGGCAAGTGGTTCGCCGCCGAGCACTTCGACGTCATACCCGACCTGATGACCTTCGCGAAGGGCGTGAACTCGGGTTACGTGCCGCTGGGCGGTGTCGCGATCTCCGCCGAGATCGCCGCCACCTTCGACAAGCGCCCCTACCCGGGCGGCCTCACCTACTCGGGCCACCCGCTGGCCTGCGCGGCCGCCGTCGCCACCATCCAGGTGATGGAGGACGAGCGGGTCGTGCAGCGCGCAGCCGAACTGGGCGAGACCGTACTCGGGCCCGGCCTGCGCGAGCTGGCCGCCCGCCACCCGTCGGTGGGCGAGGTGCGCGGTGTGGGCGCCTTCTGGGCCCTGGACCTCGTACGCGACCGGGAGACGCACGAGCCGCTGGTCCCGTACAACGCGGCGGGCGAGGCGAACGCGCCGATGGCGGCCTTCGGCGCGGCCTGCAAGAAGAACGGCCTGTGGCCCTTCATCAACATGAACCGCACCCACGCCGTCCCCGCCTGCAACATCGGCGACGCCGAGGCCAAGGAGGGCCTGGCCGCCCTCGACGCGGCCCTCGCCGTCGCCGACGAGCACGTCGCCTAGGGCTTCCCGGCCCGACCGCCCAGCCTCTTCCGGCGTCTCCGGACGGATACTCCGGCCGCCGCCGCCACGGGGTGCGGCATACCGCGAAAGCGGCCGCACCCCGTGGCCGTGTAGTTCTACGGGGTGCGGCCGCACCGTCGCGGCCGCACCCCGACGGTGGGGGCCCCCCCCTGGGCGCCCGGCCGGGGCCCTCCGTCGCCTCCCACGCGTCGTGGGCGGAGAGCCCCCGGGGGGGCGGCGCCAGGGGGGGGCCCCCCCCCCCCCCCGCCCCCCGCCCCCGGGCCCGTTTTTTTTCTCGGGGGCGCCCCCCCCCGGCGGGCCCCCCCCCCCGACGGTGCGGCCCACCCCGTGGCCGCCCTGCCGGGCACGTCCGGAGCCTCCACCGCGGCGTCGGCGTAGCGCCACCGTGGTGAAGCACACCAGATGGGTCCCCTCCCGCTGGCTTAAGGTGTCGTGAACCAACCCGGAGGGGACCCAGAACATGCCTGCGAGCGCCGCTGTGACGCGCAGTACTCTGCGCCAGCAGATCGCGGAAGCGCTCCGTGACGAGGTGCTCGCAGGGCGCCTTCAGCCCGGGCAGGAGTTCACGGTCAAGGAGATCGCCGCCACCTACGAGGTGTCCGCGACACCCGTCAGGGAGGCGCTGGTCGACCTGACCGCGCAGGGGCTGCTCGACTCGATACAGCACCGCGGCTTCCAGGTGCACCGCTTCTCGGTCGCGGACTTCCGGGGCATGGTCGAGGCGCGCTCGCTGATAGTGGACGGCATCTTCCGCCAGGACGGCGCCCCCCGGGTCGGACTGGGGCGGGCCCTGGGCTCCGTACAGCGCCGGGCCGAAGAGGCCGCGCGGGCGGCCCGCGCGGCCGACGTGGACATCCTCATCGGCTACGACGTGCGCTTCTGGCGCGAGCTCGGCGCCCTCGTGAGCAACGCCTACATCGCCGACTTCCTGCACCGCCTGCGCGTACAGGCCTGGGTGTTCGCCGTCCCGCACCTCCGGGCCGAGAGCGATCTGAGGACCTGGCTGTGGAGCGGCCACGACGAGCTCGCGGAGGCCATAGGCGGCGGTGACGCGGGTGCGGCCCGCGAACTGATCATGGCGCACAACAGGCACGCCCTGGCATGGGCGGACCGCCTGGAGCGCCGCGCGGGGCACAGCCTCCAGCATCGCCCGCCGGACGGCCTGGAGTTGCGGGCACCGCACCCCCGGGAACCTCGCGAGCAGGGACCCCAGTGACCGCGCGCCTTCGGCCAACGGCGCTGGCCAGTGGTGCGCGCTGACTGTCCGGGTCGGCGTCGTGGCACTACGCTGTCCCGACCATCGCACAAACCGCACGCCGATCGATCCGATGGAGAGCGAGCTTGTCTTGGCCTGTGACCTCTGGCTGGTCCCCCTTGTCGATGTGCTGTGCCACAGCCCGGACAACCCCTTTGCCGAAGAGATCGCGTCATACGACAAGGCCCTCACCGCTGCGGGTCTGCCCACGATTCCCGTCTTCGCCTACATGCCGGGACTGTCCGGTGATGTCGCGCCCGTCGCCGGCTTCGACTACGACGCCCTGCACTTCCTGCGCCGGGCCTATCTGCTCCAGCTCTGCGGCCTCGCGGTGACGCCGGTGGACGAGTTGGGCGGTGACTACGAACAGCTCCTGGAGATGTTCGAGTCGACGGCGCAGCAGTCCCACCTGGTCTGGCACTACGACCACGCGGGCGCGTACGTCCCCGTGGACTTCGACGCCCCTCTTTCCAACGAGGAACTCCTCGCCGCCGGCGGCCCCCTGGGCTCGTCGCAGGGCCTGCTGCGGGAGCTGGAGCTGGTGGCCCCCGCCATCGGGATCGACCCCGGGAACCCCCCGGCCGCTCCGGCCCCGCCGACCCGCCCCACCTCGCTGGAGGAGCCCGCGGGCCCGATCCCTTATGACGAGAGCCCCTTCGCCCGCGAGCGCCACGTCTGGCTCGGACTGCACGCGGCGGCGACCCGCAGCCTCGGTCAGGGTTCCATGGTCATCTTCAGCTGACCCCCCAGATACGCGATCACCGACGCGGGCGCAACTCCACGCCCACCTAGGCGGATCCGCCGGCTGCGCGCGGTGTTCAGCGTGGCTCGGGAGGTCGCTGGCGCGGCATGTTCGGGCGGGACGGCGGGGAGAGTGGGAAGCGGCCCGAGGCGTGACCGGCACCCGCGGCGGTGTCCTGGCGGGACGAAGAGGGCGCGGCGAGGGCCTGCATCGCCAGCGGGGCCGGGCCCGAGCGGAATTCGATCATCCAGTCCGCCGTCTCGGCCCGCACCAGCTCGGTGACGTCCTCCGAGAAGCGCCGCAGCACACCGAGACACCTGTCGGCCGCCTCGCTCGCGGTGCCGTCGGTGGGGCCCAGCACCTCGCGGACGCTCTCCGAGGCCCAGTCGAACTGGAGAGCCTGGAGCCGTCGGTGCACGGCATGGGCGGTGGCCATCGAACGCATCCAGCCGGAGGTCAGCCCGAAGTAGCGGTCGCAGGCCAGACAGGCGGCGGACAGCAGCAGCGACAGATAACCCCAGGTCGCGGCCCCCGTGAGCATGTCGGTCAGGTGGAGGAGGGGCAGGGCGGCGCCCGCGAACACCCCGAGTGCCGTACCGATGCGCAGCACACGGGCCCAGCGGCGCTTGCGCGTACGGTCGCGGAGATACCAGTCGGCCGTGTGCAGGGCGTTGCTCTCGACCCAGCGGTACAGCTCGTCGAGACGCTCCGCGGGCTCTCCCCAGTCCCCGAGCGGGAAGGGGCGGGCCGTCAGGTCGGGCTGCATCTCCGGCTGGCTCACCGGGGCACTCCTCTGCGCTCTGCGTGACTACACATGACGACATGTGACGATGGACATGGCCCAGCTAACCCTGCGTGACGCAAGTCGTACGAGGTCGGCGTGGGGTGTAGTGCGCAGGGCCTTCCTACCGCCGAATGGTGGGCCGTGGGGGCTGGATCCCGGTAATTGCGCCCGCACGGGGGGTGCGCTCCGGTAGAGCAGGGATGCTCGTTCCGGCACGAACTCACTCGAAAGAGTTGGTGCGGACGGGGAGCCGACTGGGTGGGGCGAGCCGCCCCATGACCACGTAGGCTCGGTTTACCGAAACAGTCGTCGTCGAGAAGCCAGGAGTGACCCGTGATTCCCGGTGGTGGTCAGCCCAATATGCAGCAGCTGCTCCAGCAGGCCCAGAAGATGCAGCAGGACCTGGCACAGGCCCAGGAGGAGCTGGCGGCGACCGAGGTCGAGGGGCAGGCGGGTGGCGGGCTGGTCAGGGCCACCGTCACCGGCTCGGGAGAGCTGCGCGGCCTTGTCATCGACCCCAAGGCGGTCGACCCGGAGGACACCGAGACCCTCGCCGATCTCGTCGTGGCGGCCGTCCAGGCGGCGAACGAGAACGCGCAGTTGCTGCAGCAGCAGAAGCTCGGCCCGCTCGCCCAGGGGCTCGGCGGTGGCGGCGGGATCCCAGGTCTGCCGTTCTAGGTCCTCGCGGGACTTCTAACCCGCACATGGACCAACTACCGTAACCATCCAAACAATCCGGCCAGGAGAGGCGTTCCGTTGTACGAAGGCGTGGTTCAGGACCTCATCGACGAACTGGGCAGGCTGCCCGGCGTCGGTCCCAAGAGCGCGCAGCGGATCGCCTTCCACATCCTCCAGGCGGAGCCGACCGATGTGCGCCGCCTCGCCCAGGCCCTTCTCGAGGTCAAGGACAAGGTCCGGTTCTGTGCCGTGTGCGGCAATGTCGCGCAGCAGGAGCAGTGCAACATCTGCCGGGACGCCCGCCGCGACCTGGCCGTCATCTGTGTGGTCGAGGAGCCCAAGGACGTCGTGGCGATCGAGCGGACGCGTGAGTTCCGCGGCCGTTACCACGTCCTGGGCGGTGCGATCAGCCCGATCGAAGGCGTCGGCCCGGACGATCTGCGGATCCGCGAGCTGCTGGCGCGGCTCGCGGACGGCGCGGTGACCGAGCTGATCCTGGCGACCGACCCCAATCTCGAGGGCGAGGCCACCGCCACCTACCTGGCGCGCATGATCAAGCCCATGGGGCTGAAGGTGACGCGTCTCGCCAGCGGACTTCCCGTTGGCGGCGATCTCGAATACGCCGATGAGGTCACGCTCGGGCGTGCCTTCGAGGGGAGACGACTTCTCGATGTCTGACGCAACACTCCACTCCACCACGCAGGACCCGGCCGACTTCGCGGTCCAGATCGCCGACTCGATCGAAAGCTTCATCGTGGCCGTCACGGAAGTGGCGAAGGGCGACGAGCCCGACAGCGCGGTGCCCTTCCTGCTGCTGGAGGTCTCCCAACTGCTCCTCACCGGGGGCAGGCTCGGTGCGCACGAGGACATCGTCCCGGAGGAGCGCTACGAGGCGGACACGGGCCCGGACCTGGAGGTCGACGAGCTGCGCGAGCGGTTCGTGGTGCTGCTGGACCCGGTCGACGTCTTCTCTGAGGTCTTCGACCCGTACGAGCCGCGCAAGGCCCCGGTGGCCTGCCGAATCTCCGACAATCTCGCGGACATCGTCACGGACCTGGGGCACGGCCTCGCCCACTACCGCGCAGGCCGCACCACCGAGGCTCTGTGGTGGTGGCAGTTCTCGTACTTCTCCAACTGGGGTCCGACCGCCTCGGCGACGCTGCGCGCCCTTCAGTCCCTGGTCGCGCATGTCCGCCTCGACCAGCCGCTCCAGGAGCTGGACGGACTGGACACGGACGAGGACCTGGCGGAGGAGGATCTCGCGGAGCAGGCGGGGCGTGTGATGGTGCAGGAGATCGCGGGGCCGCTGGGCCTGCGCTCGGCGCCCTGACGGCCTTTCCCGCCGCCCGTCACCTTGAGTGGTACACGGTGACTGCTCGTCACTTCCGGTCGCTCCTGGCGCCTTCCGGCGTGAGGGGCGCCACATTCCGGCGTGCTCTGCCTGACTCCGGGAAGGAACGCTCTGAGCGGCCAGGAACGCCCCGCCCGCGGGATCGTGGGACATCCACGGGTTGTCGCAGGTGATGGCCGGGTTATTACCCGGATGCCGCCACGTGAGCGGGACATCTCACGATGCGATACGCAGGGGGCGTTCCCGGCCCGCTCGTTAAACTGAGCCGACCGCAGTGCTGACTGCGGCTGATACTGAGCGAGGAGCGCACGTGGGCCTTGTCGTGCAGAAGTACGGAGGCTCCTCCGTTGCCGATGCCGAAGGCATCAAGCGCGTCGCCAAGCGGATCGTGGATGCCAAGAAGAACGGCCATCAGGTGGTCGTCGTGGTTTCCGCGATGGGCGACACAACGGACGAGTTGATCGATCTCGCCGAGCAGGTATCCCCGATCCCTGCCGGGCGTGAGTTCGACATGCTGCTGACCGCCGGAGAGCGGATCTCCATGGCGCTGCTGGCCATGGCGATCAAGAACCTGGGCCACGAGGCCCAGTCGTTCACGGGCAGCCAGGCAGGCGTCATCACCGACTCGGTCCACAACAAAGCGCGCATCATCGATGTCACGCCTGGCCGGATCCGTACGGCGCTGGACGAGGGCAACATCGCCATCGTCGCCGGCTTCCAGGGCGTCTCCCAGGACAAGAAGGACATCACCACCCTGGGCCGCGGCGGGTCCGACACGACCGCCGTCGCGCTGGCCGCCGCGCTGGACGCCGAGGTGTGCGAGATCTACACCGACGTCGACGGCGTCTTCACCGCCGACCCGCGGGTCGTGAAGAAGGCCCGCAAGATCGACTGGATCTCCTTCGAGGACATGCTGGAGCTCGCCAGCTCCGGCTCCAAGGTGCTGCTGCACCGCTGCGTCGAGTACGCGCGCCGCTACAACATCCCGATCCACGTCCGCTCGTCCTTCTCTGGGCTGCAGGGCACCTGGGTCAGCAACGAACCACACGCCGAGCAAGGAGCCCGCAAGGTGGAGCAGGCCATCATCTCCGGTGTCGCCCATGACACCTCCGAGGCGAAGATCACCGTCGTCGGTGTGCCGGACAAGCCGGGCGAGGCCGCCGCGATCTTCCGCGCCATCGCGGACAGCGAGATCAACATCGACATGGTGGTGCAGAACGTCTCTGCCGCGTCCACCGGTCTGACCGACATCTCCTTCACCCTCCCCAAGACCGAGGGCCGCAAGGCGATCGACGCGCTGGAGAAGACCAAGGGCGCCATCGGCTTCGAGTCGCTGCGCTATGACGACCAGATCGCCAAGATCTCCCTGGTCGGCGCGGGGATGAAGACCAACCCGGGCGTCACCGCGTCGTTCTTCGAGGCGCTGTCGGACGCCGGGGTGAACATCGAGCTGATCTCGACCTCCGAGATCCGCATCTCGGTCGTCACCCGGGCCGATGACGTGAACGAGGCCGTCCGCGCGGTCCACACCGCCTTCGGTCTCGACAGCGACTCCGACGAGGCCGTCGTCTACGGAGGCACCGGTCGGTGAACCGCCCGTGAACCACAAGCCGTCGCTGGCGGTCATCGGTGCGACCGGGGCCGTCGGCGCGGTCATGCTCCAGATCCTGTCGCAGCACGCGGATGTCTGGGGCGAGATACGTCTGGTCGCATCGCCGCGCTCGGCCGGCCGCAAGCTGGCCGTGCGGGGCGAGGAGACAGAGGTCGTCGCCCTCTCCGATGAGGCGCTGACAGGGATCGACGTGGCGCTGTTCCTGGTGCCGGCCGATGTGGCCGCCCACTGGGCGCCCATCGCCGTCGCCAAGGGCGCGGTGGTCGTGGACAATTCGGCGGCTTTCCGGCTGCACCCGGACGTGCCGCTCGTCGTGCCCGAGATCAACGCACATGCTCTGCGGACGCGTCCGCGCGGCATCGTCGCGAGCCCCGGCTGCGGCACCCTCGCGATGATCGTCGCGGTCGGCGCGCTGCACGCCGAATTCTGCGTGGACGAGCTGGCGGTGACCACCTTCCAGGCCGTCAGTGGTGCGGGCCTGGACGGCGTCGACGCACTGCGCACCCAGCTCGCCCTGGTCGCCGGCACCGAGCTGGGGACCCACCCAGGCGACGTACGCCGGGCGGTCGGCGACGGCACCGGACCCTTCCCCGGCCCGATGGCGCTCAATGTGGTGCCTTGGGCGGGAGAACTCGCCGAGGACGGCTGGTCGTCCGAGGAGCTGGCGATCCGCGCCGAGACCCGGAAGATCCTCGGGCTGCCCGAGCTGAGGGTCTCCGCCACCTGCGTGCGAGTGCCGGTGGTCACCTCGCACTCGATCTCCCTGCACGCCCGGTTCGAGCGCCAGGTGCACGTCGGCCGGGCCCACGAGATCCTCGCCACCGCCCCAGGAGTGGTGCTCTTCGACGATCCCGCGGCGGGCGAATTCCCCACGCCTGCGGATGTGGTGGGCACCGATCCGACCTGGGTGGGCCGGGTGCGGCGGTCCATGGACGACGACCGGGCACTCGAACTCTTCGTATGTGGGGACAATCTACGCAAAGGTGCCGCACTGAATACGGCCCAGATCGCCGAGGCCATCGTCCGCACATAGTCACGGAACGTAGTGTGACCATGGTTGCGGGGGACTCCTGACAGTCTTCCCGTCAGACCTTTGTAGGATCTGTGAACACCTTGTGTTCAGGTTGGGCTGCTCGACGTCCGACCACGTTGCTTGCATGTACCACTTGAACTGGGGTGATGGCATGTTCGGCGACGCCTTCCCGCCATTCCGCAACCAGTGGTTGGTGGGTGGGCGTCTTTGTGGTCGCCCCTTTACTGTGCCGCGTCACATGGGGGGGCATTGGGGAAGAACGAATACGCATGAGGACATACGGGGCGTACGGGGTATGCGGGGCGCCGCCAAGAACGGTGAAGTGCGCGTACAACCCTGACGGGGGGAAGCGTGTCCAACAAGCGTGGCAGAGGTACTCGACATCACAGCGGTGGTCCCGATCCGCGGCGGCACGGCCTTGCTCCCGTCCGCTCGCGCCATCGGCCTTGCACCGGCGCCCGCCGACGGCGCCGGCGCCCTGCGACCGCTCCGGCGGCCCCGTGCCGCCGGCGGCATGCCGGTGATCGCCCCGATGCCCGCCCCTCGGCCCACCCGCATACCGTCCCAGTCGTCCCCGCGCGAGGGCACTGACGAGACGATGACCGCGGGCACGACCGTCGACCATCTCACCGAGACCTACCGCGCCCACTACCGGTCGCTACTAGGCCTCGCGGCACTGCTCCTCGATGACACCGCTTCGTGCGAGGACGTGGTCCAGGAAGCCTTCATCCGGGTTCACTCGGCGCGCAGCCGCGTCCGTGACCAGGAAAAGACCCTGGCCTACCTCCGCCAGACCGTGGTGAACCTCTCGCGCTCCGCGCTGCGCCGCCGGATTCTCGGGCTGAAGCTGCTCACCAAGCCCATGCCCGACATGGCGAGCGCCGAGGAGGGCGCGTACGACCAGCTTGAGCGCGACGCACTGATCAAGGCGATGCGCGGACTGCAGCGCCGCCAGCGTGAGGTGCTCGTTCTGCGGTATTTCGTGGACATGACCGAGGCCCAGGTCGCCGAGACCCTGGGGATATCCCTGGGCTCGGTGAAGGCCTACGGCTCGCGCGGTATCGCGGCGCTCCGCGTCGCCATGGGAGCCCCGGCATGAACGGGCACGATCACGCACACGGGCCGAACCGCGAAAACGGGCCGGAATACGAGCCCGGTGGCGACCGTGAGCAGCACACTGAGCGGTACGGGCCGGACGGGCCGTTGAACGACCGGACTGGGAACGGAATTGTGAACCACGGGCCACTGCACCACCGGCACCACGGGCCTGATGACGACATCGCACCCGACCTCGACGAGCTGGGCCTGCGGCGGATGCTGCACGAAGCCGTGGAGGACCTCACGCCATCGGACGGGACACTGGAGCGACTGCGCCAGGCGGTCCCCGTACGGCGTGCCCGCAAGCGCCAGGCGCTGTTCGGCGTGGCCGCCTCCGTGGTCCTGCTGGGTGCTGCCATCCCCGCCTTCGTCCACGTCGCCGAGTCCGGGGCGCTCGACCCGGCCAGCCCCGTCAACGCGGGGCACGGCGAACACGCCCAAGGCGGCACGGGAGCCGAAGCCGGGACGGACACCGGTGACACCGCCCCGGGCGGCGAAGGGCCGGGACAGCGGCCCGGCGAGGCCGGCAAGCCCGGCGCGACCAGCTCGCCGGACGCGCGCGCGAGCACGTCCGCCCAGGAGTCGCCGGTTGCCCAGGTGGTGCCCGAGGAGAGCATCCCGCCCACCACACCCACCTGCGGCTCGGCCCAGCTCGCCGTGGACCACACCGAGGTCGGCACACCGGACGCCGAAGGCAAGGTCTACGGCGCGTTCCGCATCGCCAATGTGTCGGGCACGAGCTGTGCGGTCACCGAAGCCGGCACGGTCGCCTTCGAGACGGCGGGGGCCGCGGACGCCTCCAAGATCAGCGTGGTGGAGCACGCGGCGGGGGACGCGGCGACCGGGCTGCCCGATCCGGCCTCCCAGCCCACCGCGCTGCTGCTGGGACCGGCTGCGTCCTATGAGGTGAAGTTCGCCTTCGTCCCTTCGGAGACCTGCCCCACCACGGGTGCTTCACCCGACCCGACCACGCCCTCCGACGGCGATTCCTCCGGGGCGGCGGCGACGGACTCCGAAGGAGCAGCTGCCGAGCCCCAGCTCGGCGCCGCCGACGGCGGCACGGCGGACGGGAGCATCACGGTCTCCCACGTCCCCGCAGCGGGGGGCCCCACGGCCGAGGCGACCATCCCGGGCGCGTGCGCGGGCACCATCTACCGCACGGGCGTACTGAGCGGCTGAGGCTCGGGGGCGTGCCGACGGGCTGAGGCTCAGTGCCGGGGGCGTACCGAAAAGCTGAAGCTCAGGCGGATCGATCGAGGCTCAGGCGGGATCGAGCCCCAGCGCCGCGTCCTTGGCCGCCTCCGCCTCGCGCCGTACGAAGCGGAACCACATGAACACCACGAAACCGGCGAAGGCGAACCACTCGAGCGTGTAGCCGAGATTCTGGAACGCCTTCAGGTCGAGGGTGCTGCCCCCCGGCGCCGCCGCGGGCACCGGCTTGAGCCCGTCCGGCGCGCTGGGCAGTGTGATCCAGGCGTCGTACACCTTGTCCGGCACCAGATTGACCAGCGATGCCGCACTGATCATGCCCACCTGCCCGCTGGGCAGTCCGCCCGCGGTGTGCACCCCGTCGGTGCCGGAGGTCTCCGAGGCCTGGAGTGCACCGGTCACCGTCACCTCCCCGGCGGGGACCGCGGGCACGGCGCCCCCGGCGGGCAGCCATCCACGCACGACCGGCAGCGCCTTGCCGCTGCCGGTCCGCAGGAGCGTCAGCACATACGAGCCCCGCTTCCCGTCCAGTTCCCGGTCCGGGACGAGGAACTGCTCGCCGTAGCGCCCGGTCGCCCGCGCCGGACGACCCGAGGTCTCCGCGTCCACCGGCAGCAGCTCATCGAGCGCATCAGGCACCTGCGTGCCCGGGTCGGGCCGCTGCTCCGCGGCCTCGTGGGTGGCCACGCGATCCTCGAACCGGCCGAGCTGCCAGGTCCCCATGAACACGCAGAAGGGGATGCTCAGCACGACGAAGAGGTTGATCCCCCACCAGCGGGGCGTCAGCAGGAACCGGTACACCCCTCCAAGGTACGGAACGCCCGGCTTGCCCCGGCCCCCGCCCCCCGCACGAGCCCTGCGATCTCGGTGGTCTCGGCGAAGAGCAGGACCCGTACCCGGCATACAGGGCCCAGAACCAGGACCCAGCACCCAAGACCCGCAGGGCGGCGGCATGGCTTCACTGTGCAGTTCTCAAGGTTCGGCACTCAAGGTGCGGTTGCCCGGGTTCAGTTCCCGACGCTCAGATGCCTGGCGGCGAAGTCCAGCTCAAGCCGCACCTGCTTGATCCGCTCCTCCACCACCAACGAGCCGTGCCCGGCGTCATACCGGTACACCTCGTGGACCGCTCCACGGGCCATCAGCCGGTCCACATAGTTCTCGACCTGGCGGATCGGACAGCGCGGATCGTTCACCCCGGCCGAGATGTAGACGGGTGCCGTCACGGCGTCGACGTACGTCAGCGGGGACGAGGCCTCGAAGCGGTCCGGCACCTCGTCCGGCGTCCCGCCCATCAGGGTGCGGTCCATCGCCTTCAGGGCCTCCATCTCGTCGTGGTAGGCGGTCACGTAGTCCGCGACCGGCACCGCGGCCAGCCCCAGTGCCCAGGTGCCGGGCTGGGTCCCGAGACCGAGAAGGGTGAGGTACCCGCCCCAGGAGCCGCCCGCCAGCACCAGCCTCGCCGGGTCGGAGAGGCCCGAGTCCACGGCCCACTCCCGGACCGCCGTGATGTCCTCCAGCTCGATCAGTCCGACCCGGTGCTTGAGGGCGTCCGTCCATTTCCGCCCGTATCCGGTGGAGCCCCGGTAGTTCACCCGGACCACCGCATAGCCGTGGTCCACCCAGGCCGCGGGCCCCGCCGCGAAGGCGTCGCTGTCGTGCCAGGTCGGCCCACCGTGTACCTCGAAGACCGTGGGGAACGGCCCATCCCCGGCCGGCCGCTGCACCAGCGCGTGGATCCGCCCTCCCGGACCGTCCACCCAGGCATCCTCCACGCTCACGGACCCCGGCGCCCTCATCCCCGGCGGGTCCAGCACCTCACGGCCCGTCGTGGAACGCACCTTCGGCGGGTGCGCGGCGGACGACCACACGTACTCCACCGTGCCGTCGGGCCGGGCCGTCGCACCGGAGACCGAGCCCGCGGGGGTGTCCACCCGCTCCAGCTCACGGGCCGCCGGATCGAAGCGCCACAGCTCGCTGCGTGCCTCGAAGCTGTGGCCGATCAGCAGGGCGGACCCGTCCGGATACCACTCCGCGCTCACATCGCCGGGCAGGTCGATTGCCAGCTCCGTCTCCTCGCCCGAGGCGACGTCCCACAGCATCGGCTCCCAGCGACCGCGCCGCTGGTGGCCGACCAGCAGCCTGGTGTCCCCTTCCACAGGCGCGAAACCGAGCACCTCGAGTCCGAGCTCCTCGGCGCCGCCCTCGGTGTCGTCCAGCTCCGCAACCGTCACCCCGTCCAGCGTGACGACGCGCAGCGCCGGGTGCATGGCGTCACCGTGCTCCGTGTGCTCTATCGCGAGCAGCGCGCCGTCCCTCGAGAGATCACCGACGCCCGCCGACTCCCGGTGCCGGTAGATCTCGACGGGCTCAGCCCCGGACCGTACGACATGGATCGTCGTCCCGTCCTCGTCCGTCGAGCGCCCGACCACCGCCGTGCCGTCCCGCCCGAGCGCCAGCCCCGCCCCGTACGAGGGGTCGAGCCCCGGCGCCGCGGGTTCGTCGGCCCCGCCGTGAAAGGGCTGCCGCATCCACACCCCGAACTCGTCCCCGTCCCGGTCCGCGAACCACCAGATCCACGCACCGTCCGGGGTGAGCTCTCCTTCCGTCGTCCCGTTCGGCCGGTCCGTGACCTGACGCTGCTCACCGGTCGACCGGTCCCATGCGTACAGCTCGTACGTCCCCGTGGCATTGGACACGAACAGCGAGCGCTCCGGCGCGTCCTCGGCCCAGTCGGGCAGCGAGACCCGTGGCGCACGGAAGCGCTGCTCCCACAGGGGCGAAGCCGGTACGAGCGGGTCAGCGTGTTGGTCGGAGGGCGATGTGGACTCGGTGATCTCAGTCATGCCCTCCATTTTGCGCCGCACCGCTGCCGGACGCCCTCGGCCTGTGGATAACTTCAGAGAAACAGCCCCAGCGCCTGGTCAAGGGACCAGGCCTGCCAGCTCATGCCGAAGAGGGCGACCGCCGAAATCAGCGCCATCATCAGATTCTGCCCCTGCTCGGCCCAGTCGTGGATCATGAGGACGAGATAGATCAGATTGAGCAGCAGCCCCGCCACGAGGGCGATGGGCGTCAGCAGACCGAATATGAGCCCGAGTCCGAGGGCCAGCTCGGCGTACACGACGATGTAGGCCATGAGCCGGGGCCGCGGCTTGACCACCTTGTCGAACCCCTTGCCGACAAACCCCCAGCGGTGCTTGTCCGCGACTCCTGCGGCCCAGGTGATCCCGCCGCCGACGAACCACGTCTTCTTGTCCTTGTGGCGCCAGCTCTCCAGCCACCACAGGCCGAGGCCGATCCGGAGGACCGCGACCCATTCCGCTCCGGTGAGCCAGATCGTCTGCATCCCAAAGCCTCCTCGGCGTCCATCAATCTGACAGTTCGTCAGTTCAGCTCAGCGCGACGGATCACGCAAGAGTCCCGGCGTGCTCCTTCGCGCCCTTGCGGCCCATCGAGCGCTCCCCATAACCTGAATCTGATGAACCGTCAGATCGTTTGGGCCTGCAGGGAGTAGGGGACGTGACCACCGATGAGAACGCAGCCGTGAACGCCACCGTGGACGTGCCCAGGGTCATCAGCGTGGATGATCACGTCATCGAGCCCGCGCACCTCTTCGAGACCTGGCTCCCGGGCAAGTACCGGGACAGGGGACCGAAGCCCTTCACTGCCGGCATCGGGGAGCTCGAGTACATCGGCGGCAAGTACCGCTTCACCACGGACCCGGACGGACAGCTCACGGACTGGTGGGAGTACGAGGGCGAGCTCTTCCCGTACAAGCGGATCATCGCCGCCGTCGGCTTCTCACGCGACGAGATGACGCTCGACGGCATCACGCGGGAGCAGATGCGCCGTGGCTGCTGGGACCCGAAAGCCCGGCTGGAGGACATGGATCTCAATCACGTGGAGGCGTCCCTCTGCTTCCCCACCTTCCCGCGCTTCTGCGGCCAGACCTTCGCCGAGGCCAAGGACAAGGAGGTCGGGCTCGCCTGCGTCAGGGCCTACAACGACTGGATGGTCGAGGAGTGGTGCGGCGACAGTCGCGGCAGGCTGATCCCGCTCTGCCTGATCCCCCTGTGGGACATCGACCTCGCCGTCGCCGAGATCAGGCGCAACGCCGCCCGCGGGGTGCGCGCGGTCACCTTCAGCGAGATCCCGACCCACCTGGGCCTGCCCTCGATCCACTCCGGCTACTGGGATCCGTTCTTCGCGGCCTGCGAGGAGACCGGCACGGTGGTGAACATGCACATCGGCTCGTCCTCCCAGATGCCCGCGGCCTCCCCGGACGCCCCCCCGGCCGTCCAGGCGTCGCTGAGCTTCAACAACGCCATGGCCTCGATGATGGACTTCCTCTTCTCGGGTGTCCTCGTGAAGTTCCCGCGCCTGAAACTCGCCTACAGCGAGGGTCAGATGGGCTGGATCCCGTACGCCCTGGAGCGCGCCGACGACGTGTGGGAGGAGCACCGCGCCTGGGGCGGGGTCAAGGACCTGATCCCGGAGCCGCCGTCCATGTACTACTACCGTCAGATCTTCTGCTGCTTCTTCCGCGACAAGCACGGCATCGAAGCCATCGAGACGGTGGGCGTGGACAACGCCACCTTCGAGACCGACTACCCCCACGTGGACTCGACATGGCCCCACACCAGGCAAGTGGCGGCCGAACACGTCGCGGGCCTCTCCGCGGACGTCGCGTACAAGATCCTGCGTGGTAATGCCATCCGGATGCTGGAACTACCCTTCGACGCCGGCCCGGGCTCGAAAGCCTGGAAGAGGGCGCCGCATTGAAGGTGATGCCGGAGAAGCCCCGGCCCCGGAGCCAGGACCGTTCTGAGTGTCACCGTCGGTGCCGGTGTGTACCGCCGACGTCAACAGGGGGATCGCGCGGATGCCCCCTTCGGGAGCCTCGCACGCTCTGGCCCCGATCGAACGGGCAGCCAGGGTCACGGCGTTCCGCCGCGCTTGTACCCTTCCCACAGACGGCCGCCGACTCGCTCCAGTACCTCATCCACCACGCTGATGAGTTGCTCCGCCTGCCCTTCCAGCGCCAGCCGGGCACCATCGTGCAGCCGCATGGTGAACCCCGGCGCCGCATCCTCGAGGCGTCGGGCCAGCCACTTCCCGCCCCCGTTCCATGATCCGGTCAGGACTAGGACCAACTCCCCAGTGCGACGTACCAGTTCCATACTCACGAAAAGCCGCTCACCCGGGTCGGCGCACGCGGCGAGGTCGTCGAGGAGATCGGTGATCGCGTAGCGGCGGTCGTCGATCTCCTCTGCCGCCATGGGCGGGGGCCCTGCGGCAGCCAGCTTCCGGGACTCGGCGGCCAACCGCGCACCGACCCCGTCCCGGTCGAACAACAGCACCCCGTCGGCACACATCCACGCCAGCGGTGACCGGCGCACGCGTACCTCCCGCTCGACGAACTGGTGCCAGCTCTGCTCGGAATGCACGAACAGCTCCACCGGCCACCCGTGCGCCCGAAAGCTCATCCGGTACGGCGCGGGAGCCCCGTGCAGGACGACCACGATGTCGAGGTCGGACATCTCGGTACGGCGGTCCGTCACCACACTCCCGCCCAGAAACGCCGCCCTGGCGTCGGGGTGATGTTCCCGTACAACGGCGAGTGCGGAACCGATGGCATCCATGCGACGAGTATCCGCATTCGATCATCCGCCGCGACCCGTGAGTAGGATCTTCATGCAGTCACAGATCCTCGACGAGGAGCTCTCTCATGGCCGTCATCCACAACACCACCATGTCGCCCACCAAGCTGGCACTGCTCACCGACTGGCTTCCGAAGCAGAGCTGGTACGTGGGTCACACGGACTCTCCGGACCTGGTCAGGGCCGGCGGGTTCCGCCTGGATGATCCAGAGGGCGAGGTGGGAATCGAGTTCATGATCGTCGTGGACGCCGCCCCGCAAGCCCCGGTGGCGTATCTCGTGCCCCTGAGCTACCGCGGCTCAGCGCTCGAGGGCGTCCCAGGCGAGGCGCTGATCGGCACTTCCGAGCATGGTGTACTCGGGACCCGGTGGATCTACGACGGCGTCCACGACCCGGTGGTGATGGAGCAGTTGGGCACTCTCCTTCGCGGCGAGTCCGTGCCGCAGCACCAGAGCGAGAGCGACACTCCCGACCCGACCGTCACCGTTCACGGAACGGGCTCTGACCACGGCGTTGACGTCCATATCAACCGCGTCCTGCGGCCGTCCGATGCCGCGCAGACCGCGTCCGGATACCTCATGGCGGGGTGGACCTGGCCGAACGGAACGTCTGCACGAGGTGTCTTCGCCGTCGCGGAGCCCCGCTGACGATCACTGCCTTCAACGGACACACCATGTAGGTAGCCGTGGTCCCTATGGCGTCGAGGTAGTCGAGCGGCAACGCTGGGGAACCGCGCGGTCACGGCGCTGCGTCTGTCAGAGCGAACTACGGGTGGCGACAGCCATCCAGGTCGCCCGGCCGAAGGCAGCCCTGAACAATGCCGTCACACGTGCCGTACGGCCATGACGCGGCCAAGAGCTCGTTATCGAGGTGAAGCCGCACGCGAGGTCGCTTCCCTACGGGAAGGGCCGGCATGCGGTCTCGGCTGGACGACGGTGAACGGGGCCGGGCGATATGCGGAACCCGGATGGCCGCACGTACCACAGGGTCGAAGGGTGGTGGTCGGCTCGCGGTCAACGGCCGAAACCACCGTACTCGTGGGAGCTAAGCCGCTGTGTGTTGTGCGGCACGCACGCCTGAGCCGAACCCTTGTGCATCCTCGACTGGGAGGGTTTCGTCGTTCCCGAAGTCCGGGGCCTGGAAGGGGTCTGTCGCAGGAGTCGGCGGTGCCGCGGTGGCGCAGCGGGGTTGCCCTTCCAGGGCGGAGAACAGCGACGTCGGTTCGATGGGGAGTCTCTCTTTCGTTACAGACCCCTGAAGGGGCCTGGCGTGCCGTGACCGGGCACAGCGGTCCTACAGCTTGGTCATCTTGGCGTACGGGCTCAAGATCCGCATTTGCGCCGAGCTGAAATCCACGAGCGCCGCGATTCCATCCTCGATGCCGATCACTCGGCCGAGGCCATACACGTCGTGTGTGACCTGGTCACCCACGGTGAAGTGCTTGGGAGCCGCCGCGACGGGGGCCTTGAACGGGCTGGTAGGCAAGTGACGCTTCGGTGGCACAGGCTTAGTCATCGCCTCATTATGTACCTACGAACCGCACTGGTGGCTGACTCTCGGCGGCTGAATTAGCTGATCTTCGCACTCGACTCCTGCGAGAGCTGAGCCCGCCGACCGGTCGGTAGACGGTCCGGTACGGGGGTTCGGACTCATAGGAGGCCGAATCGCCCGTACCCTTCATGGTGTCCACGGCGTCACATAGCGGGCGCCAAACCCTGGAGGCAATACCTCGTGCTGATTGCTCAGCGTCCCTCGTTGACCGAAGAGGTCGTCGACGAGTTCCGCTCCCGGTTCGTGATCGAGCCGCTGGAGCCGGGCTTCGGTTACACCCTCGGCAACTCGCTCCGCCGTACGCTCCTGTCCTC
>NZ_JBEYBS010000040.1:0-28965 GCF_040632375.1 Streptomyces sp. NPDC019396 | reverse complement strand
GGACGCACCGTCGCGATCGCCTACCCGCCACCTACCAAGCCATTGCCAGCCTCGTTTCCGACCGCAACATCACCATGTGAAAGACGCCGTGATCAAGGCAAACACGCCCCACCCGCTATCACGCACCAACTCGTTAGCTGTTGAGGTCCATTACGGCGACGCCGAGTCCTTCGTAGGAGGTCGGGTTGACCGTGGCGACTAGGGCGCCGTCGGGGCGCTCAATGGTGGGGCGGGCAGCGTGTACTGCGGCCGCGGTGCCGAATGGGATGTGGCGGCGCTGCAGTTCCGCGATGGCGTGCGCTGTCTCGTAGTCGGCGTCCAGAGTGTGCAGGGTGTCGAGGATGCCGAGGTAGTCGACGATTCCCGGGCGGTGGCGTTCCGCCTCAAGAGCACTGATGATCGGCACCCATAGGCGCACGGTGGGGTCCCCGCTGGCGATGTGGATCAATCCGGAGACCTGCTTGTGGCCTCCGAGAGCCAAAAGGGTGTCGCTGTCGAGGACGTAGTGCTCGATGATCACGCTGCCCGGCCCTGTGAGGACTCGCCGGCGCGGAGCCGTTCTCGGTGCGCAGCCTGCGCAGCGCGCATCTTGGAGCGCAGCTGCGAGGTCTCATCCTCGGTGAGGGGGTGGCCAAACTCGGTTTCGAGGAAGGCTTTGGTGCGTTCCGCCCGGTCGCGGAGTTCTTGCGGTGTCAGCGAGGTTGCGGCGAACTCTTCGATGAGGGCCCGCATCGTGACCCCACGTGCCTTGGCGAGAGCGGCGAGCCGGTCCCTGGCCATGGAGTCAATCTTGATCGTCGTATCCACCCCGAAAGTATACCAGCAAGAATACTCCTGTGTCGGTCTGAGGCTCCGCCCGGGCGGCCCGCCGCCCGCCGGAGCGAGCGGTCGGGGGCTGGGGCGACCCAGTGACGTCGGCTCCACGGAGCCTTGTGGCGGCAATCCCGCCGTCGGCCTGTCCGGGTGCCGGATAGAGAAAGGCCCGGCCGCGAGGGTGTCCACGGCAGATACTTGCTTCTGTGGCGATGAGCGTGGGCTTGGATCCGAAGACGCAGAAGGCAGCCCTGGAAGGGGTGATGCCGTGGCTGGCGCCGTCCGGTGTGGCGGCAGAGGCGCTGGCCAAGCTGGACCGGCCGCTGATGGCCTGGATGCAGGATCCCGAGTTCCACATGTTCGACTCGGCGGCGCACTACGCCGAGTACGAAGATGATCCAGGCGGCCTGTCCCAGCTTGAGCGGAAGATCGCGAAGTTGCCCCCGCGCCCGGAATGGGCCATGGAACGTGTCTGGACACCGGACGAAGAGACCGATGAAAAGTACGACGCCGCGTACGAGAAGGGGTGCGTGGCGATCGCCGGCCGCAGCCAGCACCCGAGGGATCTCGACGCGTACACCGCTATCGCCTACGAGCTGGCTGACCTCGCCGACCAGGACGATGAGTTCGACCCGAACGACGTGGAGAGCCCAGCCGATCTCGTCCGCGGAGACCTGGAGGCCGGACTCGCCTGGGCCTCCGGCGGGGTCTGCGTGCTGCAGCCGCTCCCCTACCCGTTCAAGGACGTGCTGCCGTACGGAGAGCTGGACAACCGACCTGCGCACCGCGTCGTGTACGCCTACGCGAACCTGCTGCAGGTCAAGCACCCGCGCAAGGCCGTTCAATGGTTCACAGCGATGGTCTACTTCAACCCGATGGACAACATGGGTGCCCGCTTCTGCGCCCCGGGAGGACCTTCCGGCGACAGCCTGTATCCGTTCACGTGATACGCCGAATGTCCCAGTCGTACTTTTCCCAGTAGCCGGCGAGCGCGGTGATCTCGACTGATTTGCCTGGTCGTGGGGCGTGCACCATCTGACCTGCTCCGACGGCAAGACCGACGTGGCCCCAGTTGCCGTCGTTGTTGATGACGATCAGGTCGCCGGGCTGCAGGTCCGAGCGGGACACCTTGGTTCCGACGCTGCGCTGGGTTTGTGAGGTGCGGGGGAGGGTGATGCCGACGCCTTGGTAGAAGGCGTAGACCATCAGGCCGGAGCAGTCGAAGCCGCCATTAGTGGGGCCGGTGGTGTCGCCGCCGCCCCATACGTAGGGGACGCCGCGCTGAGCGAGGGCCTTTTGCACGACAGCACCCACGCGCCCTGCCACCCCCGTTGTCCCGCCCGGGGCGGTGGGGGTGAGTTGGTCGTATCGGCGGATGTGGGCGGTGACTTTGTCGGCGTACCAGCCGGCGTTGTTGTAGCGCAGCAACGCTTTGCGGAGCTGGGCGGGGTTGCGGAGGTCGCTTGTGCCGGTGCCGCAGAGGTAGACCGCGGTGCCCAGGGCGGCGTCGTAGGCGTTGTGGGGGTCTTTGACGCCGTCGTTGTTGCCGTCGGAGCCGCTGGGGCCCTTCCAGGTGGAGGGCAGGAACTGGGTGGGTCCTACGGCTCGGTCGCAGGCGGTGTCGCCGTCCCACCGTCCGCCATCGGTGTCGGGGAACGCGGTGGTGTTGCCGCCAGCGCCGCTGCCGTCGAGTCGGGCGCCGATGATGCGCGGGGTGATGGTCCCGTCTGGGGCGATCGTGCGTCCGGCCGCGTGGTTGGATTCCACCGCGCCGATGCCGGCGATGACCGACCAGCGCATGCCCGTGCACTTCGGCCGCAGGCTCGTGACGCTCTGGGCGGCGCGGGTGTAGGCGGCGAGCATTACCGCGTGCACCCCCGCCACCTGCGAGGGCGCCGCTCCTTGCCCGATCGCGCCGTTGCCCTCGAGTTCCTGTTCGTGTTCGGCGGCGCCTCCGGCGACCGCGGCGACGAACAGGACGACGAGTCCGAGGACGAACGACAGCGGTGCGAGCACGATTCCGGAGGCGATCGCGGCCTTCTTCCCACCGGTCACGAGCCGCCTCCGCCGCGGCGGGGCGCGGGCGGGATCGGCCCGGTCGGGCGAGCGGCCCGCCGCGTGACAGGAGGGTCGGGGGAGGCAGGTATTTGAGTGCCTCGGTTACGGATGCGGTGCAGCCGCACCTGCAAGGCCGCTTGGGCCGGGCTCGCCGGTGGCTGAGCGACACGCGGCGGGACCGGCCGGGGCCGACGGGCCGGGGGCGCAGCGACCGAGACCGGGACGGGCCGCGCAGGACGTGCCGGAGATGAGCGGACCGGAGTGGGCGGCCGCACGGGGGCAGGCCTGGTGGGGGCGCTGCGGGGTACGTAGGGCTGTGGTCTGTGGCCGCGTACCAGGCGGCCGATGGAGCGCACGCCGTGGGCGTACTCGTGGGCGAAGTCCGCTACCGGCGGAGCGTATTGCTGGTGGACCTGCTGGATGCGGTGGCCGAGGCTGGCGACGGAGCCCCTGACCTGACCCGGTACCGCGGTAAGGGCGGCGCCGGTCTTGCGCACGGCCCGTGGGCCGTAGACGGGCAGGCCCACGGTGGACTTCAGCCCCAGCTTGCTTGCAGCGAGGGTGCCCTTGGCAGCCAGCTTCGTCGTCCCGACGGCAGCCTTGGCCGTCCCGCCGATCATGCGGCCGGTACCGCGGGCCAGACGGGCGGCCAGTGCGCTCGATCCGCGAGCGTATCCCGCGCCGGCCGCGCCGCCAGTGGCAGCCATCGCTCCGAGCATCATGCCGCCGACCAGGAGCTTGCGGCCCAGGCTGCGGCGAGGGCGTTCGTTGCCGAGGTCGGACGGGCCGGCCTGGCCGCCGAGCGGACTGTTGCCCAGTCGGGTTCGGGCCGTGGCCGCGAGGTTTCCGGTGGCGCGGGTCAGGCGCTTGCGGAAGACGAATGCCCCGATGCACAGCAGGTCGATGACGACGAACCGGATGGTCAGGCCGCCGGGCAGGTCCTTTTCGGGGCTGTTGAGGATGGCGGTGATGACGACGATCAGCACGGCGAGGGAGAACACTGCGACGACCATCACGGCGAGTGATTTGAGTGTCGAGGTGGCGCGGGTCCATAGCCAGGCGCGGCCAGGGCCTGGTAGGACGCCGACGGCGAGCGCGACTTTGGAGAGCATTGCCTCGAAGGCGATCCATACCTGGGCCAGGAGGAAGGAGCCGTCGACGACGATGATGAACAGGCACACCAGCAGGGCGGCCAGGGTCATGAAGGCGGCTCCGCCGACCTTGTCCATGGAGGCTTTCTTCAGGGCTCCTGCGTCGCCCTTGACGCAGTCCTTCTCGAATTCCTTGGCGGGCCCCACCTCGAAAGCTTTTTCTTGCATCCACTCGGGCGTGATGGTGGTGCCGTCCGGGATCAGGGAGCCGATCCAGGGCAGTTCCTGCAGCTTGTCGCTGCCGGAGTTGAGGGCGTCGTCGACCATGTCGTCGTACACCGCCTGCGCGATGCGCGAGTCACGGAACCGCTTGGCGCAACTTTCCGCGCCCTTGGTCTCGTCGTCGAAGGTCTGGCCGTAGGAGAGGATCATCGCCGGGCGGACGACGAAGGCGTCGACGAGCCCGTCGGTGATGGGCCGGGCGAGCGCGGTGGCATTACCCCGTACCTGCGCGCCCGCGCTGGAACCGGCGGGCACCGTGTCATTCACGGTGTCGTTGATGGTGGTCTTCGGTGTCTCGATGGCCTTGTGGTTGTCGAGGACGAGGGCGGCGACTTCGACGGCCAGAGCGCGCGCGGTGCCGACTGCGCCGTCCTGCTCGGACAGCAGCAATTGCGGTGGTGCGGCCAGGGTGGTGACGGCGAGAGCGGAGATGACCAGGGCCGCTGCGGCCTCGCCCCAGCCGCGGGCTTTGCGGCCGAACATCAGATGCCAGCCGGCGACGACGCCCGCGAAGGTGAGGAACAGCGCGGGTAGGCCGAGCTGGACGAACACGTGCGTATACACCGACGTGGATACCGTCAGCGCGGGCTTGAGGAGCAGTCCGGCGAGCTTGAAGGAGAGGCTCCAGGCGATCAGGAAGCAGGCGAAGGACACCCATCCACTTCGTGGCCAGGAACAGGCTTTCGACCAGGAACGCCTCGATCTTGAGGTCCCAGTCTTTCCAGTCGCCGGTGTCGGAGAAGATCCGGTAGGAGGAGACTGGGTTGCCGTCGCGGTCGGTGACCTCGAACGCGGACAGCACCCCGCCGTTACGCCGGTCCCTTTTGTACTGCTCGACCCGTTCCTCGAACGCGGACAGCTTGTTCTTGTCCGCCGCGGCCTTCTTCTTCGCTTCCTCGACCGCCTCCGCAGCCGTGCCCGGCGCCTGCGGCCCGGCGGGCCCCGTCGGTGGGGTCAGCGGCGGGGGAGGGGTGGGGTTGAGCGGGTTGTACGGGGCCGGCAGCGTCGGTGCCGGGGCGGGGGCTGGCGGTGGGGTGGGGGCAGCTGTGGCGACCTGGGCGAGCAGCAGGGAGGTGATCGCGGCGAGCAGCAGCATGCCCACGCCGGCGATCAAGGCCCGCCCGGGCCTGAGCCATCGCCCGGCGGCTCCGCGCCACCGGGCGAGCAGCGGGGCGTGTGGGGTGGTGTTCATACGGCCAGGGCCGCTTCGGGGTCGGAGTGGATGTTGGCGGCCGCCTCGGGGTCGTCGGGGATGCGGACCTGCATGCCGCCGATGCGGCCCATCAAGTCGCGATGCAGGCACTCGCCGGCCCGTTCGGCCTGCTCGGCATCGGACAGGTTGATGGGGGACAGGCGGGTGGTGACCTCGGTGAGCAGGTCGGCGTCGTTCGGGTCCAGACCGAGGAACTCAAGGCCCCGGCGGGCGAGATGGACGTCGGTGTGGCGGAAGAGGTAGCGGCGCGGGATCAAACCGCGCACGACCGCGCCCCGCCTTGCCCCGGCTCAGCCAGAAGCGGCTCGATGAGTCCGCGGCGCGTGCTGTGCCCGTAGATCCACAGGATCTCGGCCTCACTCGCTGGTCGGAGCCGTACCTGCGAGGGCCACGTGGACGCCAGCTCAGATGCCTGGGTGAGCCGCTCGACTTCCTCGCGCGCAGGGATCCGCGCGGGCATCAGCCCCAGATGCAAGGCGATCTCGGCCCGCGCCGCGCGCACCGCTTGGGCCACCGCCTGGGAGCGCGAGGTCTTCAGCGGCACCGCCAGCCAGTCCGTACGCCCCGTCAGCTCCAGATGCTCCAACTGATCCAGGGTCCGGTGGGCCACCTGCTCATACCGGGCGGAGGCATCGGTGTCGATGCCCGCGACCATCTTCTCCACCACGCTGGCCGGATTGACCTGCGGGCACAGCGACAGCAGCATCGCCTCCCCCCGCAACTGCTTGACCAGCGATTCGATCGCCGTCAGTCGCTGCATCTTCGCCCGCCGGGAGACCTGCGCCTGCTCGGCACCCATCACGCGCTACTCCGCGCGTGGCCAGCAAGGCGTGGGACTGGGTCACGAGCGAGTGGAATGCGAGGGTTCGCGGGGCCTCGGGCACGTGGCCACTCTAGATGCCAGGCTGTCTGCATCTGCCCGTAACGAGACTGTTGATCACCGGCGGGAACACTGCGTCGGCGGACCCCTTCCCGTCCTTCAGGGCCTCGATCCCCGCGGTCGACGAGTCTCGGATGACAGCCTGTACTGACTATCGGGGGAGTAGGGCGGATACGGTCTTGCCGCCGGTCTTCTGGCGGGTGATGGCGGTGGCACGGGCGAGGCGGGTGACCATGGGCCAGCCGAAGCCTCCGGTGCCGCCATTCAGGTCGGGGGTGCGCATGCGCGGGACCTGCGGGCTGCCGTCCTGCACGGCCACTTCGATGCTGTCCGGGCGCGCGGTCAAATCCAGGGCGTAGGTGCCGCCCCCGTGGCGGAGGGCGTTGGTGACGAGCTCGGAGACGACCAGGAGCACGCTGTCGGCGGTCTCGGCTGCCATCGCCGGCACAAGGGCTTCGAGGAAGTCGCGGGTGTTCTCGCGTGCGTCGGCAACGGAGGTCGCGTGGCGAATGGTTGCGACGCTGATGCTCATCGTGTCCATCAGGCCCCCGTCTATGGATCGCCCATGCCACCCCGCTGCCTGCCCGGTGCTTGTGCCCCGGCCCGGGGCGGTTAACCCGGCTTGATCCCACCATGCCCGAGGACGATGACCTCACCACCGGAACGGAGTAAATCTGTGTTGGCCCGAGTAGACATTGACTGGTGGTGTGGTTATGGTTTCTCTCGTAGCCGTGAAGACGGACAGCAGGGCCCAGCAGAGATGACCTGCCGGGCAGCAGTACCCGCAGTTGCAGTACGCAGGACGGTTCGGTGGTGGAGTTCCGAAGCCAAAGTGGTTGCTGAACGGCGACGGGACTGATGACCGGCCCGGGGGGCCCGCAGTGTTCAGGGGCCCCCGGAGCAGTACCGCAGTGCAGTACCCGTAAGTGCAGTTCGCAGTACCCAGCAGTGAAGTCAGTGAGCAGGGCCCCGGTAAAGGCGCCGGCTGCGGGCGCGCGTACCGGGAACTAGGGCAGCGAAGTTCCCGCCAAGGAGACAGGGCGAGGGATCGGCTGCCCACCTGCGAAGAGTGACGCTTCCTCAGGTCACAGCACAGTACGCAGTACCGGCAGTTCGCAGTAGTTGTTCATAGAGGGAAGAAGGAGGAACGGGCGCCATCAGGATCGCCCGGGTGGATGTCTGAGCCCGGGTACCGCAGGACATCGTGAGTGAGGTGGTCTTCGGTCGAGCAACCGCGATCCCCGCATTCCTCACCTGCTCCCGGGTGGGTGTGCGGACACAGAAAGCCGGCGCAGTACTGAAACCGGCAGATGGTAGTTGTTCCTTCGGGGCCCTGGCGCCACTGGCGCCAGGGCCCCTCCAGCGTGTTCCAAAGAGAGGTGCGATGACAGCAGACGACTCGTTCGACCGTCTCGACGACGACGACTACCCCGCCTACACGATGGGCCGGGCCGCCGAAATACTCGGCACCAGCCAGGGCTTCCTCCGCGCCATCGGCGAAGCCCGCCTGATCACCCCGCTCCGCTCCGAGGGCGGCCACCGCCGCTACTCCCGATACCAACTGCGCATCGCCGCCCGCGCCCGCGAACTCGTCAACCAGGGCACCCCCATCGAGGCCGCCTGCCGCATCATCATCCTCGAAGACCAACTCGAAGAAGCCCAACGCATCAACGCCGAATACCGCCACGCCGCCGAATCAGGCAACCCGACGACCACGGCCTGAAACGGCCCGCGCCCCGCCGGGCGCCAGCAGACCGCCGCACGCACGGGCACGTCGCTCCGCGTCCGACACCTCTGGCCAGAGGTACGACTGCCTCCCTGGTCACAGTGCGTGTGGACATGTAGCGTCTGCGTTAGCTGTCGTGGTTCGGAACTTCCCCATTGCCCACGCCTCCGGCGTGGGCGTTTTGCTGTGCGGTGCCGCAGGGACCAGGGCGATCACCTCCGCCTTCCACACGGTGCGGGAGGCGTTCATCGACTGGAAGGATGAGACATGGCTACCGGAACTGTGAAGTGGTTCAACGCGGAGAAGGGCTTCGGCTTCATCGCCCAGGAAGGCGGCCCGGACGTGTTCGCCCACTACTCGGCGATCAACGCCTCGGGCTTCCGTGAGCTCCAGGAGGGCCAGACCGTGACCTTCGACGTCACCCAGGGCCCCAAGGGCCCCCAGGCGGAGAACATCACTCCGGCCTGACCTCCGCCCCCGCCCGCGCGGACGTGGCCGGTAATCGGACGATGCCACCGTGACCCCTGCACCCGCTGCACCTCCTGGGCCTTTGACAGTCCATGCCGGTGCGGGGGGAGGGGGCCGGGCCCCCGTAGGCGGGGTCGCAGTACGGCCCAAGCCGTCCTGCCCAGCAGCGTTATCGTTCGCCGTGTCAACGGGGCCAACGGCAAGGGCCCGACGTCTACACGTCGGGCCCTTGCCGTGCTGAGTCAGTAGCGGGGACAGGATTTGAACCTGCGACCTCTGGGTTATGAGCCCAGCGAGCTACCGAGCTGCTCCACCCCGCGTCGGTGCACAGAACTCTACGGCATGGCTGGCCTGCGCCTTACCAGGATTTGTGCGCGGGTGGGTACTGCGCCTGGGCCTGCGCGCGCCCCGCGCGTGGACCTGTGCAAGTTGCGCAAAAACCGAGCGATATGACCGCTTTGCCTATGGATGGCGGGGGCCCGTCACCGCGCCGTGCTACTGGCCGCGCTCGGCTCGCGCCGCCTGGACGCTTGCTTCCAGGGCCGCCATCAGGTCCACCGCCGGCAGTGCTTCCGTGCGCGCTCCGGTGAGCTCCCCGTCGCGGGCCTTGGCCGCGACCAGTTGTTCAAGGGCGTGGCCGTACTCGTCGTGCAACTCGCGTTTGTCGACGCCCCTCAACTCCCGGATCAGCACCTCGGCGAGTTCCAGCTCCCGATCCGTGACCGGCGCTGAGGGGGCCAGGTCTCCTGGTTCACGCAGCTCGTCCTCCCAGAGCAGCGTCTGAACGACCAGTACGCCGTTGCGCGGGCGCAGCAGTGCCAGGCGTTCTCGGCTTCTGATGGCGAGTTTGGCCACGCCGACCATGCCGGTGCGGGCGAGGGCCTCCACGAGCAGCGCGTAGGGTCTCTCGGCTCCGGGTCCACCGGGGCCGGCGTAGTACGGCTTGCTGTAGCTGATCGGGTCGATGTCCGTGCCCGCCACGAAGCCGAGCACTGCAGCGACCTGTTTCGTCGGCAGCGGCAGGCGGGCCAGGTCCTCTTCGGAGAGCGGAACCACGGTGCCGTCGGGCATTGAGAAGCCGCGCCCCACTTCGTCGTACGGGATCTGCCGGTCCTCGGCACGGCAGAAGCGCCGGTGTTCCACCCGGCTGCTGTCGGGGGCATGGATCTCGTGGAGGCGCACGGCGTGCTCCTCGGTGGCCCCGAAGAGCCGTACCGGCAGCGCGACCATCCCGAACTGGATCATGCCGGACCAGATGGCCCTCATGTCTCCAGCGTCGGCCGCTGGCAGCGGGTGCGCATCCCGCCACTTTCACCCCTGTGGGTGACGTGTCACGACGTGCACAGCAATTCGAACACGTGCTCTAATCGAGCCATGGCGCGAAACAGCTTCCCACCCGACCTGCTGCAGATCCAGCGCGACTGGCTCCGCACATACGAGGCGCTGGCTCGCTGCTCCCCTGCGGTCGGCACGACGGCGCTGCGGCGCCGCCTGATAGTGGAGTCGTGTCGTCTGGCCAGGCACCCGTTCTGGACGGAGACGGGCCGCTCGCCGGCCATGTGGGGCGAGCTGCGGCGCACCGCCCGTGAGGACGACGGGTGGAGAGGCGCCGCATGAACGAGATCAGCGAGAGGGAGCGCCACATCCTTCGCTGCATCCGCGAGTGGATCGCGGACCACGGTGAGGCCCCGACGGTCGCGGAGATCAGCCGTGCGGTGGGCCTGTCCAGCACCGGCTCGACGGCCTACCAGCTGGGGAAACTGGAGCAGCGCGGGCTGATCAGCCGCGGCCGGGGCTGGCGCTCCATCCGTCTCTGCTAGCCGTGGGTCCGGGCTGGACGCCGTTCCGCGCGGGCCGTCCGATGAGACTGGGCCTTCGCGCGCGCGTGGAACGGTCTCACGAGTTCCACGAACGTCCCTTTTTGCAGGTCAATGCGTCGCTGCGGAGCTGCTGACCAGCATGGGATGATCTTGCTTGATGAGTGAGCAGCAGAGTTCCGGCGCGCGGTGGGAGATCCGGTTCCTTGAGCGTCGGCGGGAAGTCGTCGGCGGCGGGGTCCGCGGCGCCTGTCGTGGGATGAGGCCGCACGGCTGGCCGTGGACGACTTGAGCGGCGGGGGTTGGCAAGAGCGGGCACCGGCCCGTTCGGGCCTGTCCGTGGCTCCGTCTGCCACAGGAAGCCGGAGCGAGGGGACGTAGCCGCCGAGCCGCACGGGCTGCGCTGCCCGCTGGCGGGCCGTGCGCGTTCCCCTCGGACGGCCCGGCGTGCTGGTCCAGGCGAAGATCTATCGGTCGGTTGCCTTGGGGTGGCCGGTCGAGGCGCGGTCGATCCAGACGGTGCGGCGCTCAACATCGACCAGGTACCAGATGCGCCCGCCTGCGGTGGTGCTCATGGACGTCCGAAATCCGCCCCGGCCTGGGAGGCAGGCTCGCCTGACAGTGCGGCGGGGCGACCAAATTCCCTCCCCGCGTATGCCTGTTGGGCCTACGGTGCAGGCATGAAGAACAAGCTGCGGCGGTCCAAACTGTCCGAAGATGCCGAGTGGGTCGACGCCGGGCTGGTCGCGGCATCCCAAATGATCGCTGACAACGCCAGGACGAGCCTGAGGGATGACCGCCTGGTCCACGCGGTGGCTGACGCGGTCGAGGGCGTACGGCTCCAGATGAAGGCGTTGCACGACCTCGTGGGCTTGTCCCTCGCCAACGGAATCACCCACGAGGAGATGGCCAACGAGGCGCATCTGTCTCCCGAGTACCTCCAGCGCGCCTATGAGAGCTTCGACCGGGACATGTGGGCCCAGGCCGGTCCTGACAAGGAAGGCCGGGAGCCCTGGAGGGTGCTCGGCTGACTGGCGGTGATCGGCACAACCGGCCAGTTCCCCGTGTACGCGCGTGGCGGGGCCGCCACCTCATCGGCCGGAGCTCCCGCCAGGAAATCCTCGATTGGCTCGGCACGGAGGCCAAATCGGTCACAGAGCAGTAGACGGTCTTCGCGTCAGGGCCCCGGACGGTTCGCCGTCCGGGGCCCTGGCTGTGTCCGCTCCCTGTCTGGGGCGGAACCTATCGGTGGTGGGTGGCCGGGACCGATGCCGGATGGGACGGCGTGGTGCCGGCAGGCACCTTGATGATGGTTCCCGGGTCGCCGGCCAGGGCCAGCAGTAACAGAAGCAGCAGACCTGCGCCCCCGGAGCCCGCGGCTACGACGATGGTGCGCGGGCTCAGCGAACGGCGGTGCCCACGTACGCGGGTCCCATCGACGCGGTAGTAGGGGCGGACGTAGGTCGTCGGTCCGGCAGCTCCCGGGCGGGGCTGCGGGGTGGCGCGTCGGGATGTCACACGGGGCTGTGCGGTGCGCGGCCTGGTGCGGCGGGTGTGGCCTTTGACGTGGGTGCCGTCGCGGCGGACATGAGGGCGTACATAGGTCACGGGCGGTCCGCGGCGGTGAAAGGGGGCCAGATTCGCCCCCAGGCGGGGCCGGGTGTTCCTCGGCGCAACATCCGACGGTAGCGACCGACACTGACAATCCCGTGCGACCAACGCCCCGACTGCGCAGAGCAGTTGGGCGGCGGCCAGCGATTTTCGGACGGGTGATCCCGAGGACTGGCCGACTGTCGGCGCCGGGTGCTGTCATGAAGGCGTCGGGGAACCGCAGCGAGGGGGAACTGTGCCCGGGAACAGGGAATACCAAGACGTCGAACACAGCAGTCGGGGCCAGCGCGGAACGCTGTACACCCTGACAGCAAGGGCTTCGCGGTGAGCCCGCGTCGGCGGCGGCGTAAGAGCGACGAAGAGCTGCTCGTCGCGCTGGGCGGCCTCGTGATCGTCGGGTTAGTGCTGGTCAAGGTCGCACAGTGGCTGTTGGCGCACTGGTGGGTCCTGGTCATGCTCAGCCTGCTGGCGCTTCTCGCCGTCGCGGGCTGGATCTACCAGCAGGTTGACCGGATGCGATCCGCGCAGCTGCGGGTCGAGGGCCTGACCTACTCGCTCGGCCAGCTGGACGCCATGCACCACAGCGCCTTTGAGGTTGCCGTACGTGATCTGCTGGCCCGCGACGGATCCCACGACGCACTGCGCTGCGGCGGCCGGGGCGACCTCGGCGCCGACGTGAAGGGCCATGACCCGCTCGGCCGACTATGGGTGCTCCAGTGCAAGCACCGGAGCAAGGGACTGGGCGGCCCGGCTGTCGGGACTCCGGAGCTGCAGACACTCAACGGCACGGGGCGACCGGTGCACGGCGGCGATGTCGTCGTCATGGTGACCAACGGAAGGATCTCCGGGCCTGCCCACGACTTCGCCCGACAGCAGCGCCTGCACTTGGTCGACCGGCGGGTACTGGAGCAATGGGCTCGGGACGGGCGACCGTTGTGGGAGATCCTTCCTGCGCTTCCACCACCCCAAAGACCTCCGCAACTTCGGTGAGTGCCCGGTGTGAGACGGAACTTCGTGGATACGCTCATCACAAGGGCGCGGTGCTTACCCCCGTAGCGCCGCGCCCCTTTTCCTTGCCCGGATGCCCCTGACCGCCAGCGGGCGGGTGCCGAGCTACAGCACCTTGACCAGGGCGTTCTCCTCCCAGCCGTCCCCGTCCTCGAAGTAGCCCTCCATGGCGGCGCTGTTCTCGACCCATCCGCCCTGCTTGGCGATGACTTTGCGGTCGTTGCCGGCGCGCTTGGAGCTGGTGGCCAGTCCGCGGCGCGGGGAGTGCCCGGTCGGGCGGAAGCTCAGCTCGGCCCACTTGCCCAGTCGGGTGATGACGTCGCCGATCGTCTCCGGGTCCAGCCCGCCCTCCATGACGGTGTGCCAGCGGTTGTGCAGCGGCTTGTAGGCGAAGTCATCGGGGTCGGTCAGGTTCGCCTCTTCCTTCCAGGCCCGCCACGCGCGCACCGGGCAGCTGCTCGGCCGTGAGCCGAACGGCACCTTCACCTTCCGGGGCTTGATCTTCGACACCCGCACGTCGACCTCCATGCCGTGCTCGGTCTCGACGAAGTCGCGCACCCGCAGGAAGGCGACCTCGTGCTCGCGCCCGGCGATGGCGAAGCAGGTCAGCCCGATGGAGCGGTCGCGGATGCCCAGCCGGTTGTCGGGAGCTGCCACCACGGTGGCGCGCAGGTGCTCGGCGAGCAGCGCGGGCGCCGGGCCGCGGCCCCGGGTCTCCTTGGTCTTCTCCAGCTCCTTCACCTTGGCCTTGAGCACCCGGCGGGCGCGGGCGGCCACGGTCTTGTCGAGGACCAGGTGGTGGTCGGTGCGGCCGGTGACGACCACGCCGGACAGGCGGCGGTCAATGGTCGGGGGCGCGGTGTAGGTGCCCTTCCTCCAACCGGGCTGGACCCACAGCCACTCGACGAACGCGGTCAGCGAGCCGGGCGTGATGGCGGTGACGGGGAGTTCGAGCAGGGCACAGAACTGCTCCCACTGCCTCCAGTCAGCGGCGTAGGCGTCGGTGGTGTTGTCCGGCCGCAGGTTCTTCTCGTGCGCCGCGGATCGCTCCTCCAGCTCCTGGAGCTTGGCGAGCACGTCGGGGCTGAACGTCTCGGCGGTCCCTGCGACCGGACCGGCCGACGCCGGCAGCACAACGGTAGGCGTCACGACGCGCGATACGTCCTTGCTCGTCTCGACCTGCTCCATGATGCTCCGTCACGCCCCTTTGTTCGTACCGTCCTCTGTCCCATCTGTGTCCCGCATATGTGAGGTATCCGGAGCCCGGAGCGGGCACGGACTGCGAAACTTCCTCAGCGGCGCATCCCACTTCCGGCCCAGCGCTCTTGCGGTGCATCGCCGGATCGGCCTCGTAGCAGATCTACTCCGAGTGGTGAGAGACCAGGAACTGCTTATTCGGCCGGGCCGTTAGCCTGGCGGTATGTCAGAGCGTGTCATCTCGGGGCGCAAGGGCGGCCTGATCACTCTGGGCGCCGCTGATGCTCTGTGGGCCGAGTTGACGACCGACAGCGCTGTGCCGGCGGTTTCTGCGGCGTTGACCTGGTCTCCTGCCGATGCCCGGGCGGGGTACGTCCTGCTGGGCGCTCGTGTGGTGGCGGCAAGCGGCGGCCAACGGGGTGTGTCGGAGGTTGAGGTACGCCGGGCGGCGGCGGAACTGAACGCGGTGGAGGTGGAGGGCGGGGACCTGGTCCGCATCGGTCCGTTTCGTGGCGCGCCGGCGCAGGAGCACATGGAGGGAATGCCGCTGCGGTGGCGTCAGCGCATCGCCCGGGAGCTGCAGGAGCGGGGCGGCCCCGGGTGGGCAGCGCGAGGTGATGGCGGCAGGTTGCGCCATTTGGCGGGGATCGATTGGCGGCGGCTCCTCGTGGAGCGAACCGACGGCCACACGCGGACGTGGTGGCTGCCGCGCGGCGTGGTCAGGCTGCTGGACGCGGCCGAGCACGCCGAAAGGCAGTGGCTGCATGCCGCGCGAGCCGGCCGGGAAAGAGCAGCCGTCCCTGAGCAGCCCTCCCGCCCCGGGCGGGCCCGAGCCGCTGGCGGCGGCGGGAAGACGACGAGCCTCGAGGGCCCAGCGGCCCCGCCGCGCTCGTACACCGGGGAACTGCAGGGGCAGCTGTACTCGGTGCTCAGCCGGAAACCGAACATGTCCCGCAAGGTGGCTGGGTGGGCGTGTGCCGTCTGCCGCACGGCGCCTGCCGCTGTGCTCGATCACTGTCACGAGCACGGCTACGTTCGCGCCCCCGTCTGTCACTCCTGCAACACGCTGGAACGGCCCGACCACCTGTACAGCAACGACATTCGTGTGGCCGACCACTACACACACCTCTTCGACACCCGCGTCGGCGACTGGCTCCGCCACTGGCATCGCTGTCCCGGCTGCCGCGCCCGCACCACCCTCCCCTTGCCGCACCTCGCCGCCTGGACCGCTTACATAGCCTGCCGGCCACTGCGCCCGACCCACAGGGACGCCCGCGGCTCCCGCGGGCGCAAACCCTGCGGCGTGCTGCGCGTGTCCTGGACGGGCAGCCACCACGCGCCCCGTTCGTGCCTGCTCATGGTCGCCGTCGACTTCTGCCCCTCCGGTGAGCACCGTGTCCTGGCGCGCGTCCCCTACCGCGAAGCCGCCGAGCGGTTCGGGAGCTGGCTGGCCGAGACTGCCCCTGCCGTGGCCGCTGCTGCCGGCCCCGACCGCCTGGACGGCCTCCCCACCCGGTCCCGGCCGGTCATCGCGGACACCAGCGGTGAGGGCCTGGCGCTGTTCTGAGCGACAGCGCCAGGCCCTGCAGTGAGTTCCTGGCTGCTGGCCGGGCTGTTCCTGGACCTCCTCGTCGATTGCGCGGGCACGGTTTCAACGCGGCGTCCGCGTGGTTCAGGTCAGGTGTTGACGGCGCTGCGGTTCGAAGTCGGGGTGTTCTTCTTTTTCCAGACTTGCTTCTGGGGGTGAGGCTTGGGCTTGGATGGTGGTGGCGAGGGCGGTGATGGTGCTTCTGGTCCAGGAGTATTGGGCTTGTTGTCGTGCGGCGGGGTTGTCGCTGGTGGGGTAGCCGAATGCTCCGGTGGTGGTCTGTTGGGCGGTGAGGAAGGCGATGGCGTCTTGGGTGATGCGGTGCTGGCTCCAGCCGGTCTGGGCGAGGGTGCGGATGGTGCTGGCGAGCTGTCCGAGGTGATACGTGGCTTGGGCTTCGCGTAGTGAGGTAGCGGCCTGCAGGGGGTAGGTGCGCGGCTCGTGTGACGTGGACTGTGGCGGGATGGCTGCGCTGGTTGATGGAGGAAGGAACCCGAGGCTGATCAGGCGGTGCACACCGCCTGCGACGTCGGCTGGGATTTTGTCCAGCGAAGCAACCACGTCGGCTGTGGTGGTGAGGAAGGCGTCCAGGGATGGGCAGCTGGATCCCGTTGCACGGAGCGCGAGGGCGAACTCGCCGGCCACTTCCATGCCCTGCTCCTGCCACATGTCCGGAGCGGCGTCTGCGAGGAGTACCGCGTACTGCTCAAGGCACGGCTGGGTGAGTTGGGGTTCGTGGAGGGCGGTCGCGCCGATAGCGGCGGTGGTGATTCCGGCAAGCCCCTCACGTGGATCCTGCCTCGTGCTTTGGTCGGACAGCCATACGACTGCGCGCCGCAGGATGGCTTCCAGGGGGACTTCTGCGGCGGGCAGGTTGGGGCGGGGTCTGGTGAGGCGGCGGGGGCTGCGTGCGAGGAGGCCGGCGAGGGCTGTGACGATGGTGGTGTGGTAGCCCTCGGCCCAGTGTCGGAAGTCCTCGTCCTTGCCGTCGAGGCTGGGGTGGATGATGCCTTCGGGGCCGTTGACTCGTCCGTTGGGTTCCTGGACGGATTCCAGGAAGACCCAAGCCTGGTTGGCTGCGTCGGAGTGGTTGATGCCGAGGCAGTACAGGCAGCACAGCAGTTCCCCGACGAGGTCGGCATTCGAGCGGGCTTCGGCCAGGACGAGGAGCGCTTCGAGGAGCTCGATGGCTCTGCCGGGGCTGTAGCCGCGGGGCCATACCGGCTCGCGCTGACCGAAGTCGGTCGCGTAGAAGACGGTATGGGTGATGGCGTAGATGTCGCGGTCGGCCAGCTTGAGGACGTTCGGGTGCTGGCACAGAAGAGTGAACGGAAGGACCGTGTCCATCGGCGGCAGGTCATGCTCGATCCCACACAGGTACAGCGTGTGGAGCAGGTCCAGCTGCCGGTAGGGAACTCGTTCAAACGACGCCGCGTATCCACCGTCGACAGCCTGCTGGATGATCCGCCGGAACTCTGGGTCCTCACGGCCGCACAGCCGCAGCGCGGCATACGTTCCCGCGTACAGCAGGAGAGCCTGTTCGTCCCGCGCGATCATCTCCCGGTACGACGGCTGAGCAGCGATATCCGCAACCTGCTCAAAAATGGCCGCGTACTCCCCATCAAGAGGCGTGTCATCGAGCCGGGCACGCAGCCCTACAAGGAAGGCCGTCTCAATCAGCGCTTTCCGCGTGAACAGCACACAATCCGGCATAGCGCGGCGGGGGTCCAGCAGGTCCCGGCGCGCGGCGAGCCAGGCAACAGCCCGGTCCTCCACCACGCGCCTTCGAGACGACCAGACGCCGGGCGTTTCTGTTTCCATCATCGATTCCTCCCGGCGGTCACCTTGATTCGAGCTACTTCTGGGTGGGATCAGCTGTCTGCGGGGGTGACGGCGTCGGCTACTTCGTTAGCGACGACCAGGACGTAGCGCTCCCAAGCCAGTACGTAACCTGCGACGTCATCCAACTGACTGACCTGACCGACCACACGCTCCAGGGGAACGCTGAGATCAACCAGCCCACTACTCCTGAGGAAATCCAGTGCTTTACGCGAATCAACCGGCGGCGGCGAGGACATGACGAACCTCCTGCTAGAGAGTCCAGCATTTCCGTACCACTATCTATCCATTCACCACGACAGGGGAATATGCAGACAGTAACTCATACAGTCATACGAGCCGGCCCATTCCATCGAAATGGCCCGCCTAGCCGGTCGGATTCAGCCGACAGCGAGAATCCTCCATCGCCCACCGAGGCACAAATAGTTCGATTACGCAACGAGGGCCAGCATGGCTTGAATACGGCATGCGGCGTTGCTGCAGTTATCGGAAACCTAAGGATGAGCATCGCTTCAACCGGCAATTCACTTCTGTCCGGGCATTGATGTAGTGCTCGGCGGCGAGGCTGGCGCAGGGGGACGTAATCCTCTCCTGGCCCGCCGGAACGGCGATCCGGTCCGGCTTCCTGTGTCCCGGCAGGTCCAGAAAGTCCAGGACCTCTTTGAGCACGAGGCGGGGATAGCGAGCCGTACGCCACAATCGGACGCATGCCGGAGTTCCCCTCACTCGCCGCCCTGGACCGCCTCCTCGGTGACCTGGTCGTCGGCGAGGCACGCCGTCGTCAGCTCGGCATAGTCCGCGGGGAACTGGGCCGGGCGCTGGCGCGGGGCCCGCTACCCACCACGGCGCGCAGGAGCTTGCGGCGGCTCCTCGAGGAGGAGGCGCTCGCGCCGTACCAGCGACTTGCCGAGTCCGGCGCGCTGCGGGCCCGGCAGATGGCCGGCGGCTACCCGCCCACCTCGGAGGCGACGAACGAAGCGCGGGCCCAGTGCCTGGACCTTTTGCGCGGGGCGTACGGTCTGCCCCCGCTGCAGCTCGGCGCTGGCGGGCGGATGCCGCTACGACCGACCCCCGACTCCGGCACGCTCGTTGCCCTGCGCCGTCAGCTCGACCAGGACCTCGGCGGGGCGATGTCGCCGGGCCGGACAAGGTCCAGCGCTGGGCCGACCACAAGGACTCCCGCACCACCCAGCGCTACAACAAGCGCAAAGAACTCCTCGACGACAGCCCCGGCTACGGTATCGGAGCCGACCTCGCCAGCGCGCTGCAGCACGGAGCAGAGGGGTGATCAGGAGTTGATCCGCAACATCGACGCGCAGCGCGGGCCCGGCGAGCCCTGTCCCCTATGCGGGCGGCCGAAGCCAGATCTCGGTTGAGCGTCCGGCGGGGGTGTCCGCTTTTGGTGTGACGGTCCGGTCATGAACTGGAAGAAGAACATCTCGGCCCGCCGCTCGATCCGCTCCGTCCTCTGGGCGCGGCACTGGCGGGAGCTGTACGCCTGGCTGCTCGCGGGCCTGCTCCTCGACACTCTCGTCCGCTGCGGCGGGCCCGGCTTCGAGTCCGGCTCGCCGTGGGTCTGGCCCTCGGCCTGCTCGCACTCGCGGCCGTGCGTACCGGCCTTGTGCGCTGGGCGGACGCGTTCACCGGCCGGGAGAGGTGATCGGCCCACGGGACGCTCGCGCGTACACGTGCGCGCATTAAGAGGGGTCCAGAAAGTCCAGAAACCCGCAGTGCACGGCGCGGCGGGCTGGCCGTACGGGAGAATCGGCGCGTGCCGGAGTATCTCTCGATCACCGCCCTGGACCGCCTGCTGGACGACCTGGTCGTCGGCGAGGCGCGACGGCGTCAGCTCGGGATGGTCCGCGGGGGAACTGGGCCGGGCCCTGGAACGGGGCGCACTGCCCGTCACCGCGCGACGCCGCCTGCGCCGACTCCTCGAGGAAGAAGCACTCCGCCCGTACCTCCGGCTCGCGGAGTCTGGAGCGTTGCGCACCCGGCTGGTCGACGGGCAGCGCCCACCGACGTCGGAGGCAACGAACGAGATCCGCCGACAGTGCGTGGACGTGCTGCGCGAGGCCCTCGGCCTGGCTCCGTTGCTGCTCGGCGGTGGGGCGCTGCAGCTACAGCCGACCCCTGCCTTCGGTGACCTCGTGGCGCTTCGCCGTCAGCTCGACCAGGACCTCGCAGGACACATGCCGCCCGGTCAGATCAGGCTGACCGCCGTACTCGGCCTGGTCCTCGACGCAGCGCCACGTTCCGGGGAACTTGCGGCCTTGCGCCTGGACGACTTCACCCCGGACAACACTGCGGTGTATGTCGAGCGCCGTCCACAGCGCGGCGGTGGCGACCTGGACGGCGAGGGCGAGCACTTCGAGCTGTCACCTCTGGCCCGGGCCGCGCTCGGCCGCTGGTTGCCAGTGCGTGCGGAGCTGGCCGAACGCGCCCACGGCACCTCGCGGTTGTGGGTCTCGCTGTGGCACAACCACGACGGGCACGCGGGCGAGGAAGGCGCGACGCTCAACCGCCCACCCGGGATGCCGCTCGAGGAGAACGGATTGGTCACCTCCTACCGCCGGGGCCGCAGCCGGTACGGTCTCGCCGGGCTGCTGCCTCCGAAGCTGGAGCAGCTGCGCAGGGCCGTCATCAGCGAGGCTCCCCCGTCGCCGTCGGAACGACTGAACCCGCCTGAGTCCTCTTCACCGTCGAGCGCGAGGACCAGGCTCAGCCCGAGCAGCGGACGCCGTGGCGGACTCTGCCTGCGGGAGGGCGTCGGCGGGGGCGCTGAGCGCTGAGTCCAAGCCCGCCCCGTGGGCTGCCTGCCGCAAGGCGGCGTTGCGGGCGACCATGGCGCAGCTGCGGCAGCCTCCCCACCCGTCGCGTATTTGCCGGAAGCGTGGTGTGACGATGGCGCCGCATTTCGCGCACTGGCAGAGCCAGGGGCGGTTGTGGTGGAGGTACGGCTCCATGGGGTTGAGGTCGGCGGCCCGCATGACCATGTCGGCGTAGATGGCCTGCAGGACGTAGGGCCACGGGCGCTTCATCGTGTTGTCTCCGGTACTAGCGTCCGCTGGGCAGCGCGTGGAGGTACTCCAGCCGCTGTTGTGCGGTGGAGACGTGTCGGCGGTCGAGCGCGGGGAGGGCCCGCAAGAGGGCGATGAGGTCCGGGCCGCAGTCGATGGCGCGCCGCGGGTCCTGGATCTGTGTCCAGCAGTAGTGGGCGCTCTTTGCCGCAGCGAGAATTTCGGGTGCGTCGATCGCCTGGTGGGCCAGGCGCGTACGGCCTGCGGCGATCCACAGCTGTGTCGCGAGCACCCAGTTGCGTTGCATTTTCGCGAGGTCGGCGCGTATCTCGGTCCATTGGGTGGCCTGGGCGGAGTCGATGCCGTAGTTGTCCAGGGTGTGCTGCTCCCAGATTTGGGCCAGCTGCATCGCCTCGGTGAATCGTCCTTGCTCGGCCATCGAGCGGATGTACGGCCGCGGGTCGCCCGGGGGCATGGAGGGCGCGGTGTGGGGTGGTGCTGGCTGCTGCGCCGCAATGGGCTGCGGCGGGGCGGCAGTCGCGGGGGTCTCGTGGCCGGGGTGCGGGGCACGGACGGGGTGAGCGGCGGGGGCCGCGCGCTGCCGGTGGTGGTCGACGTCGTCGTACGCGGGCCGGGGCGAGGGCAGTACGGGCCCGGCCGGCTGCGCCTGGGGCGGTGCCGGGGGTGGGGATATGACCTCGCGGGGCCTCGCCTGTTGCTGGCGAGAGCGTTCTCTGAGGTGGCCCAGCGGGGCCGGGTCGCCCGCCAGCAGACGCTGGACGTTGGACTCCGCCGACGGCCACGAATCGCTCTGCGGGGCGGGTAGCTCCCGAGTGTGGGGGAGGACCAGTGCCCCGGGCGGCAGCGCCACGCTGCCAGCGGCAAGGGCGTGCAGCCGGGAGTTCGCGGGCCGGTCGGGGTGGTTGCGCCGGAGTTGCTCGATGATCCCGCGCGTGTACGGGCTCACGCCGGTGTTGCCGGCGTAGCCGGGGGGAGCGATGACGCCGTAGACCTCGGCGGTCGGGGGAGTAGCCAGTGCGCTGGACTCCTGCAGCTGGGGCCACGCGTGCTTGTCGGCGGCGAGGTCGACTATCACGGTGGTCAGTCCGGCTGGGCGGTGGCGCAGCTCGGTGCCCAGCCACTCCCAGGGCAGCGCGGTGTAGCGGACGGTGGACGGCGTGGTGTGCGCGAGCGCGAGCGCGAGGTAGAGCTGGCGGGCGCGCCGGTCGATGGTGAGGCGGCCGGAGAGGTAGACGAGCAGCGGGCCGCGGGTGGCTGCGGCGGCGCGCAGTTTCGTCAGCAGGGCCTGTTGGTCCCGGACGCCATCCAGGTAGGTGGTGTCCGCCGGAATGCCGGTGTTGAGCAGAACGGGGACGGGCACAGCCGACAGTGCCGCCAGGTTGGCGCTGGGCTCTGTGACCTGTGCGGGGCTGCCGTCTCAAACGGCATGAAGTACTACGCCCTGGTGCCTGATGCATCGGCAATCCATGACCAAGATCCGTGGCTGGACGGTAAGCGTGCCCAAGATCCGTGGCTGGACGGTAAGCGTGCCGTGGTGGCGTGTTCGGCCGAGCACCTGGCCGAGCTCGTCAAACAGTACGAAAGCCGGCCGTGTGAGAAAGCCGGGCTGTGGGCGGCGAAGATCGCGCGAGTCCTGGAGGCTCACTCCAGGGGATTGAGCGTGAAAGCTCTGACCGAGCAGACCGGTCTGGACCAGTCCGAGATCGAACTCGGGATCATGTGGATGAACGCTGAGTTCCACCGCCAGCATCCACGGCTCCAGGACCTGAAGCGCCTCATGGAGAACGGCGAGTAAAGCCAGGAACCAGCCGGCACCGACCCCACGGCCACCAGGCCGGGACGCAGCCTGAGCCGCAGTGACGACTGGACGCCAGAGTTCGGCCGAGCCCCTCAGGGAGAAAGCTGCGCCACGGACTGCACCTTCGAGGACCAACAACCCCGGACACCGGGCCCTCGCCTCGCCTCGCTCCGGCGCCAAGCGGCCGGACACCTCGGCGTCACGTGTAAAAGGGGCGGTAGTAGTCCGCGACGTTGTCGCGGTACTGGCTGTCGCCGCGATGCCGCTTGGGCTCGTAGGCGGGGGCGTGCCTGATCTCGTCCCGGGTTCGGTTGACGAGGATTGTCTTCGCGTGGCGGTCCACGCGCATGATGGTCCCGGCGGGCAGCAGCACAGGGCCGTTGAAGACCCATGGGTCGGTGTCCACGACCACGTAGGTGGAGCCGAGCTCCTCGATGTCCTCGTGGACGATGCCGACATCCCCGTCGGTGGCCACCACCGTGTAGCCGATCAAGACCATGCCGGGGGTGTGGTGTGACTCCGGGTGGTAGGCCCACATGTCGAAGCTCATGCGAACGAATTCCGTTTGCGGAGGGTCAGCGGCCGAGGGCGTTGCGCAATTCCTGCTTGTTCATGGTGGAGCGGCCCTCGATGTTCTTCTTCTTGGCCTCTTCGTAGAGCTGGTCCCTGGTCGGGCCCTGCGCGCCGGAGTGGGATCGCTGCCCGCCCCGCTGGGGCGCGGACTTCGGATCGCGCGTGGAGGCTTTGCTGGACGACTTCGCCTCCCCGGAGCGTGCCCGCTCCTTGTTGACCGTGCGGGCGGCCATCTCCTTCGCCCGGCCCTCGGACATGCCGCGCTTCTCGGCGCTGTCCTTGATGTGCTCGTACTGCCGCTCCCGCTTCTTGCTGGATCCTGCCGGCATGACCCTCATCCCTTCCGCTACTGCTCTGAGACTCACTACAGCGCCTTCCCCGGCGCGTGGGCTTCAGCCCTTCCACACTCCACACCCACCGGCCCTCCCGCCACCCGGACAGCCCGGTCCCCCCGCCCGCCTCCGCAGGCGCCTCGACTGCCGCTCCTTACCGAGGCCTGCGCCGCGGGCCCCCTCAGAGGGATGTGTGAATAGTGTGTGAGCAGCATGTGGGGGCAGGTCTTACATAGGGGGAGCGGCGGTGGACACAGCTGAGGTCCCAAACGTAAGGAGCGTTGCCTTCGGGGCGGCACCGTTCCAGTTCGCGGTTGCGCTGGACGACGACGGCGCCTGCATCGCACGGGCACGTCACCACGCGGTCGCCTTTCTACAGCACAGTCGGCAGACGCTCCCTGGCCTGAGCGTTTCCGCCCGCGCCATGGACCTGACACAACTTGTGGTGAGCGAGCTGGTCACCAATGCGTGCAAGTACGCGCCGGGCCCGATGCTGCTGGAGCTGCGGATCATCGACGGCCTGGTGGAAGTCGTGGTGTGGGACAGTCACCCAGCCGAGCCGGTGGCCCGGGTAGCCAACCCCGAACGAGTGGGCCAGCACGGTCTGGAAATCGTCATGGCAGTGGCTCAGGACTTCCAGGTCCACGGTGAACCGGTCGGCAAGCGCATCACCGCCCGCATTGCCCTGACCGACGGCGCCGGCTGCAGCAGATCCGTGTGACAACACGGTTCACGGCGCTTCCGCATCCCAACAGGGCCAGCCCGCCGGTGAATGCGCCCGGCGTAGTCCTTCAGTCCCTGTCAGCCGAGAGCGTCAAGGAACGCACGGGTGTTTGACCGAGGAGGGTGATTCCGCCCGTGGTCCCTGCGTTGATCTCTTTCCAGGCCCAGCCGTGGAGGGCGAGGTGCTGGGGACTGTGGACGGGAGTGAACCCCAGGCTGGCCAAGGCGGCCGTGCGCTGCTCGACGGTCGGCCCTGGCCCGGGTGGAAACCTCAGCCCCGGCCACCGCCCAGGTGGAGTGTCGTCCTCCAGCCGGACCCACAGCCCCCAGGCGCCCGACGGCGCCTGATGCATAAAGGCCATCAGATTCTCCGCCACCGATAGAACTCCCCGCCTTCACCACCGTCACCGCCTCGTTCGCTGCGCGATGCTCAGTGCCATCCTGGCCGACCAACGGCGCCCGACTATGCGAGCGGCTGAAGGCTAGAGGGCCGGGCGGCCAGGTGTACAACAGGTCCAGATGGCCAAAGGTTCTGTTCCTGGACTGCTGTCGTGGAGCCTTTGCCCCGACATGCTGCTTTCCGGTGAAAATACCGGACTTTGGGTGGGTTGCCGCGGTGGGATCGTGCTCGTTGTTTTGTCAGCTTCAGAGAGAGATTCCCATGAGCAAGCGAACCGCGTACGCAGTGTCGGCTTTGACCGTGGCGGGTGTCCTCGCCGGTGTCGGCAGTGCCGCGGCGGACTCCGGCGCCGTGAACGCGGCCACTAACAGCCCCCGGTATCACCACCGGTTACACCCTCCACGTCCCCGCGCACGTGCCCGCCGATGTCTGCGGAACCACCTTGGGCGTGATCAGCCTGCTCAACCAGGCCACCGCAGACAGCTGCACCAACTAAGCCCCCTCCAGCACGGCCCCCGGTTCGCTCTCCTCCTGCGGCCCGGGGCGGGGAACACGCCAAGGCAAGCCCACCGGCTCGCCGTGGCTCACACCACCCCGGCTCCTCCCGGGTGACCCCCGTGGAACGCATCCATCCGGAACAGCCGCTCCGGACCTCACCCAACAGCCTTGGGGACGTTCTTCGGGCACAGCTGCCGCGCCCCCTTCAGGTGCCGCCCCACCCGTGGGCAGCACCTGAACCGCGGGGGCAACACAGGGACGGCTTTCGGCTGCATCGCCCAAGCGGTAGCCCCCCTACCCAGGCCAGGGACGCAGAACAGCCGCAGCCGCCCGAGCCCACGCGCAGCAGCGTTAGTACTGCAACCGCATGTGGCGTGACTGTCGGCGTTGTTGGTCGTTGGTCCGACAGTGTGATCAGTCGCTGACGGTGGAGCAGATCGAGTCGTGGTCCGAGGGGATAGCAGGGTTGCATGCCCGGTTCGGGCATCGTTTTGGCAGGTCGGAGCCACGCGATCGGGCTCTGGACTACCTGACGGGCCTGCTTGCGCCGTTGGAGAAGAAGAACGGGTGGACGCTGGCGGAGCAGGTCGGCCAGCTCCGTCCGGACGGTGTGCAGCGCCTGCTCAACCATTCCGTGTGGGACGAGGACGCGGTCCGCGATGACGTCCGGGACTTCGTCGTGGAGAGCATCGGCACCAAGGAGGGCGTCTTCATCGGGGACGACACCGGCTTCCTGAAGAAAGGCACCAGGTCAGCCGGTGTCCAACGGCAATATTCCGGTACTGCGGGCCGTACCGAGAACTGCCAGATCGGCACCTTCCTCGCCTACGCCTCCGCCAAGGGACGGGCACTCATCGACCGGGAACTGTACGTCCCGAGGTCCTGGACCGACGACCGCGACCGCTGCCGCGCGGCCGGCATCGACGACACGGTGCCGTTCACCACGAAGATCGAGCACCTCAAGTGGATGCTGCAACGCGCCATCGACGCCGCGGTGCCGTTCGCCTGGGTCACCGCCGATGAGGCATACGGGCAGGTCAAACACTTCCGCATGTGGCTGGAGGAACGCGGGGTGGCATATGTGCTGGCCACGAAGGTCAACGACACCGTCGTGACCACCGGCGGCCGCGACATGCGGGTCGACGAGTTGATCGCGGCGCTGCCCAAGCAGGCGTGGAAGCGGATCTCGGCCGGAGCCGGCGCCCACGGCCTGCGGATCTACCACTGGGCACGCGTCGCCATCCGGCCGTCCTGGGAGGGCGGGTACGGGCACTGGGTGCTCGCCCGCCGCAGCCTCTCGGACCCGACTGAGATCGCCTACTACGCCTGCTACGGCCTTGTCACTTCCCGGCTGACAGACCTGGTCAAGACCGCCGGCGCCGGATGGCAGGTGGAGGAATGCTTCCAGACCGCGAAAGGCGAGTGCGGACTCGACCACTACCAGGTGCGGCTCTACCGGGCCTGGTACCGGCACATCACCCTGGCCATGGCCGCCCTTGCCTGCCTCACGGCCGTCCGCGCCCAAGAAGCCACAAAAGGGGCAGCGGAGACGACGAACAAGACCTCATACCCCTCAGCGTCCCGGAGATCCGCCGGCTGATCGGGCACGTCGTCGTCACTCCCCGCCGCCATACCAACGAGCACCATCTGCACTGGTCACACTTCCGGCGCCGCAGCCAAGCCCGAGCCCGCCGCTGCCACTACCAACACCGAGGCCACGACCCCCACATGCGGTTGCAGTACTAGGCCCAGCCGCAGCCGCTGGGGCAGGCCGCCTGGCTGCCCAGCCTTCGGGCGGCAGGGACGGGCGCCACCGGGATATCACCAAGCCTGTTCGGACCACTGCATGACCACAACTGCCTCCCCCCACCAGATATTGCTCAACCGAAACGGAAGGACCACGGCGTATTGGAGGGGTTCTGCAGCTCTGCCGTCGATCAACGGCCGTGGGCGCAAGCTCGAAACCGCCCGCCGCTGTCTCCGCCGCCCCTGGCCTGCCTGGCAGTCCCGGTTTGCTGCGTGCGTCAAGCCTGCAAGATCCCGTCATATGCTTGCGGGATGGCAAGCCGATTGATGAGGGTAGCGGAATACGCTGGGGTCAGTGAGGCGACCGTGAGTCGAGTGCTTAACGGGAAGCCAGGCGTTGCGGAGGCCACTCGTGCTTCCGTCCTGACTGCGATGGATGTGCTTGGCTATGAGCGCCCGGTGCCGCTGCGGGGCAGGGCGAACCCTCTCGTCGGTCTCGTTGTGCCGGAGATGGGCAATCCGGTCTTCCCCGCCTATACCGAAGTGATCGGAAGTGGTCTGGCGCGGGGTGGCTACACATCCATTCTGTGCACTGGCACCGCGGCCGGCGTCAGGGAGAGCGACTTTGCCGACACGCTGCTGGAACATCAGGTAGCTGGTGTGATCTTCGTTTCCGGGGAACACTCGCTGACTTCACGGGACCACGGTCACTACGTACGGCTGAGGGAGCGGGGGCTACCTGCGGTTGTGATCAACGGTGTTGCCGACGGTCTGGATCTGCCATGTCTGTCCACGGATGACGCCGCCTCGGTCCGCCTGGCCGTACGCCATCTGGTCCAATTGGGGCACGTGCGCATCGGACTCGCGGTCGGGGATCTCGACCACATCCCTGCGGCCCGCAAGGCGCAGGCTTTCCGCGATGAGACCGCCATACTTGCCGGGCATCGTGGGCACGGCGATGCGGAGCGCTTCATCGCACCCACGCTCTATAGCCTGGAGGGTGGCAGCGCGGCGGCGATGCGGTTGTTCAGAGAGGGCGTCACGGCCGTGGTCTGCGGGAGCGACGTACTAGCCCTGGGTGTCATCCAAGCCGCACGCCGCAGTGGCCTCGACGTGCCCGGTGATGTCTCGGTGGTCGGGTTCGATGACTCCGCCTTCATGCCCTTCGCCGATCCGCCGCTGACCACCATCCGTCAGCCGATCGACGCCCTGGGCCTGGCCGCAGTGAATGTCCTGCTGTGCCAGGTGTCGGGAAAACCGATCGGCGACACGGACGAAATGCTGTTCGCCCCGGAACTTGTCGTTCGCGCCAGCACAGGGTCGGCGCCGCGACGCCGCCCGTAGTCCGACGCCTTCGGCACACCCTTCCGACCCGTACGCACCGCGTGCGGGCCGCGGCCATTCTGCCCTCCGGAGGGCACAAAACAGTTGAACAAGATCTTGCAATGAGTATGAAAGAGACCTGCTAGGGCGGTACACTTCCCCACTTTGGTCTTCATGCAGCGTGGGCTCTGCTCGACCTGCCGGTCGAGCTGGTCGGCCGGGCCCGCTCCGACCGCGTCATGCGCCTGCCGAAACCACCGAGGATGCACGGCGTCAACGGTCGGCCGCCCAAACACGGCCCGGAGTTCCGCTTTACCAAACCGGAGACCTGGCCCGAGCCCGCGATCACCACGGTCACCGACACGACCAACTACGGCAAGGCCGAGACCCAGGCATGGGACAGGGTCCACCCCCGGCTCACCCATCGCTCCTCCTGGCTTGAGCACAACGGTGAACTCCCCTTGGTCGAGGGAACGCTGATGCGTTTGAAGGTCGAGCATCTTTCGAAGGAACGGGACGCCCCACCGGGTCCTCCAAGACCGGCGCCACCCCGGACGATGTTGACCGTTTCTGGCAGCCACTCTCCGCCGCTTCGATTTGGAGCACACCTTCCGCTTCGCGAAGCAGACCTTGGGCTGGATGGCACCGAAATTTCGTACTCCCGAGGCGGCGGACCGCTGGACCTGGATGCTGATCGTCGCTCACACCCAGCTCCGGCTGGCACGTCCCCTCGCCGAAGACCTCCGCCGGCCTTGGGAGAAGCCCACCCTACCCTCCGCGCTCCCTTCTCGACTGCCCGGCCCGTGTTCCCAAACCTCGAGGGGCCGGCCCCGGACGGCCACCCGTGTCCCGCGTCAAGTAACTGGCATGTTTTCGGGTTCGGGAAAGCTGGGGACGAGAGGGTCGGCGTCTTCGAGGTGAACGTCGTGGGGCCGGTTCC
>NZ_JBEYBS010000039.1:0-29390 GCF_040632375.1 Streptomyces sp. NPDC019396 | reverse complement strand
CGCGGCGGCCGGGGTCCGCTGGCGCGGACCGGGCCCTCCTTCGTCGGGCCGAACGGGCGCCCCTGGCGGGGCGGCTGTTCCCGTTCGGGTCCGCTGGCGCGGACCGCCGGACCCGTCCGCGCCGACCGGCGCCGCCGCCGGGCAGCACCAGGTGACGAAGGACAAAGGACCGCCTCCGGCGAGGGCCCTTCACTCCCAAGGGGCGGGGGTGCATGGCGAGTTGAGGCCCGGTGGTAGCTGGGGTGAGGGTGGGCGGGGGCTCCCCTCGGCCGACCGGTCACCCTTCGGGCTACCACCGAACCTGCGGGGGGTGCCAGGCCGAGCCGCTTCGCGGTCGCTTCGCGAGCCTGGCACCCCCCACAGAACCGGCGGTCGGGCGGAGCTGCCCGACCGACCGAGGGGAGCCCCCACCCACCGGGCGGAGCCGTGGCGGGCCGCCGGGCAAGGCTCGCCCGGAGGGGGTGGAAACCGCCCCTGACCTGCGAAAACGTGTGATATAGATCACTCGTTTGGAGGGTCTCCAGGGCTGGACTTCTACCCCAAAATAAGGCATGATTAGTGATGTCGGAAGGGGATGGCAGTCCTCCCCGACAACCCGAACCTTCAACACGGGAGCAACGATGTACGCAGAGCTGGAGACCGAGACCCCGCGCGAGATCGGCGGATTCGCCCTCTACCTGTCCACCACCTACGTGTGGACCGAGGGGCGCCCCCGGCTGGTGACGACCGCCGCCGACGTCAACGAGACGTGGTGGACCGTCCGGGCGGCCGACGTGACGGACAAGCTGACCGTCCGTCAGTCCCCGGACTCGGAGCTGGTCCGACTGCTCGACGCCGAGGACGGCACCGTGGTCACCACGATCGTCCCGGTCCCCGCCGGGATGCTCGACCACCACACGCCCACCCTCGCGGAGGCCCGCAGCATCCCCCTCGCGGCCCGCTGGGTGAGCAGCCCGCTGTTCACCGGCTCCGCCGGAGCCGCGCCCGAGAGCGCCGACCGCTACGAGGTGCGCGACCTCCTGGTCCGCGCCGCCCGCCGTGGCGAGACCGTCGCGACGAGCCCGGACCTGGTCATCGTGCGCGACTGCGAGAACCGGCCCGTCGCCTTCCTCCGGGAGGGGTGGCACCCGCAGAACGCGCGGCCGTCCGCCCCGAGCCTGAGCGCGCTGCTGAAGCACCGCCGCCGGTAGGACTCCGGTGGGCCCGCCCGGTGGCAGCCGGGCGGGCCCACCCCGCAAGGGCTTTGGCAGAAGCCCGCCCCGAACCTTCAACGCAGGGAGACAACGACATGGCGACGAACGACGCCCCCGACACCCCGGAGAAGCGGTACCGCATCGGCGACCGGACCCCGGACGGCCGGTACCCCGTCACGGTCGACGGGAAGCTGATCGGCCACATCCACCGCTGGCACGGCGACTGGCACGCGCGCGTGCTGGGCCAGGTCGAGGAGAGCCAGCACGAGGACCGCGACAAGGCCGCCGCCCACCTGGACACCGTCACCCAGTCCGGCGCCGCCCTCCCCCAGACGGAACAGGCCGGTGACACGGCGCCGGAGGGCATCGTCCCGTGGCTGCACCCGCGGATGGCGCCCACGCGGCGCAACATCCTGAGCGCGGGCATCTGCCTGGGGCGGCTCGATGAAATCGCGTGGAGCCCCAAGCACGGCTACCCCGGGTCGGACAACCCGTTCGAGATGGAAGACCTGATCTGCGGCTGGGTCGGGAACCGCTGGTGGAGCCACCTGCGCGGGCGCAACGGCGACCCGACGCCGCGTCCCGCGTGGCGTCACGAGGGGTGCACGGTCCCCTTCGAGGAGCAGGCCGCCCGCGTGGCCGAGCTGGTGGGCAAGCGCCCCACCCAGTGCCCGTGCGAGACCGGGCACCCGACCGACCGCGAGGCGGTGACCGGCCTGCTGGACGAGGCCGACAGCGCCCGCAAGGCCGGTGACATCGAGGCCCTGCGCGGTCACCTGACCCGGCTGCTCGGTCCCTGCCCGGCGGCGCCGACCCGCGCCGCGGTGATGCGGGACATCGTCAAGCCTCCGCAGAAGGGCTGACCTGAACCGGGGGCACGGGCCCACGTCCGTGCCCCCGGCCACAGGCGGCGATCGAGCCGCCCGCCGTGACCGCCGCCGTCCGCCGGCGCGAAGCCACCCGACCCAAGGATTCAGTTCTCCGTGCCTGCAACTGCCCTGCCCGCAGCCCTCTTTGACCTGCCCGAGCCCTCGGAGCGGACCACGTTCGGCCGGTCCTCCGGGATGACCGTGCTGAGCTACGGACTCGGAGCCGACAGCACGGCCATCCTGATCGAGTTCCTGGATCACCCCGAGCGGTACGGACTGGCCCCCGACCTCTCCGACCTGATCGTGGTTCACGCGGTCACCGGCGACGAATGGCCGGACACCCTGGACTACGTCGACCGGCTGGTCCTGCCCCGCCTGCGCCGGGCCGGGGTCCGGCTAGTGCAGGTGGCCCGCGCCGGCCGCCAGGACGCGGACGGCGTTGTCGTCCTGGACGACAGCCGGTCTCCCCGGCGGATCTTTGCGCGGGGGCCGTGGCGTCTGAGCGACGAGCTCCGGGAGGCCGGAACCGTCCCCCAGATCGCGAATGGCCGTAGGACGTGCAGCATCCGTTTCAAGGGATGGGTGCTGGACCAGTGGACGGAGGCCGAGTTCGGGGGCGCGAGCTACCGCCGGGTGATCGGCTACCACTACGGCGAGCTGAAGCGTGCGGAGAAGGACAGCCGCATCCAGCGCGAGCACAACCGGGCCGCGGGCCGGACCATCTGCGAGCCGTTCTATCCCCTGATCCTGGCCCGCCAGGACCGGGCGGACGTCGAGCGGTTCGTCCTGGAACGGCTAGGAGAGCCGGTGAAGAAGTCGTACTGCTCGCAGTGCCCCTTCAGTGGCGTGTGCGCGAGCAGGGAGGCCCACGAGGCGCGTCTGCGGGACCACCCGCACATCGCTGCGGACGTCCTGCGGATGGAGCACGTCGCGATGGCGCTCAACGAGCGCTCCAGCCTGTACGGGACGGACAGCCTGTACCGCAGGCTCACCGAGGACGGCCGCAACCACCCCGTGCTCTCGGCTTTCGAGGAGTCGTTGGACCAGGCCCCGTACGCGATCTACGAGGTGCGGAGGATCTACTACGCGGCCCGTACGCCGGACTGCCGCACCCATCACGGCCGGTCCTGCCGGTCACCGAAGTGGTGGTGCCGACAGCCGCGGACCGAGCAGTGCCGGGCCGACCACCCCGCCGGGGACTTCGAGCCCTGGTGCCCCGGGCACCGCGAATGCCGGGGACCGGCGAAGAAGGGCCCCGCCTGGCGGTCGGTGCGGACCGTGTGGGAAGGCGACCGCCGCACCGCCGAGCAACTGATCCGGCAGTTCGCCGCCCGTCACGGGCTCGCCCTGGAGCGCGGGGAGACGTCCGGCATCCAGCGGGCCCACTACCTCACCGCCGACGGCGGGTTCCCGGCGGCCGCCGCCTTCGCCGTCGCGGCGCCGGCCGGAGTCCGCGACAAGCAGCGCAAGCACTTCGAGGAGGCGTGGACCCGGCACACCGGGGACGTCGGCACCCGCTGGAACCCGCTCCGGCCGCTGCCCGCGCCCGAACCCCCACGCCCCACGGGCGGAAAGCCGCTGATCCGCCGGGCCAAGACCGTCGGCGGCGTGACCCTCATCGCCTGAACCACCCAGCGGGCTCCGGAACCGCCGGAGCCCGCCCAACACCGAGGAGAGCAAGATGAGTTACACCGATCCGGTCGCTTTCGCCGCGACCCGGCACCGCATCGTGATCAACCTGTCCGGCGGGAAGGACGGCGTGATCGCGGGCGCCAAGGCGATGGACGCCGCCCGCCGGGCCGGGGTCGCCGACCGCGTCTGGACCGCCCACGCCAGCCTGGGCCCGATGGAGTGGCCCGCCGTCACCGTGGACGGTGTGCGGTGGCCCAGCGCGAGCGAGCTCGCCGCCCAGCACAGCCAGATTCTCGGCGTCCCGCCGGAGCGGCACATCGAGGTCCGCCGCACCCGGCAGGTCGACGGCCGCACGGTCCCCTTCGATCTGCTCACGTTCATCGCCGAGCGGGGGGATTGGCCCTGGCTGGGCCAGGCCCGCACCTGCACCGGACCGTGGAAGACGAAGATGGTGTTCGGCGCCTTCACCGAGCAGGTCCGCGCCCTGCGCAAGGAAGTCCAAGGGCCCCTGATGTTCGCCAACGTCCTCGGCCTCAGGGCGGAGGAGAGTCGCGACCGACGCAACCGGCAGGTGTGGCGCCGCACGACCGACAACAGCCACCGGGTGGTGGACGAGTGGCTGCCCGCCCACCAGGTGAGCACCGCCGACGTGTGGGCGTGGACCCTCGCGGAAGAGGTGCCGTACCACTGGTGCTACGACTCCCACCCCGGCGCCGGGGACCGCCGGGGGTCCAGCCGCTGTTCCTGCTCGACCTGCACGCTGGCCAGCCACCGCGATCTGCTGCTGGGCGTCGCCCGCCGGCCCCGGCTTGCCGAGCTGTGCGCACTGGTCGAGCGCGTCCGCCAGGTCCCCTTCAACCCCAACATCACGATGGCCGAGCTGATCGAGCAGTCCCGCCGCCCGGACGCCCCCGACCCGGGCGTCCGCGTCGAGGAGAACGCCGACTTCGAGCGCATGGAACGGGACGTGCACGCCGCCCTCCGGCGGCCGCCGACGTACGAGTCCAAGGCCCGCACCGGGTCCGTCCCGCTGCTGCACGCCACCGGCGGATGCGACACCTGCACCCTGACGATGTAGCCCCGGAACAGGGGGAACGGCATTGACCCCGTTCAGCATATAAGGCAGAATTAGCAACGCTCGAAGGTGTGGCAGTTCCTTCGGCAGCCCCGAACCTTCAACGTCCAGGAGTCGCGATGAGCCCCACCGCGCTTGCCGTGCTCTCCCCGGGGACGGGCCGAACCGGTCCACCGACACTGATCCATCCCGCCGGCCCGGCCGTCTCCCACGGCCGGGCCGTGTCGCCCCCTACGGAGAACGCATGACCAGCACATCCCTGACCTTCCCCGTCCGAAACGACCAGCTCCCAGCCCTGCGCGAGGCGATCGAGCAGGCGGACCGGCAGACCCGGGCCCACGGACTGACCGGATGCCACCTCACCCGCGGACCCGTCGAGCCCATGCCGTGGCCCGACGTCAACGGCGTCCCCATCGGCACCGTGGCCGTCCAGGACGTCACCGCGACGTTCCCCCTCCTGCAGTTCCAGGGCTGGACCGTCATCGCCCAGGTCGAGCACGACGGAACGGCGGGCAACACCGTGACCGCGCTCCCGCCGTTCGAGGACGAGGCCGCCGACCGCATCGCACACTGCGACGCCTGCGGGGAACGCGGAGCCCTGACCAGCTACCTCCTGCGGCACGAGGACGGCAGCACGATGCAGCTGGGCACGACGTGCGCGGGCCCGTACGCGAACCTGCCCGTCACCGTCCTGCGCGACCTGTGGGACCTGATCCGCTGCTGCCTGGCAGCCGAGCCGTACGAGCCCGGCGAAGTGCCGCCGGACCTGCGGCTCCACGTCGACCAGGTCCTGGAGTACGCCGTCGCCCTGACCATCCAGGCCGGGTACGTCAAGCGTGGCGGCGGCTGGGCGACCGCCGAACAGGTTCGCGCCCTGCTGCTGGGCGGCGCCGGCCGGGAGGCCCTGGACCAGCTGCACGAACACCTCCGGGTAGCCGGGAACGTCGAGGCCACGGCCGCCGCGGTCCGGGACTGGTGCCTGCACGGTGACGCGGCCGCGAGCGACTACCGCCGCAAGCTGGCCCGCGCGGTCGCACAGGACCTGGCACCGGCGGACATCGGTCTGGTGGTGTCCGCAGTCCCGATGTACCTGCGCGAAGCCCAGCGGCGACTGACCACGGAGGACCGCGAGTCGATCACGGCCACGGTCACCGAGGTCAGCCCGCTCGCGAGCCAGTGGGGCGAGCGCCGCCGCGTTCGCTTCACCGACGGCGCCGGACGCCGGTACGCGTGGGACTCGATGACCCAGCCGTTCCCCGAAGAGGGGCAACGGCTCCGTGTCACCGGCCGGGTCGTGCGCAACGCGGTCCGCGAGGGCATGGTCGAGACGTACCTGACCCGGTGCCGTGTCGCGCCGGCCTGAGCACTGCCCAGCGGCGTCCGCCACGGCTCCGCCCGGTGGGCGGGGGCTCCCCTCGGTCGGTCGGGCAGGCTCGCCCGTGCCCGGGTTCCGGCGGGGGTGCCAGGCTCGCGGAGCGACCGCGAAGCGGCCCGGCCTGGCGGCCCCGCCGGGTTCCGGGTAGCCCTCCGGGTGACCGACCGGCCGAGGGGAGACCCCGGCCACCCCTCCACCCCAGCCACCCACGGCCCGCACACGGTGACGGAGCCCCCGCCCCCTTGGGAGTAAGGGCCCCCGCCGGAGGCGGTCCTGTAGGTATGAAGAGAAGTCGAACGAACGTCGACCCAACCGTCTCGGCAAGCCCATGAGCTGGGGGTTTGTGGCTTGTAGCCCTCAACCGGAGCGGGCATAATTAGGGATTCCGGCAGGCTAAGAGCGGTTTGCCGGTGCAGTGCGGTCGCTCGATCGGACCGGGTCCGCCGAACGACTGGACACGCAGTAACCGAGTAAGGCACGATTAGTGAAGCCGAGAGGTTCGATGCTCGGCTCTTCCGCGGAGACGCGGGAGGAAGTGGGGCGGACGGTCAGCCCAATGGCAGTAGTGCTGACCGCCCTGAAGCCCCCTGGCCCCAGGCCCTTCAACAAAGCCCATATACCAGGAAGGCATCTACGCATGATGGTAAACGACGCGGAGCTGAACACGGCCCCCGCGCTTGACGACCTGATCACCCTGCACGCCGGGAACACGGCCGGTGCCGACCACGGTCTGCTCTACCGCATCGAGGACGGCCCCCTCCCCCGTGACGGTGGCTGGTTCATCCAGCTCGCGGACGAGACGGCCCACGGCGCCCAGGACTGGGCGGCGACCATCCAGAGCCAGGACATCGACACGATCACCAGGCCGATCGAGTCCGGCGTCATGAACTGGAAGCACGAGGTCGACCAGGACCAGGGCGCCGAGGACCCGGACGAGGAGCCGGAGGTCGAGCACGGCCTGACGGAGTCCGGCGTGGTACTTCTGCCCCGCGCCGCCGGCCACGACCAGCACCACCGTGACCAGGGGGCGGGCAATGACGACTGAAGCCCCGTCGCGAGACGGAAATACAACGGAGGACTCCCTCATGGCCATCCTGAACGGGCGTCGGGTATCGACCCGCAGGGAGCTCGCGGACAAGCACGACCTGAGCCTCACGTACCTGGAGAAGCTGTACCGGGAGCGGGAGACGAACGGGCACCCCGAGCCGGTCCCGGACGCCGCCGGCCGGGAACTGGCCTGGTATGACGCCGACTGGCGCCGCTGGTACAAGGACCTCACCGGCACCGCGGGGCTGGAGAGCCGCGCGGAACTGCAGGAACGCACGGGCCTGGGCCGCAGCACGCTCGAACTGTTCTACCGGGAACGGGAGACCAACGGCCATCCCGAGCCGGAGAAGACGGTCGGGAACACCATGTACTGGAACTCCAAGGCATGGGACCGCTGGTACAAGGGCTACCAGGCCGGACAGGAGTGGCGGACGGAGATCGACCGCAGCGGCAACGCCGAGGACGAGATCACGCTCTCGCAGGCCGCACGGGTGCTGAAGATGGAGCCCACGAGCATCACGAAGTACCCCACCAGGAAGCCGAATCACTGGCCCGACCCCATCAGGGAGGAGAAGACCGACAGCGGCCGCGTGAAGCGCTACTACCGCCGCGGGGACATCTGGAAGTACGGGGAGCTCCGCGAGCGGAGTGGTGGCGGTCGCCCTGCCGGCACGGCCGGGACTACGCGCCGTTACCCCTACGACGGGGACGAGCGGCTGGAGAAGGCCCGGAAGGCGCTGAAGGCGAACCCCGACATGCCCGTCGCCAAGCTCGCCGGCGAGCTCGCCCGCGAGCACGGTGGAGCTGCCGGGACCTGGTCCCACATCGTCAGCAGTGCACGGCAGAACCCGGAGGACTGACCAGATGACCACCAGCGTCACCATCGCCTCCGACGTCATCGACCAAGTGGGCCTGAACCAGGCCGCGGACTTCCAGAGCCGCGTCGCGGTGTTCGAGTGCGTGGAGTGCAGGACCGCAGGCGACGCGAGGACGGAGCCGGCCGTGGTTGTGCTACGTCGCAGTCCCGGCCTGTCCCACCTGGGGGTCGCGCACCATCGCTGTGCGAACTCGCAGGTACGGGACTACGGTCCCGGAGACCTGGCCCTCACAGGGGAGACCGAACTGGTCCCCCGGGTGCTGGGGTTGCCCTCACCGACCGGCACCAGGCCGGTCCTCCTGATCGCCTACGAGGAGGAGGTCACCGTCACGGAGGGCGGTGAGCCGCCCTACGATCCCGTGATTCGCAGTTTGCTCGGGGACGGCCTTCATCAGATCCATGCGCTGGGGAAACCGTCACCGCGAAGCCCTGGGTGGCGAGCGCTCATCGGGCCGGGGACGAACGTACAGGTGAGCTCCAGTGCCCATGCCTGGCTGACGGACGGCGACATGTACGTCCCGCCGGGCTGGAGGGCGCTCGCCGAGCAGGCAGGCGAAGTCACCCTCATGATGGGACGTCTCGAACACACTCTCCTGCACGCCGTCACTCCCCCGCTGATGGCGTACGCGAAGGCCGCCAGGCAGGGACATCTGGTTGCCGGTGTCGTGGACGTCGTACTGCGGTGATTCCTGGCAAGCAGGCAGAACAGCGGGCACGCCATCGAGCGGGCAAGTGCAGCTCACAGTGAGTTTGCCATTACGTGTGCCATTACCCTACGCAGTGCACTGGCAAGCGTGTATGCCCAGGTCAGACCCTGCTTCTTTCCCCGCCGTCATAGTCGCTTCTCTCCCCGCTTTTCAGTACAAGTGCTAGCCCCTCGGCAACCCAACTGGCCGCCCTGCTGCTCTCTCAGCGAGGTGGCCAGTTGTGTTGTAGGCGGGCTACCACGCGGAGCAGACAGTGGGAAAGACGGTTGTCAGTACAGCCTCCATGCCACCATGTAGCCACGCGTGCGGCCGGGCGAGGCTGCCATCAGAACAGGAGAGGGAGGTAACAGTGGCGACACCACTAGACATCGCTGCCTACTCGGCATCGCTGGTGAACTGGTCTGAGCTGGGCCATGTCTACTGCTTCGGCAACGGCAAGGGGGGCGTCGGAAAGACGACGTGCACGTGCAACATCGGCGGTCTCGCGGCGGCTGATGGCCTTCGCGTGCTGATCGTTGACCTGAACGTACAGGGCAACGTGGCAGAGGAACTTGGTTACGCCGAAACCGAGCTGGACGACGAAGGAAAGGGCCTGCTGACCGCCATCACGCTTCAGGAAGCGGTCAAGCCCATCCGTAACGTCCGGCCGAATCTGGACGTAGTCCCGGGCGGCAAGCTGCTGCGTCGAGTGCCGGGCATCATCGGCTCCCCGATCAACGATCAGGAACGAGCTGCGGCCGTCCTTACTCTGGCCCGCATCCTCCAGCCAGTGGCCAAGGAGTACGACCTGATCCTGATCGACTCCCCGCCCGAGAACGAGCACATGATGCAGCTGGCGCTGGGCGCCGCGCGGTGGGTGGTCGTGCCGGTCAAGAGCGACAAGTCCAGCCGCAAGAAGGGGCTCAAGGCCCTTGCCACGGACTACGCAGCGATGCGGCAGTACAACCCGTACGTGACTCTTCTGGGCGCCATCCTCTTCGCCACGGGAGCCAACGCCACGGCCATTCGCAAGACGGTTCGCGACGACGTGGAAGCGACCCTGGGCGGAGCAGCCCCCATCTTCGACAACGTCATTCGCTTCGCAGAAGCGGTGGCAGTGGCCGCCCGCGACCGCGGCAAGCTGGTGTACGAGCTGGAGGCCGCTGCCTCCGAGAACCCGGAGTTCTGGAAGATCCGCGCCGGCTTGGCGGACGCGAGCCAGGTCGTGTCGAAGACGTCGGCGTCGGTGAGCGAGGACTTCGCCGTGGTGGCGCGAGAACTCTTCACCCGGGCGGCGACGGTGCAGAACGAGATGATCCAGGAAGGTGTCTGGCCGTGACCACCCCGGAGGAAAACCTCGGGTCCATCTTCGCCCGGCCGACGGCGAACACCGTACCCAACCGCGCACAGGGCCTCGGCGGTCTGGTCCCCAACCGCGGAACAGGAAGTGCTCCGCCCCCGCAGAGCCCTACCGGTAGCGCTCCGCCGCCCCCGAAGAGCCCTGAAGACGTCAAGGAGACACCGCCGCCGGCCGCCCCCAGTGGTGACACCCCGCCGCCGCAGGCGCCTGCAGACCCACCCGCAGCGGTCGAGGCTGAGGAGGTCGAGGCCGAGGAAGTCGAGGCTGAGGAGGGGGAGACGGAAGCGGCCCTTGCCAAGACCAAGCACCGCACGACGCTGTACGTCTCGCCCGCCCTTCACCGCCGGTTCGAGCGGTACGTACGGGCAGCACGTGGCCGTACGAACACATCGGCGGTGTTGGAGGCCGTGGCGGCGAAGAACTCGACCACCCCGCAGATCATTCAGGAGTCCAAGGTCTCGGTCGCGGCCGGGAACGAGCTCTTTCCGGAGGACCCCCGAGCAGTCCGGTACCTGGGTGCGGGGCCCGTGCAGATCCAAATCGCCCCGACGTACGCCCAGTTGCAAGTCTTGGACACCCTGACAGCCAAGTACGGGTTCGAGGCCCGAGCCACCTGGATCGCCCCAGTCCTGAACGCCTTTCTCCCCGGCAAGAAGGAAAAGGTGCCGGAGTGATCAAGGGCTTGACAAGGACTCCAAAATAAGGCATAATTAGGGATGTTGCGAGAGTGGTTCTTGTGACGCAAAGGCGAAACCCCGGGGTGCCTCAGCTTGTGGAGGCGGGCATCCCGGGGTCTCACACCAGAGACGAGGCTCCGATGTCGTACTTCAGTATCACCCCAGAATGGGGTGGACGTGCACCTTCCGGTGCTCTGCTGCCGGAGGTGGGGGCGTGAACGTGCTTCCCCGCATCCATGCCGTGGCGGAGTCCCTGGGGGTGCCCCCGTGGACGGTCGCTCTCGGCGGAGTGCTCGCGGGCGTGGCGAGCCTGGCCCTGCTGATCTTGGTCGTCCGCCTGGCCGGCCGGGCGGCGACGCGGGCGGTCGAGAAGGCTCGCCGCGACGACGACAGCGAGGCCCGCGCCCGGGTCATGGCCATGATTGACGACCGCTGGCGGACCATCGTCGGCATCTGCGGCATGTCCGTCAGCATGTACGGCCTGTACGGGTTCGCGGAGGACACCGCCGGGCTGCCGCTGCTGCTGCGGATCTTCTTCATCGCGATCTTCGACGGCGCGGAGATCGGCCTCATGCTGGGGCTGGCGCGGTCGCTGGCTGCCCAGGATGTGCCGCGGTGGACCGAGGGCATGATCCGGTCCCGCCGGATGGCGTGGGGCCTGGTGGCCCTCTCCGCGGCGGCGAACTGGGTGCACGCCCCGGAGGGCGGCGGCCTGTGGGCAAAGGTGGCCCTGGCCGGTGTGCCGGTGGTGTCGGTCAAGCTGCTGGAACACGGCCTTGACCTGCGGATCGCGGAGCTGGCGAAGGCCGAGGAGGAGGACGGCGTCCGGCCGGGCCCCCTTCGCCTGTTCGTCCTGCTGTGGCGCCGGATCTGGATCGCCGCATTCGCATGGCTGGGCCTGGACACGACGTCCACGACCAGCGAGACCTCCCGCCGGCTGCTGGCCCAGCGCGCTGCCCGCGCGGTCATCGTGCTGGCCCGCGCCCAGAAGCGTGCCGACCGTACGTTCCGATTCGGCTGGCGGAAGTCGCTGGCCGACCGGGCGGTGGACCGGCGGACCGAGGACGCGGCGGTCGCGCTGGACCGCGCGGACGCGCCGGTCAACGTGGACCAGGCCCTTGCCGTGGTCCGGCGGACCATGGGCCACATGCAGGCCGGGCGACTGGGACGGCTCGACTACGCGGACGTCGATGCCGTGGTGAACACCGTGGTCTCGCTGCCCGCGCTGCAGCAGAAGGTCACGCAGAAGCTGGAGGAGCAGAAGGCCGAGGTTCAGGACGAGCTGCGTGCAGCGGAGCGGGCCGCCAAGCAGGAGCGGGATGAGGCGCTGGCCGCGCTGGAGGCGGAGCGGGAGGAGCGCACCCGGCTCCAGGCGGAGCAGCAGCAGGAGCGCGAGCGCTTCGAGGAACTGGCCGGGCAGCTTCGCGAGCAGGCCGAGCAGCTTCGCACCGAAGCAGAGCAGGCGAAGCGGGAAGCGGCCGAGCAGGTTCGGCTTGTCCGTGAAGCCGTCGAGCAGAGTGCGGCGCGTGAAGCGGAGGACCGCCGAGCGGAGCGGGAGACCACCGAGCAGCGGGCCGAGCGGGAAGCGAAGCGGTGGCACGACCAGATCGAGCAGCTTCGTGACGAGGCGAAGCAGCAGCTTCAGGAGCAGGCGGAGCGCTTCGAGCAGCAGAGCGCCGAGCAGGTCCGCGCGGAGCGGGATCGGTGGAGCAGGGAGCTGGAGCAGCTTCGCGATGAGGCGGAGCGACAGCTTCGCGAGCAGGCCGAGCAGCTTCGCACCGAAGCGGAGCGGGCGAAGCAGGAAGCGACCGAGCGGGTCGAGCGGGAAGCGGCCGAGCGGCTGGCGGCGGAGCGGGCCGAGGCGGAGCGCAAGATCGAAGCAGCACGTACCGAGGCGGAGCGCAAGATCGCTGCTTCGCAGGAGCAGGCGGAGCAGCTTCAGGCTCAGCTCGATGCGAAGCAGGCGGAGCCGGAGCAGACCGCGCCGGCCGGGACGGCGGAGCAGCCGAGGACACCGAAGCCGAGGGAGGCGTCGAAGTCGTCGGCGCCGCTGGCCAAGGGCTCGCTGAAGCAGCGCTTCATCCAGCGGGTGCACGAGCTGTGCGAGCAGGGCGAACCCCGTCTGCTCGGTCCGGCGGTGACCCCTCGGACCCGTACCGATGTCGCGTACCAGGTGCAGGCTGAACTGGGGCTGACGTCGCAGGGGACGGCCCGCACCTACATGCAGGAAGCGATGGAGCGCTGGGAGGCCGCCCAGCAGGCCGCGGCGGAGAAGAAGGCGCCCGCCAAGGCCGCCAAGGACAAGGGCAAGGGCAAGCTGCTGGACACCTTCGGGCGCCCGATCGCGGACCTGGACGCGCTCGACTCGAAGGGGGCCCTGGCGCGGATCTGATCCCGACGCAAACGGGGGCTGGCCGGACCTGGAAAGGGTCCGGCCAGCCCCCGTTCTGCTGCCCGCCGACCTCCTTGGTGGGGCGCCGCGGGAGGCCCTGAGCGCCGTTCTGCGGCCCTGCTGGAAGCTGCCCGGTCGGGAGGTCCGGTGTCGCCCCGGACGCCGTCCAGCGGCCGTGAGGCCGGGTCCGAGTCAGGGGGCGAGGGTGCCGGTAGGCGCGGTAGGTAGGCGGTAGGTAGTTGCCGGTAGGTGGCCTCTGACCTGCACATCTACCGGGCTACCGGGCGCCGGACGCGCCGGCCCGCCCGGTCGGGGAGCGGGGCGTCAGGTGGCGGTGGACCACCGATAGGAGAGCGACCACAGGTGTGCGGGAAGCACGCTGACGGTGACCGCCACGGTCCGGTCGGCGGTGGCGGCGGTGCGGGTCAGATGGATGACCCTGTTGTCCGCGTCGATCTCCAGGGCGGTCGCTTCGTGCTCATGCGGCGGGCGGACGTCGACGGTCTCGGAGAAGTCCGTGGGCCGGTGCCCGAGCTCGGTGAGAAGGCCTTCTACGCCCCGGGGGCCGAGGTCTGGGCGCTCCAGGTCGGTGTGCCGCGCGATGTCGAGCGGCAGGTACGTGAAGACGAGCTGGACGGGTGTGCCGGGATCGGTGGGCGCGGAGCCGGCCGCCACGGCGAACGTCCGCGTCTCGCGGACGAGGACCTGCCCCTGCCGCTTCAGGCCGAGCGGAGCGGCCAGGTCCTGCGGGGCCCGCTCGGTGCGGACGTCGGGGAAGTGGCGGGCGACGAGTCCGAGGGCCCGCAGCTCTGCTTCGAGCGCGTCGTCCGAGCCGCCCGCTTCGCCGTCTGGGACGGAGCGGAGCAGGCCGTCCGTGCGCCGGGTGATCCGCTGCAGGAGACGGGAGACGTAGGCCCCCGATCCCTTGCGTGTGGTGACCAGGCCCTCGGCGGCGGCAACCCGGACGGCCCGCTCGACGGCGGAGCGGGTGCACCCCAGGTGCTCGGCGAGTTCGGCGGCGGCGGGGAGCCGGGAGCCGGGTTCGTACGTGCCGCCCGTCACGGCTTCCCGCAGTCGCTGAGCGACGGTGCGGAACTCTGGGGTGGCGGACGGGTGCTGTGTCATGAGCTGAGGGTAAGGCTCCGCAGCAGATCACTCAATCTCCCGAGGAGATTTTGAAATCTCCCGTGGAACTTGGTTGACCTCCTGTGGAGGTTGGCGTTTACTGGAGGTACCGCAGGACGCCAACGGGCTTGCTGCGGAGTCGCCTTACGCGACAACGGCCCCGCCGGTGCTGAGCACCAACGAGGCCGGATGCACCTCGGAGCGACCCCCTACCGCCAAGCAGATGGGCCGCCCCGAGTCCCTATCCCAACGCATGGAACAGAGGACTCACATCATGGCAGAGCGGAAGACCAGCACGCCTTCGAACGGCTACCTGCGGACGGGCCAGCAGGGCATCCCGGTGCCGGGCGCCGGCCGGACCGACGGCCGCCTCCGCCAGGGCGACCCGATGATCCCGCAGAAGCGCCGTCCCTGACCGCTGAGCGTCACTCGCGTGCCGGGCGCTGAACAGCACCACGGCCACGAGCAGGGCCCTCACCCGCAGCGCCACCGGCCGCGACCCTTCGTCGCGGCCGGGGCGCCGCCCCTCCCGAAGGACAGCCGTGTTTGACCTTGCGCTCGGCGCCGCCGTGGTCGCGCTCGCCGCGACTCACCTGTACCGGCCGAAGAGCAGGAAGGTCCGAATCGCCAAGGACGCCGTGACGGTCAGCGCCGTCGTGGCGGTCCTCGCCGTTTGGAGCCAACTGTGACGCTGCTTCACCACCACCGTGGACGCGCCGAACGCGCCCGGTCCGCGACCCCGCCCGGCCACGTCTTGACCCGCACGTACTACCCGTCCGCGCGGTCCTGGACGCCGTACGCGGATGCCCGTGCGCTCGACCTTCCCGCTGGTTTCGTCCGGCACCAGCCGACGGCGACGAACAACCCGGCCCTGCCCGGGGCTGACGAACTCCGCATCCGGCGGCTGATGACCGAGGCCATCCGGAAGTGGGGGTGGCTGGCCCGATGACGACGAACACCGACTCGGAGACGCAGGTGTCCGAGACAGGTGTCCGCGACGTGAGCGACTTCCTCGCGGACCTGGACGACGTCCTGGCGACGTCGACCGCCCCGACGATCCCGGAACCGGCCACCGAGCCGGACCCGGAGCCCGACGCGGCGGCGACCATGCCCGACGTCGACCTGGACCTGGATGTGGTCGACACGGACACCGACGCCGACACGGCGCCGGCCGCCGCCGCATCCGCTCCCGCCCAGCCGCCCGCCCCGGTCGAGGCACCTGCCCCGGCCGCACCGGCAAAGGACTGGTGGAACGACGTCTACAAGGACGACGCCGCGGACCAGGACACCTTCACCGGCAACGTCCCCGCTCCACCGACCGCGCCGCCCTCGCCGAAGAACGCCCCCGCCGCCGCTCCGGCCCAGCCGGTAGTAGAGGAGGACGCCGACGACGAGGACGCCGAGGACCAGCAGGGCGAGCCCGAGGCGAAGAAGACCCGAACCGGGCGGAAGAAGGACCAGGCCGCCCAGGATGACGACGCCGAGGAGGCAGACGCCGACGATGCCCCGGCACCTGCGACGACGGGCGGCCGCTTCGCGGCCGCGGTCAAGAACGCCGGACCGGTCATCGCTGGCACCACGCAGGGCGGCGGCCTGATCAACAACTCCCGGGGCCGTCAGGTCATCTTCGCTGGCACCGCGTACGCCGCGGGCTGGAGTCTGCACCTGGACGACTGGGTCACCGGCCTGATGGCCCACGCCGACCAGTACGCCACACCCGTGGCCGGTTGCGCTCTGGGCGCCGGGGTCTTGGCCCTGGCCATGCGGTCGAAGTTGGGCGGAGTCATCTTCGTCTCTTCGCTGGGCCTGATCACGGCTCTGCAGATGGCCCGGCCCGCGTGGGTCGTCGGCGGCGGCGTCGCGCTGGGGCTCCAGATCGCATACCGCATGGTCCGTGGCTGGGTCGGCCACTACGGCGACAAGTGGCCCTGGAAGGGCGTGGTCTGGGCCGCCCACGTTCCCGCCGCCACGGCCACCGTCGCATTCCTCCTGTACGGCACGAACTAACCGAGAGAGCAGATCACAGACATGGGCCAGATTTTCGGAGCGATCGGTTTCACCGGCGGCGCCGTCGTGATGACCGCGTTCCTGATCGTCGGCGCGCAGGGCAAGTGGAAGATCAAGTTGTCCCATGAGGGCGTGATCGCGGCCGCGTTCATCACCGGCCAGCTCTATGCCCAGGCCGGGGAGACTTTCAGCTTCGTCGGAGACATGAGCGGCGGCCTGTCCCAGGCGATCCAGACCAGCTTCGGGTCCGCGGGCAACTTCGGCGCCGGTGCCGTCGCCATCCTGATGTGCATCCTGCTGTACGGCCTGAAGCCGTCGAAGTTCCGCAACGGCCTGTTCGCCCTGATGCTGCCCAGCATGTTCACGGCGGCCGGTGGCATCTTCGACACGATCACGCACCTGATCAGCAACTTGACCGGAACGGTGGTCGCCTGATGGCTGTGGACCTGGTCAAGTCCGACCCGGGCGACGAGGACGAGGGCGGGGCGGGCGACGTCGAGCTGCTGGACGACGAGGGCGTGACGGCGGAGCAGCCGTCACGCCCTCGGGCGTGGTGGGGCCAGATCATCGAGTCCCTGGAGAGCCAGGCGGACGCCCCCCGGGTGCCCGGCCGCGCCGTGACCCGGCCGGACCTGTCGGCGTATCACGCGTTCGACCGCGCCGGCCTGGTCACCGTACGGGCGGGGTCGGTGATCATCCTCCGCGCGACCTGGACCCTGACACGCCGGGGCTGGGTGCTGGTCATCGGCCGGGTACGAAGGAAGCGGGCGAAGTCGACCCCGAAGGCGGCGGCCGCTGGCGACGCCGAGCGTTCCGCGAAGCCGAAGCGGCGCGGCGGTAAGTCTCCGGCGAAGAAGTCGACGGGGAGCAAGAAGGCGCCCGCGAAGTCCGGGACCAGCACCGGTGACCTCATCATCGGCGGTGTGGTCCTCGTCGGCATGGGGGTCATGTTCCTGGTCAACACGGCGGTCCCGGCGGTGGGGAAGCTGGCGGCGGCGGTAGGGAACTGGGTGGTCGACCACCCGGTGGACCTGATGCGAGGAGCGGGCGGTTTCGTGATCATCTTCGTGGTGATCGCCTGGATCGTCGGAGCGGTCGCCGGGGCCCACGAAGATCACGAAAAGGAAGATCGCGAAGAGGACGCGGACGGGGGAGTCGCGAAGGTCGACCCCCTTGAAGATCACGAAGAGGATCAGGGGAGTGGGGAAGCGGAACCCGATCCGTCCGGTGGGGAAGTGGCGGAACCGTCCCCCGAAGAGGCCGCCGCAGCGGAGCGAATCAGGGTCTACGCGTGGGTGCGCGAGAGCATCCGGACCCGGGGGAATGGCACCGCCGTGCACCTTCGTGAACTGGCCCTGGGAAGCCTCCCCGAGGGGGGTGACATGCGGTCCGAGATCGGCCGGGTGAGGGCCCTCCTGGCGGCCCACCAGATCCCCGTCCGGGACGGCGTGAAGGCCCCCGCATCGGACAAGGACGGGGCCACCCGTAACCGGCCCGGTGTGCACTCCGCGGACCTTCCCCAGGGCTTCACTCCCCTGCCGGCCCAGGGGTCGAACCTGGTCCGCCTACTACCGGTAGGTCAGCCATCTGACCTGCAATAACTACCCGCCGCCTACTGCCCGCCTACCGATTCGGTAGGCGGGCTACCTGCCGTCCCGCGCAGGTTCTAGGCTCGATTCCCGCATCAGCAGCCGCCCGCCCGTGGGCGGCCCGTGAGAGGAGAACGTCCCCGTGGCGTACTGGAAGTGCGGCGCCTGCCGCACCCGCTTCCCGATCGGTCCGGAGGGGGAGACGGCTGCACGCGAAGCCCACCGCCAGCAGGCCCACTTCGGGGGTATCCCCGACGGCGAGGACGGACCCGATCAGGGCGGCGGTCAGCCGATCACCGGCCGCCAGGTCCTGTACGGGCTGGTCGTGCTGGCCGTGCTCGCCGTCCTGGCCCGCTCGTGCGATTTCCCGCTCATGAGCTGATCGAGCCTGCCACGCAAACGGAATCGGCCCGACAGGCATTCGCCTGTCGGGCCGATTCCGGTCCGTGTGATCTTGCTGCGTCGGGCCTTACGTGTTCCGGTGCCTGATCTCACCCTCCGCCACGGCCTGGACGAAGTGCTGCCAGGGGCCGTGGTCGAACTCGAATACGGGCCCGGCTGGAGCCTTGGAGTCGCGCACCCACATCTTCCGGGCCGTCCCGTTGCCCATGCGAGCCGCTTCGACGCACTGACCCCCTTGGTCGTTGCTGTAGCTGGACGTGAACCACTGGGGGTTCTGGGCGTCGTCCCTGGTCATAGGAATCAGAACTCCTCGATCGCTTTCTTGATCATGCTCAAGGACTCCGTGTGCCCTGGAGCGAACGCTTGCAGGTCCGTGAACGTCTCCTCGTACCGGTCGACGTCGGCCCGCTTCCGAACGACCCAGGCGTCGGACAGGTTTTCCAGGTAGACAATCGGGGGGAAGGGGTCCTTCTCCCGGAACTGCAAGATGGTGAACGCTCCGTTCATGCCGGGGTGTGCTCCCGACTCGAACGGAACGACCTGCACACGGACGTTGGGGAGGGATGTCGCGAGTTCGGCGATGTGCCCCAGTTGCTCACGCATCACTTCGGCGCTGCCAACGCGACGTCGCAGCACCGATTCGTTGATGATGGCGATGAGCCTGAGCGGTGAGGTCTCCCGGTGTAGGACCTCCTGCCGTGTCATGCGAACGGCTACGAGACGGTCGACATCGTCCTTGCCCAGTCCCTCGTGTGCTCGGCGGTGCAGAGCACGGACGTATGCCTCGGTCTGCAGCAGGCCGGGAACGTACTCCGACTCGTAGTTGTGGAGCGCAGACGCCGTGGCCTCCTGCCCGAGATACGCCTTGAAGCCGGGCGGGATGACCGGCGCGTACTCGCGCTCTTGCCACCAGTCCTTCTTCGTCTTGGTCACGGTCGCGTAGCCGATGAGCGTCGCTCGCTGTTCGGGCTCGGCCCCGTAGATGTCGCACAGGGCCATCACGTCGGCCGGTTCCACGACGCCGTTCTCGCCGGCCTCCAGCCGGTTCACCTTCGAAGGGCTCACGACGAGACGCCGGGCCACTTCGGAGGCGGCGAGCCCGGACGTCTCCCGCAAGCTGCGGAGTTCGACGGCGAGCTGAAGACGGCAGAGAGCCGGTGCTGCCGACCCCACATCCTCAATCATCCTGTGTCCCTTCGTCGTGCCAGGGCCAGTGTGTCGGTGCTTGTTCTGCCACGGCAAGGAATGTTCTGCGTCTTCGCGAGAGATTCTGCCACCCCATGAACATCTGTCAGTTTCCCCCCTGTGTGCGTCAGTTCGAATGAAAACAAGTTCCGCAGAATTCTGCGGGAGATGTTCCCACGGTAGCGAATCTGCTGGCATCCTGTACCGAGTCAGCACACAGCGCGCCTGCCCGACAACTCCAAGTGATCTTGGGTGGGCCGCGTCGTCCCGACCGACCGGGAGGAACCCCGGATGCCCAGCGAAGTGGCCCCGCAGAGCGACGACCGAAGTCGTGGCGCGACAAGCGCCGAGGAAGGGCTCCGTCGGCGGTTTGAGATTTCCGACGTGAGTACGGCCGTCTTACACGTGCTCCAGGGCGCTTGCTGCCTGGGCTGTCAATCGCAGGGCGGGGAACTGCGTCCCGCCGGCCGCGCGTGCACCGTCAGCCCGAATGGCACCACGCTCTGGTGGGACGTCCGGGCCCACGACAAGTGCCTGAATGCTGCCGGGGGTGCGTCGTGACAGCGGTCCTCACGGCCACCGACACGGACTGGTTCCTCTCCGCCCACCCCAGCCCCGACCAGTTGGCCGTCGAATGGGCCGAGCACCCGAAGTGGACCGGGCAGCTTCCGGTGGGCCGGGCATGGGACGCAGTGGCGATGCCATACACCGTCGGGCTCGACGTGCTCGGAGTGTGCCGGACGCTCAAGGGCTACTGCCCCCCGGCACTGGCAGACCGCTGGAACCGTCGCCTCTACCTCTTCATCGAGCCGGACCAGGGCGGAGTCTGGGCTGAGGACATCTGGACCCTCCCCCGCGAGTCCTGGCTGACCATCCCCCACCCGCAGTACGGGCCGTACGACTGCCCGACCTGGTGGGTGCAACGGCCCTACTCGGCAGGCGAGTTGCTGGCTGCCATCGAGCTGCGGACCGCCGTCCGGCTCGCAATGCCCGCCTACCGCCGCCGCGTCGCGTCGGTCCCCGCCGACGGAGGTGTGCTGTGACGCGTGAGATGCCGAATCGTTCAGCGAAGACGGCGGCACGCGACGTTGGGGCCGACGGTGCCACGCAGCCGAACACCCAGACCGAGCCGCACCAGTACGCCTTCGACGGCGACGACCAGGCCCCGGCCCGCGCCCGTCACCACGTCCGCGAGGCCCTGTGCTCCTGGCGGATGCCGGAGGACACCGTCGACACGGCCGTCCTGCTGGCGTCTGAGATCACGACCAACGCGGTGCGGCACACCACGTCATCCAGCATCGAGCTCGAACTGCTGCGGCGTGACGGCGAAGTCGAGGTGGCCGTCCGTGACAGCGGTCCCCGGCCCGCTAGAGCACTCCGCGCGATCTCGGAGGAGACCGGCGACCTGTGGGACGAGCACGGCCGCGGGCTCGACCTGGTGCGCCGGTTGGCCAGCCGGTGGGGTGCCACGGAAGCGGGGCCCGGCCTGAGGGTCTGGGCCGCGATCGAGGCGACGGGCGATGTCCGATGACCGAGTCTCCGGCCGGCCGCGCTCTCTCGGAGCGCACACCGACCAACACAGCCACCGCGCCGGACTGGCGAGCACGCCGTCCGGCGCGGACCCCGGGCGCCTTATCGGCGCCCCCCGTGCCGCCCTCGGCAGGGCCAACCCCCCGTATCCCGCGCCGGGGGCGGCACGCCTACGCAATAGGGAGCTGCTGATGCAGTCCACGTACGCGGTTCACGCTCCCTCGGTCAGCGCCGAGAAGCTGGCTCTGCTGGCGGCGGCCCTGCGAAGGATGCGCACGCTCCCCGAGATCCTGGACGACATCGGGGACGCGCTCGACCCGCAGCCTCCCGAGGAGGACAAGGTCGAGGAGATTCACGGTCACCTGCGTGACGGCCTGGAGCGACTGGCCGCCATCGCCATTGCGGCGGAGAGCAGGGACGCCGAGGTGCTGCGGCTCGCCGAGCGGGCCACCGGCCTTCAAGCCGTCGACCTGCCGGAGCACTTCCGGGACCGCGTTCTCCACCTGCGGCTGGTGGGCGCCGTCGCGAACGACCTTCTGGAACGGCTCACCGCCACGCGAGCGATCAAGCAGGTCGCATGAACCAGAGCGACCAGCGGACGCCTTCACCAACACGGACCACCGAGAGGACGAGCGCCATGTGTCCGCACAACGGTCAAGCCATCGCGCCGCACCGGCCCGCGTTCGCGGGGGCAGCGGCATGACCGTGACTCAGTTCCACTGGCGGGGGCTCCACGTCCCCTTCGTTGCGCCGTGGGGCGAGGAGAACCCGCTGCCGACCAGGCTGATCAAGCGGGTCGGACCGGACGGCGCGGAGGGAATCGGTTACGCCGACGAGGTCAGCGGCGCGGACCGGAGGGACGGCGCCCTCTGGGTGCGGTACCCACTGGTGCGGGGGAGGGGAAAGCCCCGTCTGGCGGACATCCACCCCCTTCGTCAGCGTCAAGCCATGTCGCACATGCTCTGCATGGTCTGTGCGACCTCCACGTTCGACAACGACGAGTTCAGCCGCTGGGGCGGGAAGCACCTGTTCATCGGACGCGCGGTCGACGGCCGACCGATCCGAGACGGTGACGTGACGGACACCCCTCCCGTGTGCCTGCCGTGCGCCGTCGAAGCTGCCGAGGCTTGCCCGCACCTGGTCAAGGGGCACACCGCCGCCCTGGTCGAGCGGACAGAACCATGGGGAGTTTCCGGGATCGTCTACGACCCGCGAACCCTTCGGCCGGTCTCGACCAAGAGCAAGAACGGCCTTACCGACGTCGCGTTCGAGGACCCCGCGCTCCGGTGGACCCTCGCCGCCCGCGACGTTGTGACCCTGCACGGCTGCACCCCCGTGGACCTGGCCGAACTCGCGACGCCGAGCGTCGCGGCCTAGACCCCGCCCGGCGGCCCGGTGCCTCGCGCCCGGGTCGTCGGACGGCCAGCGCCGGCGGGCACAGCGCCCGCCGTGCCATCCGCCGAATCAACCGAGAGAGCGAACCGCCATGCCTGACTTCCCGTACCTGCGTCGCATCCGCGCGAAGCGCCCGCCGCGGCAGGACTTCGAGCCCTGCACCCTCATGGACATGCTTCTGGACCAGGACCAGGACCAGGGCCAGGACCAGGAGCAGGTCGAGGGCCGTGCCGTGCAGGTGTCCGCGGTGACCGTCTCGTTCTTCGGCTTCCGAGCGCAGTCGCACGGCAGGACGGGCTTCGCCGCGCTGAGGCACATGTACCGCGACCACCCGGTGCTGGTCCGCTGTCTGTGCACCTACCTGGGCGCCATGTGGACCGTGACCGCAGCCGTGGCCGCTCAGAACCTGCTCTGAGGCGGACCGGCGTCGCACCGGTGCCGCATCGCCCAGCCGGTGGGCACCGGTCCCTCCGCCGTCCCGTCACCGACGACCTGACCGCGACCGTCGCGGACCGTAGAGAGAGGGCCTTTCCGTGCTGGACGTTGAGGGGACGAAGTCCGTCAGCCTGCCGGGGCAACGCGTCGCGCAGCCACCGCTGATCGGCCGGGCCGATGCGGAGGCGCTGGCGGGAGAACCCGCGCACTGGGAGCAGGTGACGGACCGCAGAGGCGCGGCCGTCTGGCAGGTGTCCGGACCGCGCGGGCTGTGGGCCTTGAAGGTCGGCACCGGCGAGGGGGCCGCCACCGTCGCCCGCGAAACCGCCGTGCTCCAGCAGACGCACTCCCTGGTGCCCGGCCTGTCGTACGGAGGGCGGGCGAAGGCGGGCCGGGGGACAGGTTCGGCGTGGCTCATCACGCCGTGGCTCGAAGGCGCCTCCACCTGGACTCGGTTCGAGAGCGTACGCCAGCAGCACGACGAGGACCGGTCCTCGGCCCTCGCCGCAGCGGTCGACGTGTGCCAAGCCGTCGGAGCCCTGCACGCGGCCGGATGGGTGCACGGTGACCTCCAGCCACACCACACCGTCCACACGTCCGGCGCGGTCCGCTTCATCGACTGCACATGGGCGTCGGGCCCGGTGCTGGCACCATCGCACACCTTCCTCGGCGGACTCCTGCACCTGATGTCACCCGAACTGATGCACCGCATCGAGGCGGGGGAGCGTCCGGTGGTCACCGAACCCTCGGATGAGGTGTACGCCCTCGCGGCCGGACTGTGGTGGGCGGCGACAGGCACATGGCACCGCGACTACGCCGCGGCCGGGGTCGATCCGGCGCGGTTCACGGCGGCAGTGCTTCGCGGGCTGCTGCTGCGTAACCGGCTGCCGCACGGGCACATCACGCACTGGCCGCAGCTCGAAGAGGTTCTGCAGTACGCCCTCATGCGACCGCCGGCCGCGCGGCCCTCCGCCGAACAGATGGGGCAGTGGCTCCGCCAGATCGGCCCCGGATAGCCCTCACTGCGCGACAGCAAAGCCCCGGAGAGCAGCCAACTGCCGCCTGCCGGGGCTTAGTTGTGCTCTTGTCACATGCCCAAGTCCTTGTCCCTGCCGTCGACGCGCCGGGCGCCGGACGCGGTCGAGTGCAGGCGCTGGGGAAGCGGAACGATGCCTCATTGATCGCTAAATCGCACTTTTGGGATCAAAGAATGCATACGTGGTTAAACGTCCCCTCTGGCTGTAACTCATTCTGTGGGTTTGTCGACAAAGGGTTATCTCTTCTTCGCCTTTTTTAATGGGGCGCTATTCCTGACGGTGTGTTCGTCGGTATTGAAGAGAGATCCAAGTATTGGCACCCACCTGTCGGGCAGGACCTGGCGTCCTCTCTCGACATCGCAATACGTGCTGACGGCGACCCTCAGTGCTTGCGCCACCTGTGCCTGTGTGAACCCAAGGAACCGCCGGAGTATCCTCAACGTCCAGTCAGAGTCGAGGAGTTCGACCAGGTCAAGGGGTGAGACGTCGAGGCTGCGGGCCAGTCGGAGCAGATGCCGTGGACTGGGCCGCTGGTTCTTCGACTCCCACATGGCGACGGCGCTACGAGAGCACCCGACCGCTGTTGCCAATACCTTCTGGGAGATTCCACGGGCCTGCCGCAACTCAGCGACAAGCCATCCCCGCAGACGCCATCCGTCTGCCCCCGTGCGCATGGCGCCGCACTCTACCGCGACCCATACGAAATTTTTTGACGCACTGTGGCCAATCCGCGTACTGTCCAGATCAGTTCGGGCCTATCGCGGGGAAGGTCGTCTGGGGATGAGTGCGCTCAAAACGGTCGTGTGGAAGGTTCTCAACCTCCCGGAGCCCCGGAGCAAGGAAGCACCAGCTCCCCAAGCGGAACCGCCCCAGCAGAAGACCGTACCGGCAGCCGGCGCCGCACACTGGGTAGCCGCGGGGAAGCGGGTCCAGGCCGAGCGTAACGGGCACAGCCCGACTCAGGTTGCGACCGAACCCAAGCAAACACGGACGCCTGCCACCCCTTGGGTGCTTCAGGAAGAGAAGACCGGCACGAGGGCGCTGGTCGTCACCGGCCGGATCGTGCTGTGGGTGGTGGTCGGCCTGGCCGTAATCACCGGCGTCAGGTCCTGGTTCTGGCCCAGCCAGCCCGCGCCGGCCCCGGCGCCGACGGTCAAGCAGGGGCCCACCTACCCGGTGCAGGACGCCCAACTGGTCGCCGCGCGATTCGCGTACTCGTACCTGACCTGGGACGAGGCCAACCCCGACCAGCGGGCCAAGGCCCTGGCGCGGGACATGCCCAAGGGCACGGACACCACCGCGGGTTGGAACTCGAAGGGGCAGCAGACCGTACTCCTCGCCCAGCCGGGCGCGGTGACGGAGCTCGGCGACAAGCGCGCCCGGGTGCACGTGACCGTGCTGATCAACGTCCCCGGCGAACCGCCCAATGACAAGAAGAAGGACCCGGCGCCCGCCCAACGGAAGTGGGTGGGGCTGGAGGTCCCGGTCCTGAACACCGCAGGCCGCATCGTCGTCACCGGCGAACCGGGCATCGTCGGCGTTCCCGCTTCCGGCCCGACTGTCACCGACCAGAACGCCGTCGACAGCGACGTCGAGCTCTCCGCCCAGACCCAGAGCACCGTGGAAACGTTCTTCACCGAGTACGCCAAGGGCGAGGCGGACAGCGTGACCGCCCCGGGCGCGAGCGTCCCGCCGCTGCCCGACGGGATCACGCTCCAGGGCATCCAGAGCTGGAACGTCGACCAGGGCAAGGGCAGCGACCGCACCGGAACCGCCGTCGTGCGGTGGACGATCGGCGCCGCCGAGCTGGAGCAGACCTACCGGGTCGAGCTGACCCGGGTGGCCTCGGCCGCCGCCGAGCGCTGGCAGGTCGCCGAGGTCCACGGCGGAACCGTCTAACTCCGCCTGAAGGAACCAAACGAGGGGATACGAGGCATGTCTGCCGACACGGTGACGCTGGCACTGACCAGCGGCGCAGACCTGAAGACGTGGGTCTTCCTGATCGCGGGAAACATCTTCCTGATCATCCTGGTGGTCCGAGCGATCGGCCACTACGCCAAGCGCGAGTGGGGTGAGCTGATCGGCCACGTCATCACCGGCATCCTGGTGGCCGGGTTCGTCTTCGCCACCGACACCACGAAGAACATGTTCGTGGAGATCTTCAACAAGGTCGCGGGCGCGTGAGCAGGGTCGGACACACGTACACACGCCACTTCGATCTTGAAACTCGCCAGCACGAAATCTTCGGCATGGACCTGGGCGAAGGCCCTTCCCGCCGGATGCTGGTCACGGGCGTAGTCGTTTACGTCCTGTGGACCGGTTCTCTCCTGATGCTGTTCGGGCTGCCCAGCCAGCTGACGTTCACGCTGTACTTCGCGCCCCCGGCGGTCATCACGTACTACGGGGCCCAGCGCAGCCGGAGGAACGAGCGCAGGTGGAACCTCACGCAATGGGCGCTGTGGGTCCGGTACCTGACGCTGGGACACCGGCCCGTGATCAACGGCGGGCGCCGCGCGGCCGAGAGGCACGAGTGGATGCCGCTGCGTGCCCGGCTCGGTGAGCGTGCCGAGGCGTTTGTCGAGCTGCCCGGCATGGGTGTCTTTGAGAGCGCGCTCGGCAAGGACGCGCCCCGGCCCACCGCCGGCCGGGCCGTCCCGTTCGACTCCAAGACCCGGATGTACGGGCCGGACGCGGTGTACCGCGCCCGCAAGCGCACCGGCGGCAAGCCGCAGTAAAGAGGGGTACGGGGATGAAGATCACGAAGGCAGTCGGAAAGTTCCTCGGAGTCGCGGGGGACCGGTCGGCGCCGCCACCGCGATACCTGGCCCTGGCGGACGGGCTCACGGTGACGGAGACCCACGCAGAGGCGTGGTACGTCCTGTCCAGCAGCAACACGGACCTGATGTCGGAGACGGCGCGGGACGCCGAACACGACCAGGCATCCAGTGCGCTCGCCCGCACGCTCGCCGGGCACGACTGCCACCTGCGGATACTCTGGAGCCCGCTGAACGCGGCGGACTACCGCGTCGAGGCCGAGGAGCTGTTCACCGCCGGAGACTTCGCCGCGTGGGCGGACGCCCGGGTGGAACGGCTCGATGACCTCGCCCTCTCCCAGCGTCAGCTACTGCTGGGTGTCCGCATCCAAGAGCGCTCGGGACAGACCCAGGCCCGCAGCCGCAGCGGCGTGCAGGACGCCTTCGGCATCAGGAAGACCGGCATCCCGCAGCGTGAGCTGGCCCGGCTCGACGCGCTCGCGCGCCGGCTCGGACGCCAGTTGGAGACGACCCCGTGGCGGGCCAAGCCCGCTCCGGTCGAGGTCCTGGCCTGGATGATCGCGCGCGAACAGCACCGGGCCACGAGTCTGCCGACGCCGAACTCCGCAGGCGTGATCTCCGGGGCGAAGCTGGCCGCACTCACCCGCGGCCGCGTCGTCCCGTACCCGGACCACGTGCGCGTGATGGACGCCCAGGGCGAAGTCGCCGCCTGGACCAGCGTCCTGACGATGGACTCCTTCCCCGAAGAGATGGAGTCCCCGGGACCGGGGGAGTGGCTGCGGACAGTCAGCGAGATCACGTACGTACCCGAATACGACGAGGACGGCGTCGACCCCGATGTTCAGATCCTCCCCGTCAACCCCGAGCCGTCCGTGCGCTTCAAGGTCCTGCACCGGCGCGACGCGCTGAAGTTGACCGAGGAGACGCGGAAGCTGGCCAAGGAGCAGGGCGACTCCGCCGCCCAGCACTCCGCCGGAACACCCGCCGCCGACATCATCGAGACCGAAGAGACCATGGCCCAGCTCGCGCGCGACATGAAGCGCGAGGACGTCACCCTGTTGGAGGACCACCCCCGTCTGGTCGTCTCCAGCGACGTCTCCCTGGAGGACCTGCGGTCGAAGATCGACGCGGTCACCACCCACTACGGCGGTCTCGGTATCGAGGTGTCCATCGGCACCGAGGAGCAGAAGGAACTCTGGCTGGAGACGCTGCCGGGTGACAAGGTGCGCGTCCCCGACCTCTCCCACATCCGTACCGTGGGCGCCCTCGCCGGAAGCTGGTTCTGGGGCGGGGCCTCCGTCGGTGACGACACCGGCCCGGTGATCGGCTACCTCACCGGCTCCACCCCCGGCCTGGTCCGCAACGACCTGACCGGCGGCTCCGCGCGCGGTGACGCGACCACCACGGCGTTCATCGGCCGAAGCGGACGCGGCAAGACGACCGCGATGATGATGAGCCTGTTGGACGCGGCGTTCCGCGGCAGCTTCGTCCTGGCGCTCGACTTCAAGGGCGACATGGGCGGGTTGGTCGCGGCCGGCCGCCGCTACGGCCTCAACGCGCACCTGGTCGAGACCGGAGCCCAGTACGCGGGCGTCGCAGACCTGTTCACCCTGCTGACCGGCGAGAGCGCCGAGCGGGCCCAGACCGAGGTCCCCGCACAGCTGGGCATCGCCCTGCCCCAGCACCTGCGGATGCGCGGCGCCGAGACGCCGATCCAGTCGGCCGTCAACGAAGTGATCGCCGCCGGGGAACCGCGGGTGTGGAAGGTCATCGAGTACCTGCGCGAGTCCACCGACGAGCTGGCCAGGGAGACCGGGCAGGCCCTGTACGAGCTCGCGCAGACGGGCCTCGGTGCCCCGTTCATGGGCAGGCCGACCGGCGACAACATGTTCATGCGGTCCGAGCCGGGCATCTGGGTGGTGCAGATCCCCGGGATCTCGCTGCCTGCCCCGGACGACGACCGCGAGGACTGGTCCGTGCACCAGCGGCTCAGCGTCGCCCTGGTCCACTCCATGCTCGCGTTCGGCATCTCGATGGCCGGCCGCAAGGACCTGCGCGGCCTGCGCAAGGCCATCGCGGTCCCCGAGGTGCACGTACTGACGGCGACCCGCGAGGGAAGCAGCTTCCTCCAGTACATCGCCAGGGTCGGCAGGGCGCTTCAAACCGCCCTGGTCATCGACACCCAGGACCCGGAGTCGCTGGCGAAGCTGACCGGCCTCATCGAGCAGATCACCACCATGTTCGGCTTCCAGCTCACGACCTCCGAGCAACAGGACGCCCTCGCGGCCCTGCTCGACCTGCCCACGGGTGAGCACACTCGGGCGCTGATCCAGGCGATCGGCGTGGGCTTTGACCAGGAGATCCGCCACGGCCACGCGATCATGCGCGACCGGCGATTCCAGTCCGCCACCGTCCAGTTCGACGTCCCGTCGGAAGAACTGCTGGAACTGCTGAGCACGACACCGAAGGTCGACAACGGCGGGGCCGACCTGACCAAGGAACCGCAGGGGGTAGGGGTATGAAGCGTGCCGTAACCATCGCCGCCGCGGCGGCCGTCACCGTTCTCGCGGCCGGGTGCTCATCCCAGGACGAAGGGGAGAAGGGCGGGTCCGGTGGGGGTGGCGCTTCTGACGCCACGGCGGCCGCCGTGCAGGTCGCCCGGACCTACCAGAGCGCGGTCAACGACGACGACTGGGCGAAGGCGTGCGGCCTGCGGACCGAGCGCTAC
>NZ_JBEYBS010000038.1:0-46472 GCF_040632375.1 Streptomyces sp. NPDC019396 | reverse complement strand
AGCGTTAGGGAAACGCCCGGTTACATTTCGAACCCGGAAGCTAAGCCTTTCAGCGCCGATGGTACTGCAGGGGGGACCCTGTGGGAGAGTAGGACGCCGCCGAACAATCTTTCAGGACCCGTGGTCCCAGCGTTCAGCTGGGACCACGGGTCCTTTTGTTTTGCCTGAAATTTTTCGAAGCGCGCTGGGTGTCCGGTTGCGTGAGAATGACTGCGGTACCCGAAGACAGGAGCCTTACCCATGTCCACCAACTCCTCCGACGATCGTCCGGAGCGCGAGCCGCGTCGCCGGGATGGTGGCGGTGACCGGGGCGGTTACCGAGGCGGCAATGATCGTCGCGACGACAGCCGTGGTGGAAACGGTCGTCGTGACGACCGCCGCGACGACCGCCGCGACGACCGGGGTGCTGGCCGTCGGGACGACAACCGAGGTGGCTATGGAGCCCGCGACGACCGTCGTGATGATGGCCGTGGCAGTCGATTCCCGCGCGATGACCGTGGATACGCTCGGCGCGACGACCGGCCCGCTGACCGTGGCCCGCGTCGTGATGATGACCGTGGTGGGTTCCGTCGCGATGACCGTGCCCCGCGTCGTGACGATCGTGGCCCGCGTCGTGATGATGACCGTGGTGGGGTCCGTCGCGATGACCGTGGTCCCCGTCGTGATGATGACCGTGGTGGGTTCCGTCGCGATGACCGTGGTGGGTTCCGTCGTGACGATCGTGCCCCGCGTCGTGATGATGACCGTGGTGGGTTCCGTCGCGATGACCGTGGCCCGCGTCGTGATGATGACCGTGGTGGGTTCCGTCGCGATGACCGTGGTCCCCGTCGTGATGATGACCGTGGTGGGTTCCGTCGTGACGATCGTGCCCCGCGTCGTGATGACGACCGTGGTGGGGTCCGTCGCGATGACCGTGGTCCCCGTCGTGATGATGACCGTGGTGGGTTCCGTCGTGACGATCGTGCCCCGCGTCGTGATGATGACCGTGGTGGGTTCCGTCGTGATGACCGTGGTCCCCGTCGTGATGATGACCGTGGTGGGTTCCGTCGTGACGATCGTGCCCCGCGTCGTGACGATGACCGTGGTGGGTTCCGCCGTGATGACCGGGATCGCGACCGCGGTGGCTACCGTGGCCGTGACGACCGCGGGGGATACGGCCGCCGTGATGACAGGGACAGGGACCGTGGGCGTGACCGGGACCGCGAGCCGATCAAGCGGCTGCCGATTCCGGAGGACGTCACCGGTGACGAGATCGACAAGGACGTGGCACAGGAGCTCCAGAGCCTGCCGAAGACGCTCGCCGAGGACGTTGCCAAGAACCTGGTGATGGTGGCTCGGCTGATCGACGAGGACCCGGAGCAGGCTTACGGGTATTCGCGTGTGGCGCTGCGGCTCGCCTCTCGTGTCGCTGCCGTTCGTGAGGCGGCGGGATTCGCCGCTTACGCCATGCAGAAGTACTCGGAGGCGCTCGCGGAGTTCCGCGCTGCTCGGCGGATGACCGGTGGCGTCGAGCTCTGGCCTGTGATGGCCGACTGCGAGCGCGGCCTGGGCCGGCCCGAGAAGGCCCTGGCGATGGCCGGTGAGGCCGAGGTGCAGAAGCTGGACAAGGCGGGGCAGGTCGAGATGCGGCTCGTCGCCGCAGGGGCGCGGCGCGACATGGAGCAGATCGACGCAGCCATCGTCACGCTTCAGAGCCCTGAGCTGGCTTCGAACGCGGTCCACCCGTGGAGTGCGCGACTGCGTTACGCGTACGCGGACGCGCTCCTCGCCGCTGGGCGTGAGGACGAGGCCCGCGAGTGGTTCGCCAAGGCCGTCGAGGCTGACAAGGACGGGGCCACGGACGCCTCGGACCGGCTGGCCGCGCTGGACGGGGTGGAGTTCGTCGACGCGCTCATCGAGGACGAGGACGAGGACGAGGACGAGGCCCGCGAGGGCGAGCAGTCCGACTCCGTAGAGGTCGCCGAGGCCGACGACGAGGCTGAGGGCGAGTCAGAGGCTGAGGCCGAAGACTCCGAAGGCACCGACGAGGACTGATCCCGTCCTCGGCAAAGCGAAGGTCCGGTCCCCATGGGGACCGGACCTTTGTCCGTGGTCGCACCGCTCAGTCCAGGCTGAGGCTCCTCAGCACCAGACCCGTCGCGGGCTTCGGCCCGAACGACGTCGACTTGCGCGGCATCGTGACACCCTGGCGTGCGAGGTCCCGCACCACGTCCTCCCGCACGGGATGCATCAGCACCGCCGTGCCGCCGCGTCGTTCGGCCTGCTCGACCGCGGCCTCGGTGGCGTGGATGTAGGTGACTTCCTCGGGTGAGTCCGGGATCCGCCAGACGTGCTCCAGCAGTGTGGAGTGCAGCACCGTCGCGTCGAGCGACCGCCATGCCTCGGGGCGGCCAGACGGCACCGTACGCGCCAGCAGGGCGGGGTCCGGGCGGTCCAGGAGGTGGAAGCCGCCGGCGCCGGCCAGCAGGAAGGCATTGCCCTGCGCCGCCGCGTCCGCCAGCGCGTCGAGGGCGTTGTCGAGGGGGCCGTCGATGTCCCGTACCCGCATGTGGCCCTCGACGGCGGCGAGGGCGTCCGCGACCGGGAGGCGGTTCAGCAGCCGGTGGATCGCACGGACTCGCAGCGGATAGCGGGCCGTGTCGATCAGCAGGACCAGGCCGTAGTTCCAGGCACCCGGCACGCGCTGCTCGTCACGCAGCAGCAGATACGTCGCCCAGCGGTGGTGGCCGTCGGCGATGAGAGCCTGGTGGCGGGTCAGGTCGTGGGAGATCCTGGCGAGGTCGTCGGGGGCGGTGACCGACCACAGACGGTGGCTGAAGCCGTCCTCCGTGGTGGTCGCCAGCAGGGGGCGTTCAAGGGCGATCCGGTCGATGACGGCGCCCGCTCCCGAGTCGGACCCGTCGCCGCGGTAGGTCAGGAGGAGCGGTTCCAGATTGGCCGCGGTCGTCCGCATCAGGGCGGCGCGGTCCGCCACCACGTGCGGCATCACGTCCTCGTGCGGGAGCACGACGCCCTCGTCCGGCTCGGACAGGGCCAGGGCGCCGATGAGCCCACGCTGGAGGATCTCGCCCTTGCGCTGCTCGTAGACATACAGGGCTGGTTCCGGATCCGGCGCGAGCACCCCCTCGGCCAGCCAGCGTTCCAGTGTGTCCGCGGCCTGCTTGTGGCGCTCCGCAGGGGTCTCGGCCTGCGGGAGGATCAGCCGGACGATGTTGTGCGGATCTGCGGACTCCAGGTGGAGCAGCCCGTCGGGGCGCACGACCACGTCGTACGGAGGCGAGGTCACGGCAGCGATGCTGCCCACCCGCTCGGGGACGTAGCGAAGTCCGCGGAACGGGTTCAGGCACAGACCGTTGTCGCCTGGGACACCTCTCGTGTTCATCCATGCATCGTATGTGTCCTCGGTGATGCGCGATGATCGGGGGACAGCGCCACGACGAGCGAGGAGCGCAGCAGAATGGGCGAGCCGGGCAGGACCAGGCCGAGCGGCAGCGTGCGGGCGCTGAGCATCGCGTATGACACCGCACTGCTTGATCTCGACGGGGTCGTGTACGCGGGCGGGGAGGCGATTCCGTACGCGGTCGATGCCCTCGGGGCCGCGCGTGCGGGCGGTATGCACCTGGCGTACGTCACGAACAACGCGCTGCGCACACCTGACGCGGTGGCGCGGCACCTCACTGAGCTCGGAGTGCCTGCCGAGCCCGCCGATGTGATCACCTCGGCGCAGGCCGTGGCGCGCCTCATCGCCGAACAGGTGCCTGCGGGCGCACGGGTCCTGGTCGTGGGTGGTGAGGGGCTGCGGGTCGCGCTGCGCGAGCGCGGGCTCGTGCCGGTGGAGTCGGCGGACGACGATCCGGCCGCCGTGGTCCAGGGGTACGGCGGCCCGGAGCTGGCCTGGGGGCGGTTCGCGGAGGCGTCCTACGCCGTCTCCCGTGGTGTGCCGTGGTTCGCGTCCAACACGGATCTGACCATCCCGAGTGCTCGGGGGATCGCACCGGGGAACGGGGCTGCGGTGGAGGTGGTGCGGATCGCCACCGGAGCCGAGCCGCAGGTGGCGGGGAAGCCGCTGCCGCCGATGCACCGGGAGACCGTTCTGCGTACGGGGGCCGCGCGCCCACTGGTGGTGGGGGACAGGCTCGACACCGATATCGAGGGGGCGTTCAACGGGGGCGTGGACTCGCTGCTCGTGCTGACCGGGGTGACGGACCCGGCGCAGCTGCTGGCGGCTCGTCCGGAGCACAGGCCCACCTATGTGGACGCGGATCTGCGGGGGTTGCTGACCGGGCAGCCTGAGGTGACCGAGAGCCGTGACGGAGGCGGGTCCGGGGACGGGGCCGGGTTCGGCTGCCGGGGCTGGGCGGCGTCGGTGCGCGGCGGCGCGCTGGTGCTGGAGGGGGAGGGCGAAGCGCTCGACGGGCTGCGGGCGTTGTGCGCGGCGGCGTGGTCAGAGGCCGGGGGAGCGGGGAGCGGACTGGACGCGGGGAAGGCGCTGTCCCGGCTGGACTGGTGACCGGGGCTGGTGATTCCGGTCGATGACCCGTGGGTGCGGTGGCCGGCGGGTTCCCCCGGATCGGGCCGTTTGGGAGGGTAGGCTAGCCTAACTCGCGTGTTGGTCGACAGTCCTCCCCAAGAGAGCGCGGGCCCGGGGTCCGCCGAGCCCGCGCCAGAACCGCGCAAACGCCATGCGCTGCGCGCCGTCGGGCTGCTGGTCGCCGTCGGTGTCCTGCTGCTCGTCTGTGTCGCGAGCATCGCCATCGGCGCCAAGCCGATTCCGGTGAGCGACGTGTGGCACGGCCTCTTCGAGAACACCGGCACGGGGAACGACGTGATCGTGCATGACGTCCGGGTGCCGAGGACCGTGCTCGGCCTGCTGGTCGGGGCGGCGCTCGGTCTCGCGGGCGCGGTGATGCAGGCGCTCACCCGCAATCCGCTCGCCGAACCGGGGCTTCTCGGCGTCAACGCGGGCGCGGCTGCCGCCGTGGTGTCCGCCATCAGCTTCCTCGGTGTCAGGTCCGTCAGCGCCTATATCTGGTTCGCGTTCATCGGTGCGGGTGTCGTCTCGGTCGTCGTGTACGTACTCGGCGGCAGCCGCGGTGCCACGCCGGTGCGGCTCGCGCTCGCCGGTACGGCCGCCACCGCCGCGCTCTACGGCTACGTCAATGCCGTACAGCTGCTGGACTCGGTGGCTCTGGACCGGCTGCGCTTCTGGACCGTCGGCTCGCTGGCCTCGGGCGACCCCGAAACCATCGGCAGGATCGCTCCGTTCGTCGGCGCCGGCATCCTGGTCTCCCTGCTGATCGCCCGGCCGCTGAACGCGCTGGAGATGGGTGACGACACCGCCAGGGCCCTGGGCGCGCGGCTGACCCGTACGCGGGTGCTCGCGATGCTCGCGGTGACGTTGCTCTGCGGCGCGGCGACCGCGGCCTGCGGGCCCATCGTCTTCATCGGCCTGATGATCCCGCATCTCGTCCGGGCCCTCACGGGTCCGGACATGCGCTGGATCATGCCGTACGCCGCCGTGCTCTCGCCCGTGCTGCTGCTGGGCTCCGATGTGGTCGGCCGGCTCGTGGCCCGGCCGTCCGAGCTCCAGGTCGGCGTGGTCACCGCCTTCATCGGAGGGCCCGTCTTCATCTATCTCGTACGGCGCAAGAGGATGGCTCAGCTGTGAAGGCAGTGAAGGCGATACGCACGCCCGGTGGGTTCTCGGTCCGTGTCGATCCCCGGGCGTCCCTGGTGGGTCTGCTCCTGCTGGCCGTCGCGCTCATGGTCGCCGTCGTGCTCGTCGGCAGCGGCGACTTCCCGATGACGCCGGAGGAGGTGGTGGCGACCCTGCTCGGCGACGGCACGCCGGCGCAGGAGTTCATCGTCCAGGAGCTACGGCTGCCTCGGGTGCTGGTGGCACTGCTGGTCGGCGCGGCACTCGCGGTGGGCGGGGCGGTCTTCCAGTCCATCGCCCGCAATCCGCTGGGCAGTCCGGACGTCCTCGGCTTCGGCCAGGGGGCCACGGTCGGCGCGCTCATCGTGATCGTCATGTTCCATGGCGGGGCGGTGGCGACCGCGGGCGGTGCGATCGCGGGGGCCCTGGTGACGGGGGTCGCTGTCTATCTGCTCGCGTGGAAACGCGGAGTGCACGGCTACCGGCTGGTGCTGGTCGGTATCGGGGTGGCCGCGATGCTCACCGGTGCCATCCACTACCTCGTCACGAAGGCGAACCTCGTCGACGCCACGCGCGCCGTGGTCTGGATGACCGGCTCGCTCGACGGGCGGGACTGGAGCCAGTTCTGGCCGCTGCTCGCGGTGTGCGCGGTACTCATCCCGCTCTGCATGGCCTACGGAAGACCGCTGCGGATGCTGGAGATGGGTGACGACGCGGCGTACGCGCTCGGGGTGAGCGTCGAGCGGACCCGGGGCGTGCTCATGGGTGCCGCCGTGCTGCTCACGGCCGTGGGCACCGCTGCGGCCGGGCCGGTCGTCTTCGTCGCTCTCAGCGCCCCGCAGCTCGCCCGCAAGCTGACGCGCTCCCCGGGACCGAACATCGGCGCGAGCGCCATGATGGGTTCGGCGCTGCTGCTGAGCGCCGACTGGGTCGCCACCTCGGCGTTCGGGGACCGGGAGCTTCCGGTCGGGGTCGTCACCGGTGTGCTCGGCGGTGTCTACCTGCTCTGGCTGCTCGTCACCGAGCGCAAGGCAGGGCGCATATGACGGCCACCCGGACCGAAGGGTCCGAGAGCGCCGAGAGTGCCCAGAGCGCCGACAAGCCCGAGAAGAACCCCAGGAGCAGGAGCACGTTCATGCAGCGCCTCACCGCCGAGTCGGTCACCCTCGCCTACGACCAGCGGGTGATCGCCGAGGATCTCTCGGTCGAGATACCCGACCACTCGTTCACGGTGATCGTCGGACCGAATGCCTGCGGCAAGTCCACCCTGCTGCGGGCGCTGTCGCGGATGCTCAAGCCCAGCCAGGGCCGGGTGCTGCTGGACGGCCAGACCGTTCACTCGATGCCCGCGAAGCACGTCGCCAGGACCCTCGGCCTGCTGCCGCAGTCCTCCGTCGCGCCCGACGGCATCACGGTCGGCGACCTGGTCGCCCGTGGCCGTTACCCGCACCAGGGCCTGCTGCGCCAGTGGTCCCGCGAGGACGAGCGGATCGTCCGGGAGTCGATGGCCGCGACCGGGATCGCCGAACTGGTCGACCGTTACGTGGACGAGCTCTCCGGCGGCCAGCGGCAGCGGGTCTGGATCGCCATGGCCCTCGCCCAGCAGACTCCGCTGCTGCTGCTGGACGAACCCACCACGTTCCTCGACATCCAGCACCAGCTGGAGATCCTCGATCTGTGCGCCGAGCTGCACGAGACCCAGGGCCGTACGCTCGTGGCGGTGCTGCACGACCTCAACCAGGCCGCCCGCTACGCGACCCACCTCATCGCCATGCGCGAGGGGAGGATCGCCGCGGAGGGCGCCCCCGGGGACGTCGTCACCGCGGAGCTCGTCGAGCAGGTGTTCGGGGTGCGTTCGCAGGTCATCGAGGACCCCGAGACGGGCACGCCGCTGGTGGTGCCACTGGCCCGGCGCCGGGCAGCTACAGCAGTGCCCGCAGGCGCAGCAGATCGCGGAAACCCGCCTCGAGCCTGACCCGGCCCGAGGCCCAGGCCTTCGCGAAGTTCAGCTTCCCCTCGACCATCGCCACCAGGTCGTCACCGGTCATCGCGAGCCGCACGTCCGCCTTCTTCGCGGGCGGACCGTCCAGGGTGTCCAGGACCTCGATACGGCCCGCTCTGAGTCTGCCGGTGAAGGTGATGCCCAGGTCCGTGATGTGGCAGCTCAGGGAGCGGTCGAGGGCGCCGGCCCCGCGCAGCTCCCCGTCCACCGCCGCCAGGTTGTCCGAAAGTCTGTCGAGTGCGCTGCGGCACTCCTCCGTGGTCGCCATCGTGATCGACGGTACCCCAGGGCTTCGGGGTAGCGTCTGGGCATGAGCGACTCGATGGAAGCCCCCGGCGAGGCGGTACCGGCGGAGGAGGGCGGACCTGCCGTGCCTGCTGCGCACGGCGTACCGGCACTGGAGCCGTACGATCCCGCAGCACCCGCGCCCCTGGGCGTCGAGCGGATCCCCACCGGCAACACCGAGGTCGACGCGCACCTGGGACGGCTCGCCGATGCCGACCTGCTCCCCGCGGACGGACACCTCGAGGTGTACGAGGATGTACACCGAGGTCTGCGCGACACGCTAACCGCGCTCGACGCGCACCCCCCGGGACCACGTCCCGCCGTATCGCACAACCCGCATCACCAGCACAATCACAGGAGCTGAACCGAACGTGGCAGGACTGGCACGCCGCCGTCTCGACGCCGAGCTGGTACGCCGGAAGCTCGCACGCTCGCGCGAGCACGCGAGCCAGCTGATCGCGGCAGGACGGGTGACCGTCGGCGGAAACACCGCCACGAAGCCGGCAACCCAGGTCGAGACCAGCGCAGCCATCGTCGTCGCACAGGACGACGCCGACCCCGAATACGTCTCGCGCGGTGGCCACAAGCTCGCCGGCGCGTTCGAGGCGTTCGTCCCGCTAGGGCTGAAGGTCGGGGGCCGGCGCGCGCTGGACGCGGGCGCCTCCACCGGCGGCTTCACCGATGTGCTGCTGCGCGCCGGGGCGGCGCACGTGGTCGCAGTGGACGTCGGTTACGGCCAGCTCGCCTGGTCTCTCCGGACCGATGAACGCGTGACCGTCAGGGACCGTACGAACGTACGTGAGTTGACCCTGGAGACGATCGACGGGGCGCCGGTGGACCTGGTCGTGGGTGACCTGTCCTTCATCCCGCTCGGCCTTGTGCTTCCCGCACTCGTGCGGTGCACGGCGCCCGACGCCGATCTCGTCCTCATGGTCAAGCCGCAGTTCGAAGTCGGCAAGGAGCGGCTCGGCAGCGGCGGAGTGGTGCGCAGCCCCGAGCTGCGCGCCGACGCGGTGCGCACCGTGGCGCGGCAGGCCGGAGAGCTCGGTCTGGGCGTGCTCGGTGTGACCGCGAGTCCGCTGCCCGGCCCCTCCGGGAACGTCGAGTACTTTCTGTGGCTCAGGGCCGGGGCACCGGACCTCGACCCGGGGGATGTCGATCGTGCAGTGGCGGAGGGGCCGCGTTGACCGATACGAATACGACCACGACGAGTGCGGGCACGGGTGCGAGCGGAGAACCGCACGTCACCCGCACTGTTTTCCTGCTGGCCCACACCGGGCGGCCCGCGGCCATCCGCAGCGCCGAACTCGTCGTCCAGGGCCTGCTGCGGGCGGGCCTCGGCGTGCGGGTGCTCGCCTTCGAGGCGAGGGACCTTCCGCTGCCGGACGCCGTGGAGACCGTCCCCGAGGCCACGCCCGAGGTCCTCGACGGCTGTGAGCTGCTGATCGTGCTGGGCGGTGACGGGACGCTGCTGCGCGGCGCCGAATTCGCCCGTGCCTCCGGGGTGCCGATGCTCGGGGTCAACCTGGGACGGGTCGGCTTCCTCGCCGAGGCCGAGCGGGACGACCTCGACAAGGTCGTCGACCGCGTCGTGAGCCGCGCCTACGAGGTCGAGGAGCGGATGACCCTCGACGTCGTCGTACGCAGCAACGGCGACGTGGTGCACCGGGACTGGGCGCTCAACGAGGCCGCCGTCCAGAAGGTGTCGGCGGAACGCATGCTGGAGGTCGTGCTGGAGATCGACGGCCGGCCGGTCACCGCGTTCGGCTGCGACGGCATCGTCTGCGCCACCCCGACCGGTTCGACCGCGTACGCCTTCTCGGCGGGCGGGCCTGTGGTGTGGCCCGAGGTCGAGGCGTTGCTGATGGTGCCGATCAGCGCACACGCCCTGTTCGCGAAACCGCTGGTCACCTCACCCACCTCCATCCTGGCCGTGGAGGTCCAGCCGAACACCCCGCATGGTGTGCTCTGGTGCGACGGCCGCAGGGCCGTGCAGCTGCCGCACGCCGCGCGGGTGGAGGTGCGCAGGGGCGAGGTGCCGGTGCGGCTGGCACGGCTGCACCACGCGTCCTTCACGGACCGGCTGGTGGCGAAGTTCGCGCTGCCGGTCTCGGGGTGGCGGGGCGTGCCGCGCTGATCGGTGTTCGCCCGGTGTTCGAGAACCACTCCGTAGGGTGATGGGCAGGTGGGAGCGACGGCCCGCGAGCTGCGGCTCCGCCTCTGTAGGGCGGGGGCCGTCGCACAGCCCGGGTCGGACCTCGTAAGGTCGTCACCGTGTTGGAGGAGATGCGGATACGGTCGCTCGGGGTCATCGACGACGCTGTTGTCGAGCTGTCGCCCGGATTCACGGCGGTGACCGGAGAGACCGGTGCGGGCAAGACCATGGTCGTCACCAGCCTGGGGCTGCTGCTCGGCGGGCGCGCCGACCCCACCCTGGTGCGGATCGGGGCCAATTCGGCGGTCGTGGAGGGGCGGGTCGCCCTGCCCACAGGCGCGCCCGCTGCCGTGCGGGCCGAGGAGGCCGGAGCCGAGCTCGACGAGGGCGCGCTGCTCATCAGCAGGACGATCTCCGCCGAGGGCCGCTCGCGGGCCCATCTCGGCGGACGCTCGGTGCCGGTCGGCATGCTCACGGAACTGGCCGACGAACTCGTCGCCGTACACGGGCAGACCGACCAGCAGGGGCTGCTCAAGGCTGCACGCCAGCGCCAGGCCCTGGACCGGTACGCCGGTGACGCCGTGTCCGGACCGCACGCCGGGTACCTCACCGCCTACCGGCGCCTCAAGGCCGTGTCGGCCGAGCTGGACGAGCTCACCACGCGTGCCCGTGAGCGGGCCCAGGAAGCGGACCTGCTGCGCTTCGGGCTGAACGAGATCGCGGGCGTCGAGCCGCGCCAGGGCGAGGACGTGGAGCTGGCCGCCGAGGCCGAACGGCTTGGCCACGCCGAGGCACTCGCCTCCGCCGCCTCGGTGGCGCACGCGGCGCTCGCCGGCCACCCCGAGGACCCCGAGGCCGTCGACGCCACCACGCTGGTCGCGGGGGCCGGACGGGCCCTGGACGCCGTACGGTCCCATGACCCGGCGCTGGCCGCACTCGCCGACCGCATGGGCGAGATCTCGATCCTGCTCGCCGATGTGGCGGGCGAGCTCGCCGGCTACGCCGACAACCTGGACGCCGATCCGCTGCGACTGGCCGCGGTCGAGGAGCGGCGGGCCGCGTTGGCCGGACTGACCCGCAAGTACGGCGCGGACATCGACGCGGTGCTGACCTGGGCGGAGGAGAGCACGCAGCGGCTCACCGACCTGGACGGCGACGACGACCGGATCGGGGAGCTCGCGGCCGAGCGCGACGCGCTGCGCGCCGAACTGTCCGGTCTCGCCCAGGCACTGACCGAGGCGCGTTCGGAGGCGGCGGCGCGGTTCGCCGACGCGGTCACCGCGGAGCTGGCGCACCTGGCGATGCCGCACGCGCGGGTGACGATCGACATCCGCCAGTCCGACGACCCGGATGGAATCGAGGTCGGCGGCCGGCTCGTCGCCTGCACATCGTCGGGCACGGACGAGGTCGAGCTGCTGCTCGCCCCGCACCCCGGCGCCCAGCCGCGGCCGATCGCCAAAGGCGCGTCGGGCGGTGAGCTGTCCCGGGTGATGTTGGCGGTCGAGGTCGTCTTCGCGGGCACCGACCCCGTGCCGACGTATCTCTTCGACGAGGTCGACGCGGGCGTCGGCGGCAAGGCGGCGGTCGAGATCGGTCGACGGCTGGCGAAGCTCGCCAGGACCGCGCAGGTCGTCGTGGTCACACATCTGCCGCAGGTGGCGGCCTTCGCCGACCGCCAGCTCCTGGTCGAGAAGACCAGCGACGGTACCGTGACCCGGTCCGGCGTCACGGTGCTGGAGGGCGAGGACCGGGTACGGGAACTGTCGCGGATGCTGGCGGGCCAGGAGGACTCGGAGACGGCCCGGGCGCATGCGGAGGAGCTGCTGGCGACGGCGCGCGCGGAGGTGTGAGGTGCGGGTCCCGGGTGGTCACCCCCGGGCCTCCGGGGCCGGTTGAGGGAGCGGTCGGGCCGCGGCCCGGTCGGGGCTCCATGCCGGATGCCGGCGCGGCTCTCCCGGGCAGGCAGCCGGCGGCGCTGACGGGGGACCGGGCGTCCGCCGCGGGCCGGTCGTGAGCGTTCCGAGTCCTGCCCCGGCTGCGGCTGAGAGGCCCGCCCCCGGGAACGGCTGAACCGTCCCGCCTTCCCCTGCCCGGCTGTTGGTGATTTCACGGGCATCGCACCGGCAGCCTGGGCGCCGAGCCTAGGCTGGCGATCATGGCAACGCTGAACAGAGTCACCGCCCTCGCCGTCGCCGCGGGCGGCACCCGCCTTGTGTACCGCGCGCTCCGGGCCCGCACCCGCGGGGAGGCGCGCTGGGAGCGCACCAACTACGCCGGCCGCACAGTCGATCTGTGCGCCGGGCCCGCCGTGACCGTGGGCGTCGCAGCCGGCGCGCTGGTGGCGGGCACGCCGGCGGCTGCCGCCGCCGCACTGGTGGCCGGGGCGTGCGGGGCGTACGACGACGTCGCGGGCGACGAACGGCGGGGCTTCAGGGCCCATCTCACGGCTCTGGGGCAGGGCGAGGTCACCAGTGGCGCCCTGAAGCTCTTCGGGGTCGGGGCCGCCGGTCTACTCGCCGGGGCGCTGATGAAGGACCGGCCCGTCGACAAGGTGCTCGCGGGTGTGGTGATCGCGGGCACGGCGCACCTGGTGAACCTCGTCGACGTACGACCCGGGCGCGCCGCGCTCACCGTGCTCGGTCTCGGCGCGCCGGGGCTGCTCCGGGGTCCGCTCGCGGCCGCCCCGGTGGGTGCGGTGTCGGCCGTGGCGGGCGACGACCTCGGTGAGAGCACGATGCTGGGCGACGCCGGGGCGCACGCGCTCGGCGCGGCCGTCGGCGCCGCGATCGCCGCAGGCAGCGGCCGGGCCGGGCTGGCTCTCCACGCGGCTGGGCTGGTCGCCGCGGCGGCGTACGGCGACCGGATCACCGACCTCGCACGCTCACCCATGTGAGTGAACCCGGTGGGGGAGTTGCCACGTGGGACAGGGGAATGCCGTCCCGGCGGTGCCGGAACGTGCGTACGGACTGGCATCCTTGGCGCGTGACACAGCTCCGTACGGTCCAGGTACTGGGCGGCGGCAGCGCGGGCAGTAGCGCTCATGTCAGATCACTGGCCGGTGGGCTGGTGGCTCGGGGTGTGCGGGTGACCGTCTGCGCCCCCGCATCCCTGGAGCACGACTACGACTTCCTCGGCACGGGCGCGCACTTCGTGCCGATGCCGCTGCGCAGCGATCCGGCCGCGGTCGGCGCCCTCAGGGCCGTATGCGCAGGGGCGGACGTGGTGCACGCGCACGGACTGAACGCCGCCGTACGCGCCGGGCTCGCCATCGGCCGGCAACGCCGGGTGCCGCTCGTCGTCACCTGGCACACTCGCTCGCTCGCCGACGGGGCCAAGGGCCGGATGGTGCGGCTGATGGAGCGCAGAGCGGTGCGGTCGGCCGCGGTGGTTCTCGCCACGTCATCGGAGCTGGTCGACCGGGCGCGCGAGCGGGGTGCGCGCGATGCCCGGCTCTCCCCGGTCACGGCGCCTGGACCGGTCGGGCACGCGGCGGCGTACGAGAGGGCCGAGCACAAGGCCCGGGCGGAGCTGGGAGCCGTCGACCGGCCGTTGGTCATGGCGGTGGGCAGACTCGAGCCCGACCGCGGGTACGCGACCCTCCTCGACGCGGCCCGGGACTGGTGCGGGCTCGACCCCGTGCCGCTGGTCGCGATCGCGGGCGAGGGTCGGGAACGTGCCGCTCTGCAACGGCGGATCGAGGCGGAAGGGCTCCCGGTCCGGCTCATCGGCCGCCGCGAGGACATCACCGACCTCCTCGCGGCGGCCGACATCGCGGTGCTGCCCAGTCGCTGGGAGTCGCGCTCCCTCCTGGCCCAGGAGGCACTCAGGCTCGGGGTACCGCTGGTGGCCACCCGCGTCGGCGGAGTGCCCGAACTGGTCGGCGACGCGGCGGCACTGGTGCCCTACGCCGACCCCGCCGCGCTGTCCACCACCGTCACCGGACTGCTCGCCGACCCGTCCGCCCGCCACCGGCTCTCGGCGGCGGGCCGCGCACAGGCGGCCACCTGGCCGACGGAGGACGAGACGATCGCCCAGATCCTCAGCGTCTACGACGAGTTCGCTCCACCGCGTGGTACCGCGCCGGCCTGACGCCCGCCACGCGGACGGCGGTCACGGCAGGTGGCGGCGCGCCCGCAGGGCCAGGGACAGAGCCAGCACCGTCTGGGGGTCGTCCAGGTCCGTGCCCAGCAACTCCTCGATCCGGGCCAGCCGGTTGTACAGCGTCTGACGGTTGAGGTGCAGCTCGCGTGCCGTCTCCGCCTTGCGGCCCGCGTGTGCCAGATAGGTCTCCAGGGTCGGCAGCAGCGGCGGCCGCGAGGCGCGGTCGTGCTGCGTCAGCGGGCCGATCGCCCGGTCCACGAACGCCGCCAGGTCCGGGTGGTCCCGCAGGCGCCACAGCAGCAGGTCGATGTCGAGGCGGCGCGCGTCGTACCAGGGCCGGTCGGACAGGCCCAGTGCCGCGGTCGCCGTCTCGGCCGCGTGGCGCAGCCCCGCCGAGGCGGCGCCCCAGCCGCCGGCGACGCCCACGACGACCACGGGGGGATGGGCTCCGGCCCGCTCGGTCCGCTCCAGGCCGGCTCGTCTCAGACCGGCGCGCAGCGCCGCGGCCACCCGGTCCGCGACCGCCGTGCGCTCCGACTCCGTGCGCAGACCGATGAGCAGCGGTACGCGGCCCTCCAAGGGCCGCACCCCGAGCAGCACCGGGACCCCGACGGAGGACAGCTCGTCCAGCACCGCGCGGGCCAGGAGCGACCAGTTGCCGGACGGGGAAAGTTCAGGGGTCAGCCGCATGACGACGGGCAGCAGCGGCCCGTCAGCGGACTTGAAGCCCAGCACCCGGGCCTGCTCCGGAGCGTCGGCCGCCGAGATCCGGCCTTCGGCGAGATCGGTGAGGAAGTCGCCCCGGCCGCGCGCCGCCAGCTCCTCCTCCTGCCGTGCCTGCATCAGGACCACCGCGAGCACCCCTGCCGCCCGTTCGAGCGCCATCCGGTGCACCGGCAGCAGCGGGGTGGCGACGGCCGGTACGACGAGCCGGGCGCGTACCGCCCCGGTGCCATGCCCACCGCCGGGCACATCCACCAGCACCGCCCCGGCAGGCGGCCCGGACTCCCGTGCGGCCCGCTGGCCGCGCAGCCCCTCCCACACCTGGAGCGGGTCGGCGGCGGCCGGCCCTGAGCCGCTCTCCGCGGCGTACAGCAGCTGTCCGTCCGCGGTTTCCAGGAACACCGGGTTGGCCGTGAAGTCCGCGAGGATCCTGAGCACTTGGGGGATTCCGCCCCCGCCGAGCAGGGCCTCCGTGCACCGCCGGTGCACCTCGTCGGCCCGCTGGAGCAGCGCGTAGTGCAGATTGACGATCTCGGTGTGGACCTCCTCCGTCACCGAGACGAACGCTACTTCGCGGTGCAGCTGGATCAGAGGCAGCCCGGCGGAGGACGCCGCGTCCACGACCGCGGTGGGCAGCCGGGTGAAGCGCGATCCCAGCTCGACCACCAGCGCCGAGACCCCGCGGTCGGCGAGCCGCCGTACGAAGGCGCGCTGTTCGGCGGGGCGGGTGCCCAGGCCGAGGCCCGTCGTCAGCAGCAGCTCCCCGCCCTTGAGCAGCGACGCGATGTTCGGCACCTCGCCGGCGTGCACCCAGCGGACGGTGCGGTTCAGCCGGTCGGCTCCGGCCACGACTTCCGGGAGTCCGCTGCGGAGCGCGGGCAGCTCGAGCGCCCGCTGCACGGTGATACCGCCCTGTGTTTCCATTGCCGGGACGCTACCTGGGCGAAAGTTTGCAGGACAACTGCCGTGCCGGGCCGGGGATCAGCCCGGTTTGATGTTGTGGTTCAGCCGGAACACGTTGTCGGGGTCGTACTGCTTCTTGACCACGGCGAGCCGCCGGTAGTTCGCGGCGCCGAATCCGGCCACCACCCGCTCCGGCCCCTCCAGGCCGATGAAGTTGAGGTACGTCATGCCGAGCGACCAGGGCTCGACACCGGACCGGACATCGCGCACCCACTGCCTACCGCGCTCGTCGTCGGCCGCGTCGCTCCAGATCGCGAACGGGTGCACGGCCCACTTGGCGGACCGCCACGGAACGGGGTAGTCGGAATCGTCGCGTGCGAGCGCCCCGCCCATCGGGAACAGGATGTGCTGGGAGTTCGACGGCACGATCATCGACGAGGCACTGGAACAGAAGGCGTCGACAGCATCGGCCGGCAGGGCGTCGAGGTACTCCGCCGACCAGTAGTTACGCAGACCCGGTGGATCGTCGATCATGCACTGGAGATCGGCGTACGGAAGCTCCATGATGACCTCCGCCTCATGGCCGAGACCCAGCAGCGGACCGGCGGCCCTGCGCAGCTCGGGCTCGGTGCCCGCGTAGGTCAGCAGCACCAGGGCCACGGCCTGGTCGACCAGGTGCTCGGGCATGAAGTCCTCGGGCGGGCCGGTGAGGTAGATGAAGCCGCCGCCCAGCTCGTCGGGGGCGCTCGCCAGTACGTCTCGGTAGACCGGGAGCACCTCGGCCCCGCGCGCGGCGGGGAAGAACAGCATCGCCACGGACATGGCGGGCAGCGGGTGCAGCCTCAGCGTGAGCGAGGTGGCCACACCGAAGTTGCCGCCACCGCCGTGCAGCGCCCAGAACAGCTCGGGATTCTTCTCGGCGTCGGCGCGGATCTCGGTCCCTTCGGCGGTCACCAGGTCCGCCGCGACCAGGTTGTCGCAGGCCAGGCCGAACTTCCGCTCGAGCCAGCCGGATCCGCCGCCGAGGGTGAAACCGCCTACGCCGGTGGTGGACATCCGGCCGCCGGTTGTGGCCAGGCCGAACGCCCCGGTGGCCCGGTCCAGATGGCTCATGGTGGCTCCGCCGCCGACCCGGGCGGTGCGGGCGTCGGGGTCCACGGTGACGGCATGCATCCGGCGTAGATCGATCACCAGGCCGCCGTCGGTGGTCGCGAGGCCGGCGACGCTGTGGCCGCCGCCGCGGACCGCGATCTCCAGGCCCTGGTCCCGGCCGAAGCGGATCGCCGCCGCCACATCGGCGGCGGACTCGCACTGGACGATCACCCCGGGATTCCGGTCGACCATCGCGTTGAAAACGGTGCGGGCCTCGCCGTACTCCGGATCGCCGGGGGCGATCACCTCGCCGGACACGGTCTCGCGCAGCCCTTCCAGGGCCGCATCCGCTACGGGCTGGGGCGCTGCCATGATGTCTGTGCCCCCTTCGGGGGGGGTGCGGGCAGGACCTTTTCATCGTAGGTACGAGCGGTCCTGCCGCGCACATCATGGCCCGTCCGGCCGACTCCCGGCGGGGCCCTCAGCCTCCGTACGCTCCGGAGGCCGTGAGCCGCAGCGCCGTGTCGATCAGCGGGACATGGCTGAAGGCCTGGGGGAAGTTGCCCACCTGGCGCTGGAGCCGCGGGTCCCACTCCTCGGCGAGCAACCCGAGGTCGTTGCGCAGGGACAGCAGCTTCTCGAAGAGCCGCCGCGCCTCGTCCACGCGGCCGATCATCGCCAGATCGTCGGCCAGCCAGAACGAGCAGGCGAGGAAGGCACCCTCGTCGCCCTCGAGCCCGTCGACCCCGGCCTCGTCGCCCGCGGTGGGGTAGCGCAGCACGAAACCGTCCGGTGTGGACAGCTCCCGCTGGATCGCCTCGATCGTGCCGATGACGCGCTTGTCGTCCGGCGGTAGAAAGCCCATCTGCGGGATCAGCAGCAGCGAGGCGTCGAGCTCCTTCGAGCCGTACGACTGCGTGAAGGTGTTCCGCTCCTTGTCGTAGCCCTTCTCGCAGACATCGCGGTGGATCTCGTCGCGCAGCTCATGCCAGCGCTCCAGGGGCCCGTCCGCGTCGCCCGACTCGATCAGCTTGATCGTGCGGTCGACGGCAACCCACGCCATCACCTTGGAGTGCACGAAGTGGCGCCGGGGCCCGCGGACCTCCCAGATGCCCTCGTCGGGCTGGTCCCAGTGGTCCTCGAGGTACCGGATCAGCCTCAGCTGGAGCACGGAGGCGTAGTCGTTGCGGGACAGGCCGGTCATATGGGCCAGATGCAGGGCCTCGGTGACCTCGCCGTAGACATCCAGCTGGAGCTGGTTCGCGGCGCCGTTGCCGACCCGGACCGGAACGGAGCCCTCGTAGCCGGGCAGCCAGTCCAGCTCGGCCTCACCGAGCTCGCGTTCGCCGGCGATGCCGTACATGATCTGGAGGTTCTCCGGGTCGCCGGCGACCGCCCGCAGCAGCCACTCACGCCAGGCCCGGGCCTCTTCCCGGTAGCCCGTGCGCAGCAGTGAGGACAGGGTGATCGCCGCGTCGCGCAGCCAGGTGTAGCGGTAGTCCCAGTTCCGTACCCCGCCGATCTCCTCCGGCAGGGACGTGGTGGGCGCGGCGACGATTCCGCCGGTCGGGGCGTAGGTCAGGGCCTTCAGGGTGATCAGCGAGCGGACCACCGATTCCCGGTAGGGGCCGTGGTACGTGCAGTGCTCGACCCACTCGCGCCAGAACTCCTCGGTGGCGTCCAGCGACCCCTCGGGGTCGGGCAGCGCGGGGGGCTCGCGGTGCGAGGGCTGCCAGCTGATGGTGAAGGCGATCCGGTCACCGGGGGAGACGGTGAAGTCGGAGTACGTCGTCAGGTCCTTGCCGTAAGTCTCCGCGGGCGTGTCCAGCCACACCGAGTCGGGTCCCGCGACCGCCACCGTACGGTTGTCGACCTTGTGCACCCACGGCACGACCCGGCCGTAGCTGAACCGCATCCGCAGGGCCGAGCGCATCGGGACCCGGCCGCTCACACCCTCGACGATCCGGATCAGCTGGGGCGCGCCGTCACGCGGCGGCATGAAATCCGTCACACGGACCGTGCCGCGCGGCGTGTCCCACTCCGATTCCAGGATCAGCGAGTCGCCCCGGTATCTGCGCCGGTCGGCCGCGGGGGGCTCGGTGTGGCCCGGATACGCGGGCCCGAGACGCCAGAAACCATGCTCCTCGGTGCCGAGGAGCCCGGCGAAGATGGCATGCGAGTCGAAGCGGGGCAGGCACAGCCAGTCGACCGTGCCGTCCCGGCAGACCAGGGCAGCGGTCTGCATGTCCCCGATGAGTGCGTAGTCCTCGATGCGCCCGGCCAATGGATCTCCAGTCGAACGGCCACGTCCGCCCTGCGTGGCTCTGTGCTCTTGCTGCGGTCTTGCTGCGGTCAAGGGTGTCAATCGGTCAATCGGTCATTGACGAGCTCTTGTTCCGGGAGAAGGGGCGGGGTGGTGCCAATCGCCGGCTTGCTCGGGAGCGACATTCCGAACCAAGTGTCCGAGCAGAATACGACGCACCCCGGTGATCCGCGCGACGCTCCCGGCAATCCGGTGCCACCGAACGGGTGAGCGGTGGGTGAATCCGGAGAGACCCGTGAGGGCCATCATGCCCCGTGTGGCCGGAAGCAGTCTCCCCCTGGCGCTGATACCCTGGTAGCCCGTGGACCGGTGGGCTCCTCACACGATTGGCGGCCCCCGAACCGCAGCGACGGCGCCTCCCTGGAATCTCCGGATCTCACAGCGGGATCGCCGGTACGCACGACAACTCGCGACCACGGGAGCCCCCTCTTGGCCATGCCGGCTCGATCCTCGAACACGACGACCAAGCACATCTTCGTCACCGGGGGTGTCGCCTCCTCCCTCGGCAAGGGCTTGACGGCCTCCAGTCTGGGCGCGTTGCTCAAGGCCCGTGGCCTGCGGGTCACGATGCAGAAGCTCGACCCGTACCTGAACGTCGACCCGGGCACGATGAACCCGTTCCAGCACGGAGAGGTGTTCGTCACAAACGACGGCGCCGAGACCGACCTGGACATCGGCCACTACGAGCGGTTCCTCGACGTCGACCTCGACGGCTCGGCGAACGTCACCACCGGGCAGGTGTACTCGCAGGTCATCGCCAAGGAGCGGCGTGGCGAGTACCTGGGCGACACGGTCCAGGTCATCCCGCACATCACCAACGAGATCAAGCACCGCATCCGCCGGATGGCCACGGACGATGTGGACGTCGTGATCACCGAGGTCGGCGGCACGGTCGGCGACATCGAGTCGCTGCCGTTCCTGGAGACGGTCCGCCAGGTCCGACACGAGGTCGGCCGGGACAACGTCTTCGTCGTGCACATCTCGCTGCTGCCCTACATCGGTCCCTCGGGCGAGCTGAAGACCAAGCCGACCCAGCACTCGGTCGCCGCGCTGCGGAACATCGGTATCCAGCCGGACGCGATCGTGCTGCGGGCGGACCGGGACGTGCCGACCGCGATCAAGCGCAAGATCTCGCTGATGTGCGACGTCGACGAGGCCGCCGTGGTCGCGGCGATCGACGCCAAGTCGATCTACGACATCCCCAAGGTGCTGCACACCGAGGGCCTGGACGCCTATGTCGTGCGCAAGCTGGACCTGCCGTTCCGCGATGTCGACTGGACGACCTGGGACGACCTGCTGGACCGTGTCCACAATCCGGACCACGAGATCAGTGTGGCCCTGGTCGGCAAGTACATCGACCTGCCCGACGCCTATCTGTCCGTGACCGAGGCGCTGCGGGCCGGAGGTTTCGCCAACCGCGCCCGGGTCACGATCAAGTGGGTCACCTCGGACGACTGCAAGACGCAGGCGGGAGCGGCCAAGCAGCTCGGTGACGTGGACGCGATCTGCATCCCCGGTGGCTTCGGCGACCGCGGGGTCAGCGGAAAGGTCGGCGCCATCCAGTACGCCCGCGAGAACAGGATCCCGCTGCTCGGCCTCTGCCTGGGCCTCCAGTGCATCGTGATCGAGGCCGCGCGGAACCTGGCGGGTATCCCCGAGGCCAACTCCACCGAGTTCGACGCGGCCACCGTTCACCCCGTCATCTCCACGATGGAGGAGCAGCTCGCCTACGTGGAGGGCGCCGGCGACCTCGGCGGCACCATGCGTCTCGGGCTCTACCCGGCGAAGCTCGCTGAGGGCTCGATCGTGCGCGAGGTCTACGACGACCAGCCGTACGTGGAGGAGCGCCACCGCCACCGCTACGAGGTGAACAACGCCTACCGCGCGGAGCTGGAGAAGAAGACCGGCATCGTCTTCTCGGGAACCTCCCCGGACAACAAGCTCGTCGAATACGTCGAGTACCCGCGCGATGTGCACCCCTACCTGGTCGCGACCCAGGCCCACCCGGAGCTCACGTCCCGCCCGACCCGTCCTCACCCGCTGTTCGCCGGACTGGTGAAGGCCGCCGTGCGGCGCCGGGAAGAGGCGGCCGAGGTCGCTGCCGGCAAGTAGGGCCACGCCGGGCACATGAGGCAGAAGAACTAACGTGGACCGGGGTACGGGCCGGAACAGGCTCCGTACCCCGGTTCCGGCGCTTTCGGGAGGACGTACATGACCATGACCATCAAGGACACCCCTGAGGAGTGGCGGGTCACGGCGACCGCGGTCCCCTTCAAGGGCAACAAGACAAGCGTCCGGACCGATGATGTGGTCATGCCCGATGGTGCGGTGGCGCGCCGCGACTACCAGGTCCACCCGGGCTCCGTGGCCGTACTCGCCCTCGACGAGTCGGGCCGGGTCCTGGTGCTGCGCCAGTACCGGCACCCCGTGCGCCAGAAGCTGTGGGAGATCCCGGCCGGGCTGCTCGACGTCCCCGGGGAGAACCCGCTGACGGCCGCCCAGCGCGAGCTGTACGAGGAGGCGCACGTCAAGGCCGTCGACTGGCGGGTGCTGGTCGATGTCTACACCACGCCGGGCGGCTGCGACGAGGCGGTACGGGTCTTCCTCGCCCGCGACCTCTCCGAGGCCGAGGGCGAGCGCTTCCGGGTCTCCGAGGAGGAGGCCGACATGGAGCTGGCCCGGGTGCCGCTCGAGGACCTGGTACGCGGGGTGCTCGCGGGGGAGCTGCACAACAACTGCCTGGCTGTGGGCGTGCTCTCGCTCGCCGCCGCGCTGGCGGGCGACGGGGTGGAGTCCCTGCGCCCGGCCGAGGCGCCATGGCCCGCCCGGCCGTTCGAAGCGTCGTAGGCGCCAGGCGCCCGGTGGGACGATCGGCTGATCCGATCGAGGGAACCGGGCGCACGCGCCGCAGCGCTCCCATGAGTCCGGCAGACGGCTGATCTACGCTCGGAGCGCCCGCGCGGGGAACCTCCGGTGGGTTCGGCTCGTTCAGCGGCGGACTGGAGCGTGGCCCATGAGGGAGCAGGCGTGGATGTGAACGGCCCTTCGCCGGACGGCTCTTCCCCGGACGGCCCTTCGTCCGGGACTCCGGCGCCACCGGCGGAACGGCTCTCCGGGGCGGGGCCGGCCGCGAAGGGGACCGCAAGCCGCGTGGCTGGGCAATGCGCGGGTGGGCAATTCATCGGACGCCAGCGTGAGTTGAAGTCCCTGCGGGCCGATATCGAACGGGCCGGCCTGGACACCCTCTCGGGCCGCAAGGAACCACGCGCCAGGGTGCTGCTCGTCGCCGGGCGCCCCGGCTCCGGCCGGAGTGCTCTCGCCGGTGAGCTGGCGAAAGGACTCGCGGGCGACTACCCCGGTGGAGCGCTGCGGGCACGGCTCGTGCAGCCTGGCGGAGCCGCCGTGCCCACCGAACGCACTGCACGCGACCTCCTCGGTGCCATGGGCGTCACCCCGTCCCCCGGTGCGGACGAGGACGAGCTCACCGGGATGGTCCGCGACGCGCTGGCGGAGCGGCGCTGTCTGCTGCTGCTGGACGACGCCCGCGACGCCGAACAGGTCGACCCGCTCATCCCCGACGACCCCGGCTGTCTGGTCATCGCCGTCGCCCAGGGTCCGCTCACCGGAATCCCGGATGTGCGGCCCTGCACGGTCGGGGGCATGGATCCGAAGTCGGCGATCGAACTGCTGGGCCGGTTCACCGGCGAGGTACGGATCACCGTCGACCCGCAGGCGGCGGAGTCCCTGGTCGAGCTGTGCGGGGGCCAGCCCGCGGCGATGGTGCTGGTCGGCGGCTGGCTCGCGGCCCGTCCGAACACCTCGGTCGCCGACGCCGCCAAGAGGCTGCGCGGGCTGCCGGACGATCCCGAGCAGCCTGTCGGCGTCCGGCCGCTGGCCAAGGCCTTCCAGCTGGTCCATGACTCGCTGTCGGCGCCGGCCGCCCGCATGCTGCGGCTGCTCGTCATGGCCCCGGCCGGGCTCGTCGACCCGAACACGGCCTCGGCGCTCGCCGGGTGCTCGTTCGCGGACGCCGGGCTCGCACTGGAGGACTTCGCCGCGCTGGGACTGCTGAGGACGAGCGACGGCATGCCGGATGAACCGCGCGAACCGGATGAAGCGGGTGAATCGGGCGGCGAGCTGTACGAGGTGCCCGGCTGTCTCGCCGCGCTCCTGCACGAGGCGATGACCGAGCACGACCGGCCCGCCGAGATCCAGCTCGCCCGCGCCCGGATGCTGGAACGGACCGTGCGGCAGCTGCAGGCGTGCCGGGCCGTCACCGAGCCCGAGGGCTCGGATGCCCGCCGCAGGCTCGCCGGGCTGCCGCGTACCCTGCGCTTCTCCGGGCCCGGGGCGGCCGAGGCCTGGCTGCTTGCCCGGCGTCACGCACTGTCCGCCGCCGCGCGGCTCGCCGTCGCCGACGGTGAGCTCGACACCCTGGCCCGGCGGCTGATCGCGGCCCTGGTCCGCGCCCTCGTCGCCCATCGCGGCCCGGAGTCCGCCGCGCCCGAGCTGTACGAGCTGCACGGGCTCGTCCTGGACATGGCCGAACGCCGCGGGCTCCACCGGGAGCAGGCCGCGGCGCTGCTGAACCTCGCAGACCTCGACGTGCAGATGGGCCGCACCGACGCCGCACTGCTGCGCTACCGGTCGGCGCTGGACGCCGGACGGCGGGCGAACGATCCGTATGCCATAGGCCGTGCGATGGAATCCGTCGCCGGTGCCTACCAGGAGCTGGAGGACTGGGAGAGGGCCGCCGACTGGTACGGACGTGCCCTCTCGCAGCGGCTGGCCAGGGGGGAGCTCGCCGACGAGGCGCGGCTGTACGGCCGTCTCGGTGCCGTGCACATCTATGCGGGCCGTTACGGGGACGCTCTGCGTGGCTGGCGGGCGGCGGCGGCCGGATACCGCCGGCTCGGCGACATGCCCGGTCACGCGCGGGCGTTGAGCGAGGTGGCGCGTGTCCAGGAGTACGCCGGCCGGCCTCGGGAAGCGCTGCGTACCTGCGAGGAGGCGGTGGCCTGTGCGCGGCATGCCGGGGACGTGCGGTTGCAGGCCGCGCTCCAGCTCAGGCTGGCCGACACGCTCGACCGGCTCGGTGACCCCACCGCGGCCCGGCTGCATCGCACCGCTGCTGAGGAGCTCCTGGAAACCAAGGCCCCTGGCCTGCGAAATCCGTAGTGGTCTGCTCAAAGAATTTTGCTTTGCAAGGCTAGACAGCGCGAACTCCTTCATTAGACTGGCTCTGCCGGGCGTCGTCCTGGCCCCCACCGGTGTGCCGCGCATATCCGGGTAAGTATGGAAATGCATAAAAAATCCCCCTGAGCCAAGGACCGTGATCGACGTGAAGGTCGGCATCCCCCGCGAGGTCAAGAACAACGAGTTCCGGGTGGCCATCACCCCCGCCGGAGTGCACGAGCTGGTGCGCAACGGCCACCAGGTCGTCATCGAGGCGAACGCCGGTCTGGGCTCCTCGATCACGGACGAGGAGTTCGTCGGGGCCGGTGCGCAGATCCTGCCCACCGCCGACGAGGTCTGGGCCGCCGCCGACATGGTGCTGAAGGTCAAGGAGCCCATCGCGGAGGAGTACCACCGCCTCCGCAAGGACCAGATCCTCTTCACCTACCTGCACCTGGCGGCCTCCAAGGAGTGCACGGACGCCCTCGTCGAGTCCGGCACCACCGCCATCGCCTACGAGACGGTCGAGCTGCCCAGCCGCGCTCTGCCGCTGCTTGCCCCGATGTCCGAGGTCGCAGGCCGGCTCGCCCCGCAGGTCGGCGCGTACCACCTGATGCGCCCGGTCGGCGGCCGTGGTGTGCTGCCCGGAGGCGTCCCGGGGGTGACCCCGGCCAAGGCCGTCGTCATCGGGGGCGGGGTCTCCGGCTGGAACGCCACGCAGATCGCCGTCGGCATGGGCTTCGACGTGACCCTGCTGGACCGCGACATCAACAAGCTGCGTGAGGCCGACCGGATCTTCGGCACCAAGGTCAAGGCCGTCATGTCCAACTCCTACGAGCTGGAGAAGGCCGTCCTCGACGCCGACCTCGTCATCGGCGCGGTGCTCATCCCCGGTGCCAAGGCCCCGAAGCTGGTCACCAACGAGCTGGTCTCCCGGATGAAGCCGGGGAGTGTCCTTGTCGACATCGCGATCGACCAGGGCGGCTGCTTCGAGGACTCCCGTCCCACCACCCACGCCGAGCCGACCTTCGCGGTGCACAACTCGGTGTTCTACTGCGTCGCCAACATGCCGGGCGCCGTGCCCAGCACCTCCACCAACGCGCTCACCAACGCCACGCTCCCGTACGTGGTGTCGCTCGCGAACAACGGCTGGGTCGAGGCGCTGCGCCGTGACCCGGCGCTGGCCAAGGGGCTCAACGTCCATGAGGGTCAGGTCGTTTACCGGGAGGTCGCCGAGGCGCACGGCCTCGAGACCGTGGAGCTCGGCATCCTCCTCGGCTGATCCCGCGCAGGCAAGCAGCCGACAGCGAAGGCCAATCTGTCAATACAGGTCGTCAACATCACACATCCGGCCGGACCTTGATGAACAGGGTCTGGCCGGATGTGTGTCCGGAGACGATGCGATGACGCCCAACTCGCCTCGAACGCAACGCTTCAGCCGTTTCGCACAGCCGCGAAAAGTGCGGACCGGGTGCCGCGCGCCCTTGACATCGAGGGGTTCGGTTGCCGACACATCGGGCCGGGTCCGGCGGATTGTGTTGCTGCGGAGCGGTGACACGCCATAGAGTCGCCAACCGTCGGCATAGTGCCACGCTGACCTATCGATAAAATTCCTGGTCACGTCCAAGGAGGTAAGACGACTTGTGAATAAGTCGACATTTTCTCCCGGGGGTGGTCACACGGGATTCCCGCCACCGCGCCCGGGGGGCGTGGGGACACCCCCGGCCCAGGACCAGGGTGCTGCGTCCGGGCACGAAGCTGTCGGCTCCGTCGCTGTCCGTACCTCCGCGACCCACCAGCACACGACGACGACAGCCCACACGATGAAGATGATGGACGGCCAACACGTGAACGCCACGGCCGGCAACGAGAGTGGCCGAGAGTCCACCCACTTCGCCGACTTCGACGGGGTGCCCGAGGGGCACTTCTACGACCCAGACGCCGAGTACGAGCCCGACCCCGAGTACGCGGCCACGCTCGCGCCCGACGCGGCCCGCCAGCGCCGCGAGCGGATCGGCCCCACCGGGCGGCCGCTGCCCTACTTCCCGATCCCGGGCCCGTTGACCGATCACGGCCCCGCGAAGATCATCGCGATGTGCAACCAGAAGGGCGGCGTCGGCAAGACGACGTCGACCATCAACCTGGGCGCGGCGCTCGCCGAGTACGGGCGGCGTGTCCTGCTCGTCGACTTCGACCCGCAGGGAGCCCTGTCGGTCGGCCTCGGCGTGAACCCGATGGAGCTCGACCTCACGGTCTACAACCTGCTGATGGAGCGGGGGATGGCCGCCGACGAGGTCCTGCTGAAGACAGCGGTGCCCAACATGGACCTGCTGCCGAGCAACATCGACCTCTCCGCCGCCGAGGTGCAGCTGGTGAGCGAGGTCGCCCGGGAGTCGACCCTCCAGCGCGCCCTGAAGCCGCTGATGCAGGACTACGACTACATCGTGATCGACTGCCAGCCGTCCCTCGGCCTGCTCACCGTCAACGCCCTGACGGCGGCTCACAAGGTCATCGTGCCGCTGGAGTGCGAGTTCTTCGCGCTGCGCGGTGTCGCGCTGCTGACGGAGACCATCGAGAAGGTCCAGGAGCGGCTCAACCCCGAGCTGGAGCTCGACGGCATCCTCGCCACGATGTACGACTCGCGCACGGTCCACAGCCGCGAGGTGCTGGCGCGTGTCGTCGAGGCCTTCGACGACCACGTCTACCACACGGTCATCGGGCGTACGGTGCGCTTCCCGGAGACCACGGTCGCGGGCGAGCCCATCACGACCTACGCCAGTAACTCGGTCGGTGCCGCCGCCTATCGCCAGCTCGCCAGGGAGGTGCTCGCCCGGTGTCACGCCGAGTGAGTCTGCCCGGAGCCGACGAGCTGTTCCGTACGACCGGGGGCACGGCGCTCCAGCCGTCGTCCCCGAGGCGGGGGGCGAGCACGGCCAACGGGGAGGCGAGGGTGCCGGCACCGGCAGCCTCGGCGGACGAGCCCCCGGCCGGTGCGCCAGCCCCGGCCGGCCCGCCCTCTCCGGCGGGGGAGGAGCACGCTCCGGCGGAGGCCGAGACGGCCGTGCCGCGCAGCCGGGGAGCCGCCGCGGAGAGTGAGACCGCGGCGCCGACCGTCCAGGCAGCCCCGGGCACGGGGCGTGCCGCGGCCGCTGCCGCTCCGGCCACGGGGGCGGCGCCCAGGCGCCGCGGACGCGGCTCCAACCGGCGTCCCAGCGGCCGTGAGCGCCACGACGAGAAGATCACCGTCTATGTCTCGGCCGAAGAGCTGATGGACCTGGAGCACGCCCGTCTGGTGCTGCGCGGGGAACACGGGCTCGCCGTCGACCGGGGACGGATCGTGCGCGAGGCGGTTGCCGTCGTACTGGCGGATCTGGAGTCCCGCGGCGACGCGAGCATCCTGGTGCGGCGTCTGCGCGGTCGCTGACGGGGTAGCCTGCGCGCGCCCGTACCTTTTCCGCACCCTGGACACCCTGGACCGTGATGTCCCCGACCGATGACCCTGCCGCCCCCGCTGCGCGCGCGTCGCGCCGCGTGCTGGGCCGCGGCCCGGGCGCGTCCGGGCCACGAGCGACGGACCAGCCTCCGCTCGCCCCCGTGCCTCCTGAGCCGGTGGAGCCTCCTGCCGCGGTGGTACCGCAACAGGATCCGCCCGTGGTGGCGGGGGTGCCGGAGACGGGGACGGCAGCGGTGACGGAGCCACCCGGCAGGGATGCCGCTGAGGTGGCGGTTCCGGCCGAGCCCGGGGAGTGCGAGCCCGGCGAGCCCGAAGAGGGTCGGCAACGCCCCGCCACGGCCGACGACGGACGCTTCACCGTGCGGCTGGCCAACTTCGAGGGCCCCTTCGACCTGCTCCTCCAGCTGATCTCCAAGCACAAGCTGGACGTGACCGAGGTCGCCCTGTCCAAGGTCACCGACGAGTTCATGGCCCACATCCGGGCCATGGGACCCGACTGGGACCTCGACCAGACCACAGAGTTCCTCGTGGTCGCGGCGACCCTGCTCGACCTGAAGGCGGCCCGGCTGCTGCCCGCCGCCGAGGTCGAGGACGAGGCGGACCTGGCGCTGCTGGAGGCGCGGGACCTGCTGTTCGCACGCCTGCTGCAATACCGCGCATACAAGCAGATCGCGGAGATCTTCAACGGGCGGCTGGAGGAGGAGGCCAGGCGCTATCCCCGGACCGTCGGCCTCGAGGACCACCACGCCGAGCTGCTCCCCGAGGTCGTGATCAGCATCGGTGCGGAAGGCTTCGCCAGGCTGGCCGTCAAGGCCATGCAGCCGAAGCCCAGGCCCGAGGTCTATGTGGACCACATTCATGCGCCGCTCGTCAGCGTGCGGGAGCAGGGCGAGCTGGTCGTGGCCATGCTGCGGGAGCGCGGCAGGGTCAGCTTCCGCGAGCTGACCGAGGGCGCCGGCGACACCCTGACCGTGGTCGCCCGCTTCCTGGCGCTGCTGGAGCTCTATCGTGACAAGGCCGTCGTCCTCGACCAGGAGGACGCCCTGGGGGAGCTGACCGTCACCTGGGCCGGTGGTGATTCCACCGCGCAGGTCACCGACGAATTCGACCGTGCCCCCGAGACCGCGGAGGAGAAGGCGTGAGCGACGTGGACCTGGACCCCGCCGTGGACACGGACCCGGACCCCGCCGTGGACGCCGCCCTGACCGGCGAAGGCGACCCGGCCACGGGGGATCCCAGGCCGCCGCTCAAGCCGGCACTGGAGGCGGTCCTCATGGTGGTCGACGAGCCGGCCACTGAGGAACACCTGGCCAAAGTGCTCGAACGGCCCCGCAGGGAGGTCGCGGACGCCCTGCGTGAGCTGGCGGACGAGTACACCGTCCAGGGGCGCGGCTTCGAGCTGCGGCTGGTCGCGGGCGGCTGGCGCTACTACACCCGCCCCGAGCACGCCGCCGCCGTCGAGCGCTTCGTACTCGACGGGCAGCAGTCCCGGCTGACCCAGGCGGCCCTGGAGACCCTCGCCGTGGTCGCCTACCGGCAGCCGGTCAGCCGGTCACGGGTCTCGGCCGTACGCGGAGTGAACTGCGATGGCGTCATGCGCACCCTGCTTCAGCGCGGTCTGGTGGAGGAGGCGGGCGCGGAACCCGAAACAGGTGCGATCCTGTACAGGACGACGAACTACTTCCTGGAGCGGATGGGCCTGCGCGGCCTGGACGAGCTCCCCGAGCTCGCTCCGTTCCTTCCGGAGGCGGAGGCGATCGAGGCCGAGACCCTGGAAGGGGTTCCGTCGTTCGATCCGGATGCTCCGGACGCAGACGATGACGACACGACGACGACGGAACTTTGATGCGAAGCAGCGGCAGGAACAGCAGCGGACGCGGTAACTACCGGGGTGCCGGTAACTCGCGCGACGACAAGCAGAAGCGCGAGGGCAAGCCCCGTCCCGAGGAGCGCCGCTACGACGTCGGAGGGTCCGCGTCCGAAGGCCCCCGAAAGGGCCGTGGCACGGCTGCCCGGGGCGGCGCCAAGGGCGGGCCCAAGCAGTCCGCGCAGCAGCGCGGTGGAGGCGGTCGTACGGCCCCGTCGCGTTCGCGCGAGTACGAGGCGCGCACCGAGGAGCGCAACCGCGCACGTTACGCGGACAAGCCGGAGATCAAGACCCCCAAGACCTTCCCCGGGGCCGAGCAGGAGGGCGAGCGGTTGCAGAAGGTGCTGGCCAGGGCCGGCTACGGCTCGCGGCGTGCGTGCGAGGAGCTGATCGACGCGGCCCGGGTCGAGGTCAACGGCTCGATCGTGGTCGAGCAGGGCCTCCGGGTCGACCCGGAGAACGACGAGATCAAGGTCGACGGGCTCACGGTCGCGACCCAGTCGCACCAGTTCTTCGCGCTCAACAAGCCCGCAGGTGTCGTCTCCACCATGGAGGACACGGACGGCCGCCAGTGCCTCGGAGACTACGTCACCAACCGTGAGACCCGTCTCTTCCACGTCGGCAGGCTCGACACCGAGACCGAGGGCATCATCCTGCTCACCAACCACGGCGAGCTGGCCCACCGCCTCACGCACCCCAAGTACGGCGTCAAGAAGACCTATCTCGCGGCCATCCAGGGTCCCCTGCCGCGCGAGGTCGGCAAGCGCCTCAAGGACGGCATCCAGCTCGAGGACGGGTACGCCCGCGCCGACCACTTCCGGGTCGTGGAGCAGACCGGGAAGAACTACCTGGTCGAAGTCACCCTCCACGAGGGCCGCAAGCACATCGTGCGCCGCATGCTCGCCGAAGCCGGTTTCCCGGTCGACAAGCTGGTGCGCACCGCCTTCGGACCGATCGCGCTGGGCGACCAGAAGTCGGGCTGGCTGCGCAGGCTGACCAACACCGAGGTCGGCATGCTGATGAAGGAAGTCGGCCTCTGAGCCACCCAGGGCGCCCCGACTCCTGAGGGGCTCTGGGCGAACAGGCGCGTTGTCAGTACCGGCGGATAGCCTTCGGCACATGATCGAGGGGGAATCCACCGCGATGCCGCTCGCCCTGCTGGCCGAGGAGGTCGCGGACCTGTGCGCCCGGGAAGGCAGCGATGTGCCCGCCTTCGAGCGGCTGCTCGACTCGGTGCTGTTCTGGGGGTTCCGCGACCCAGACGCGCTGGTCGAGGCGCTTTCGTCCGGTGCCGGCACGCCCCCCGTTGGGGCGGCCCGGCACCTGCTGGGGGGCGGACGGCTCCTCCGGCACATCGTGTCCCACGGCCTGAGGCCGGGGCCCGCCGGCGGGAGCGGTGGTTCGGGCTGGCTCGAGCTGTGCCAGCATCAGGCGACGGACTATGCCTTCGGCGCACGTACGGGTGAGCTCGTCCAGCGGCTGCGCAGCGGGGACGCCATACCGTGCCTGCTGTCGCGGCCGAGCAGACCCGGCGGGGCCGTGGAGCCGCAGGACCTCGTCGCCCGCCTTTCCGCCCACGAGCGTGCCGGTGTCCGGCCCGGTGCGGCCGATCTGGGTCTTGCGCTGCTGCGCTGCGGCGGCGGTCCGGTCGAGCCCGACGTACTGCGGGCGGCGGAGAAGCTGGAGCTTCCCGACGGCCCCCGCGTGGTCGGCTGGCTGCGGCAGGGCGGCCTGCCCCGGCCGGGGTCCTGGCGCGAGCGCGAGGCGGGCGAGCCGCAGCGGCCGAGCAGGCGCCGGGGATACCGGACCGGGCGGCGGGTGCTGATCGGTACGGAGGCCATCGAGGGGCGGGGGGAGTTCCCTCGGCGTTTCTGGTCGCTGTTTCGGGCATACGAGCCGCACATCTCCTGCCCGCACTCCGGTCCGCACTCCCGTGACGCGCATGCCGCCTCGGTGCTTCCATGGCATCCGGAGATCGTCGCGGCCAGGCAGCTGGCGGAGGTGGCGTCGGTCGCCGACCAGGACGGCCGCAGCGGGGCGGAGTTCCTCCCGGCGCTGGCCGCGAGCGAGGGCCCTGCCGGTCCCGCCGTGCATCTGGCCCTGGCCTACGGACTCGCGGCGGTGCCGGAGGCCGACCGGCTGGCCGCCGCCCGCGCGCTCGTCACGCTTGCCGGCCGGGGCGGGTTGGACGGGGCCCTGCTCGGTCGTGAGATCGCCGAACTCGTCGGTCTCGGCACCCTGAAGGTGCCCCTGCTCACGGACTCACTCCGTGCCGCGGGCGGGATACCGGGAGGCGCGGCCCCGGTGTGGAACGTCATGGCCGCCGCCCTTCCCGGGCTGCTGGCCCACACCAGGCCGCAACTGCACGGCCCGCTGCTCGCCGTAGGGGCGGATTCCGCGGCGCTGTCGGGGGCGCGGGGCGCCATCCCCGAGGTCGCTGCCATTGCCGGGCGACCGGGCTCCTCCCAAGTGGTCCGGCAGGCCCGGAGATTGCGGGACTCCCTGGCGGGCGCCTGAGGAACGCCCGTGCCGACGGGACGGAGAGGACGCGGTGTCATCGCACGGGCGTGGCTGTCGCGTTCCTGGTGCCGACCGGCAGCCCTCATATCGCGTTCCTGGTCGCCGACCGGCACACCTCATGGGGATTGCCCTCCGCACGACCGGCGTGAGGCACTTCCGCGTGCTGCTTCAGGGGCTGGGCCGAGGCCTCGGCCCACCCGGACGACGCCGCTGGGGGCTCGCCGGACTGCCCCTCTGATGCGCTGAGAGCTGCCGGTCCAGGACAAGCCGCCCCGTGCGCGCTCAGTCCGTGTCCCGGGGGCCGTGGGTCTGGAGGAAGAGCACGGGCCCGCTGCCGAGGCGGCCTTCCTCCGCCATGGAGATCAGCGCGGCCAGCGCCTTCGCCGTGTAGACGGGTTCGAGCCCGAGCCTGCTCTCCCTCTCCGCGGCGAGGCGCAGCGCGGCGAGAGCCTCCGGAGTGCTGTGGCCGTAGCCCGGGCCCAGCCAGTCCCGCACCATGGTCACATCGTCCGGGGTGATCCCGGGCGCCGGAAGGTCCGCACCGCGCTCGCGCAGCAGTCGTCCGGTCCGTCGGGCCAGGGCGGCGATGGCTGGTGCGTCGAGGCGCAGGGTGTCGTTGACGACCACGCCCACGACCCGGGTGCGCTCAAGGCCCGCGAGCCGAAGGCCCAGTGCCAGTCCGGCTGCGGTGCCGCCCGAGCCGACGGCGGTGACGACATGGGACGGCTCGGGGAGGTCCCCGGCGGCCACCTGTGCCGCGAGTTCGAACGCTGCCTCGGTGTAGCCGAGGGTGCCGACCGGGGCCGAGCCGCCGGCGGGCAGGAAGTACGGCATTCGTCCGCCGCGCGCATGGCGCAGGAAGAGCCAGGGGGCCGCCGCGACGGTGCGCGCCTTGGTGTGGGTGAAGTGCAGGGTTGCGCCCGACCGCCGAAGCCGCCGCAACTGCTCCCGCACATGGTCGTCGACCGGCTGGTCGATGAGGGCCAGTGCGGTGTCCAGGCCCTGGCCCCGGGCGTAGAGTGCGGTCGCCAGGCCCCAGTTCGTGCCGAGCCCGCCCACTGTGAGGATGGTGCGCGCGCCCCGGCGGCGTACATCGGGGAGGATCCACTCCAGCTTGCGGACCTTGTTGCCGCCCCAGCCACCCGAGCCGTATCCGCTCTCGTCCTTGCACCACAGCGTCACACCGCGGGCAAGCCCTGTCAGTTCGCGTACGGGCGTCGGCCCATCGCCGAGCGGTACATGGGGGAGGGAGGCGGCGAGCTGCGGATACCGTTGGTGCAGCAGCGGCTTGTCCATGCCTGGTGACTCCCGTCCCGGGGCTCGTCCCGGCGCTCCCGGGCCGGGCACAGCGTACTGACGCCGTTCACGGAGCGGTACGACGCCGACGGAGGTGCGGCCGCACGCCCCGAGCGAACGGGACCCGGTCTGTTCGTGCCGCTCATTGGCTGGGACACAGCACGAAGAGCGGGAAGGCGCGGCGGCTCGGCCGGGCGCCGCACTCCTCCAGCGCCGCGCGGATGTCGCGCAGGTGGCCGGTGGTCATCTGCAGTGGGGGCTCGGCGGGCTGGTAGACGGTGCGGATCGGATAGTCGCGCCCGGGTGTTGCCGAACAGCAGGAACAGGAACGGCGCTTCGTAGTCGATCGCCATGTTCTGCCGGAGGACGAAGGTGTGTTCGTCGTAGGCGTGGACCTGGATGTCCGGGTCGGTGTTGTGCTTGGCCGACGGCGAGCCGTGGATCCACCTCACATCCAGCGCACGAGGCCTGGGAGTCGCTCCGGTGAAGTCGATCAGAGAGGTACGGGCACCCATGACGATCCCTCGAGTGCGTCGTCTTGGCGGGCCGGGTACGGCGCACATCTCGTCCGGGGCAGGCACATACGAGCCTCCACGGCGAGGCTAACACGCACCGCTGTGCCGATCAGGCCCTGTCGTTGGTCCTGAAGCAGGCCCAGGGACGGGTGGAAACGGTCCGCATCGCGCTTGCCCAGCCACCCTTCCCGCTTTATAGTCAGAGTGACTCTTAAGGGGGATGGGCGTGGACCTGGCAGATGTGCTCGAACCGTTGCAGCGACCGATGTTCACGCTGCTCGGCACCCCGGTCAGCTGGACCGAGGTGCTCGGTTTCGGCAGCGGCGCGGTCTGTGTGTGGCTGGTCGCCCGGCAGCACATCGCCAACTGGCCCATCGGCATCGCCAACAACGCGCTGTTCATCCTGCTGTTCACACAGGCGGGCCTGTACGCCGACGCGGCGCTCCAGGTCGTCTTCATCACCCTCGCCGCATACGGCTGGTGGACCTGGGCCCACGGGGGTGGACCAGGCTCCGGCGCCCTCCCGGTACGGCGCACCACGCGTGCCGAGTGGACGTGGCTGCTCGCGGCGGGGGTGGTGGGCACCCTCGGCCTCACGTTGCTGCTGGACCACGTCACCGACTCGACCGTCCCCTTCTGGGACGCCCTGACCACCGCGCTCTCCCTCATGGCGACCTACGGCCAGTGCCGCAAGCGGCTGGAGTCCTGGTGGCTCTGGATCGCCGCGGATGTCGTCTACGTGCCGCTGTACGCGTACAAGGAGCTGTATCTGACCGCGCTGCTCTACGCCGGGTTCCTGGCCCTGTGCGCCAACGGTCTGCGCTCCTGGTCTCGCGACCAGGCAGCGGCGCGGGCGCCGCGCCCGATGGAGGCGACGGCGGCATGAAGCGCTACGCACACGGGCTTGTGCTCGGCAAGTTCTATCCGCCGCACGCCGGGCACCACCACCTGGTCCGCACGGCTCGCGACCGCTGCGAGCGGCTCACCGTGCTGGTCTGCGCCGCGTCCGTCGAGTCGATACCGCTCGAGGACCGCGTGGCATGGATGCGGGAGGTGCATCCGGACGCCGACGTCGTGGGCGCCGTGGACGACATCCCCGTCGACCTCACCGACCCTGCCGTCTGGGACGCCCACATGGCGGTGTTCCGCGCCGCCGTACCCCGGCGGGTTGACGCCGTCTTCACCTCGGAGCCCTACGGCGCCGAACTCGCCCGCCGCTTCCGGGCCGAAGCCGTCTGTGTCGATCCCGCCCGTACGGTCTTCCCGGTGTCCGGGACCGCCGTGCGCAAGGATCCCGTGGGCTGCTGGGACTTCCTGGAGCCGCCCGTGCGCGCGGCCCTGGCACGACGGATCGTGGTCATCGGCGCGGAGTCGACCGGTACCACCACACTGGCCCGGGCGCTCGCGCGGCAGCTCAGGGCACGCGGGGGGATCTGGTCGCGCACCGGCTGCGTACCCGAGTACGGCAGGGAGTTCAGCGAGCACCGGCTTGCCATGCTGCGGGCCGAGCGACCCGGTGCCACCTGGTCCGACGTCAGCTTCCGCACCGAGGACTTCCCGCTGATCGCACGGCGGCAGGCCGCACTCGAGGACGCCGCGGCCCGCACCGGCTCACCCGTGCTCATCTGCGACACCGACGCCTTCGCCACCACCATCTGGCACGAGCGCTACATGGGCGCACCCAGTGTCGAGGTCGAGGAGGTCGCGGCGCGCGGACATGCCGACCTGTGGCTGCTCACCGACCACCGGGATGTGCCGTTCGAAGACGACGGGCTGCGTGACGGAGAGCACCTCCGGCCCTGGATGACCGGGCGCTTCGCCGAGCGGCTCACCGCCACCGGGCGGCGGTTCCTCACCCTGAGCGGCCCCCACGAGCAGCGGCTGGCCACAGCACTCGCCACCGTCGACGCGCTGCTCGCCGACGGCTGGCGGCTCGCCGATCCGCTGCCGGAAAGGCGGTGAACGGATGCCCGACCCCACTGGGAAACGCGACCCGGGCGCGTACGACCCGCACGCCTTCCCGCCCTTCGCGGTCACTGTCGACCTCGCCGTCTTCACGGTCCGCGACGGACAGCTCCACGTCCTGCTGATCGAGCGGGGCCAGGACCCCTACAAGGGCGCCTGGGCCCTGCCGGGCGGCTTCATCCTGCCCCGCGAGTCCGCCGGCCGGGCCGCCCGCCGTGAACTCGCCGAGGAGACCGGGCTGTCCGAGACCACCGTCGCCGCCCTGCACCTCGAACAGCTTCGGACCTACAGCGATCCGGACCGCGACCCCCGGATGCGGGTGGTGTCGGTCGCCTACGCCGCACTCGTCCCCGACCTCCCGGAGCCGCACGGCGGAGGCGACGCCGCACACGCGCAGTGGGTCCCCTGGGCCGGCCACGGCCCCCTCGCCTTCGACCACGACCGCATCCTCGCCGACGCCCACGACCGCATCGGCGCGAAGCTCGAGTACTCCTGCCTCGCGACCGCCTTCTGCGCCCCCGAGTTCACCCTCGGCGAGCTGCGGCAGGTCTACGAGACCGTCTGGGGCGTCGAGCTCGACCGCCCCAACTTCCGGCGCAAGGTCCTCACCACCCCTGGCTTCGTCGAGGCGGTGGCGGGCGGGGCGCGCCTGACCGGCGGCCGGGGCAAGCCGGCCGCGCTCTATCGCGCGGGGCCCGCGAAAGCCCTGCACCCACCACTGCTGCGACCGGAAGGAGCGCGAAATGACCGCGAATGACAGGTCCGCGAACGACAGGGCCACGATGAGGACCGCCACCAAGCGGGCGGCCACCGGCACCCTGACCGGACTGGCACTCGGAGACGCACTCGGCTTCCCCACCGAGTTCAACGACGTGCCCTCGATCCTCGCCAAGTGCGGGCCCTGGCGGGACATGGCGCTGCCGAAGCCCGCGATCGTCACCGACGACACCCAGATGACCCTGGCGGTCGCCCGGGGCATTCGCACGGCGATGGACCGGGGCCCGCTCGACCCGCTGCGGATGACGAAACCCGTGCGCGAGGAGTTCGTGGTCTGGTACCACTCACCGGACAACAACCGGGCCCCCGGACGCACCTGTCTCGTCGCCTGCGAGAAGCTCGACAGCGACAGGCCCTGGCAGGACGCCAGCCAGATCGGCTCCAAGGGCTGCGGGGCGAACATGCGCGTCGCGCCGGTCGGACTCGTACCCCGCCTCAGCGAAGGACAGCGCGCAGGCGCCGCACAGCTCCAGGCAGCGCTCACCCATGGCCACCCCACGGCGCTCGCCGCCTCAGACCTCACGGCACGCGCGGTGTTCCTGCTCGCCCAGGGAACGGAGCCGCTCGGTCTCGTCGGCCGGCTGCGCTCGTACGCGTACGAGAACCGCTCCCGCTACCACCACCGCTGGCTCGGCGACCTGTGGACCCGCGCCCATGACGCCTCACCCGAGGACTTCATCCGGCGCGGCTGGGACGAATGCCTCGCCGTCCTGGAGCGCGTGGCGGCGGCGCTGCGTGAACCGGACCCGGAGGTCGACCCGTGCATCGCGACGGGCGACGGCTGGATCGCCGAAGAAGCCCTCGCCACCGCTCTGCACTGCTTCCTGCTCTTCCCCGAACAGCCGCTTCTGGCCCTGCGCCGGGCCGCCTGCACCCGGGGCGACTCCGACTCGATCGCCTGTCTCGCGGGGGCGTTCGCGGGGGCGCACCTGGGAGCGGCGGTATGGCCCAAGGAATGGGCGGAGCGCATCGAGTACCGCAGCGAACTGCTGACGCTCGGAGCGCTCTGGGATGCTTGATCCATGCTGGATGCCCTGAGCCTGGACCTCAGCCCTGTCGTCGCCGATCAGCCGGACGCCCTTGTCTTCGCCACGGTCTCCGGCGCCCACCTGTACGGATTTCCTTCCCGGGACTCCGATGTGGACCTGCGGGGGGTCCATGTGCTGCCGGTGGAGCGGATCGTGGGGCTGCGCGACCCGGAGGAGACCCGGTCCCGGATATGGGACCGGGACGGCACCGAGCTGGACCTCGTGACGCACGATCTGCGGAAGTTCGTACGGCTGATGCTGCGGCGCAACGGCTACGTGCTGGAGCAGCTGCTTTCGCCGCTGGTCGTCCACACGACGCAGCAGCACGCCGAGCTGGTGACCCTGGCACCGGGTGTGCTCACCAGCCACCACGCGCACCACTACCGGGGCTTCGCGGGCACCCAGTGGCGGCTGTTCGACAGGACCGGCGAACTGAAGCCGTTGCTCTACACCTTCAGGGCGCTGCTCACGGGTATCCACCTGATGCGCACCGGGCAGGTGCAGGCACATCTGCCCACTCTCCTCGGGGAGGTGAAGGCGCCCGGCTATCTGTCCGAGCTCATCGCGGCCAAGACGGAGGCCGAGCACGGTCCGGCCGTGGTCGACACCGAGTCGGTCCGCGCGGACGTCGAGGCGCTGCACGCCGAGCTGGACCTGGCACAGGAACGGACGGAACTGCCCCCGGAGCCGGAGGCGTTTGCCGCCCTGGACGACTTCGTCGTACGGGTGCGCCTGGCGCCGGGTGCGGGTGCCGTGGCCGGACCGGCGTGACCGTCCGCTTCGTCAGCTCGCGGCCGACGCCCTGCGCGCACGCACCAGGAAGTCCTCGACCCGGCGGCGGTCCGGCTCCCCGGGCAGCGGGGTGCCGATGACGGCCCGGTCGGCCTCGTCGGAGATCCGGGTCATCCAGGACTCCACCTCGGCCCAGGGCACCTCGCCGCGCTTCACCGCGAGCAGCCGCTCGCGGTCCTCGCCGACCTCGATGACCAGCCGCCCCGTGCGCAGCAGATCGCGGCAGGACGCCAGCAGGCGCAGCAGATGCATGGCGTGCTTCCAGCGGGGCGCCCCATGCCGGCGTACGTCGGCGTCCAGTTTGCGGCGCTGGCCCAGGGCGTAGCGGACGAAGGTCTCATGCGCCTGGCGCGACAGGAACGCCTCGCGCAAGGCGAGCAGTTCGCGTCCGGTGTCGTCGATGCGCTCGACGAGCGGGGAGTGCAGGCACTCCAGGACGTTCGGGTTGGCGCGCAGTGCCAGCTCGCAGAAGCGTTCAAGCTCCCAGCTGAACTGCTCGTCCGCCGGACCCTCCACATGGGTCGGGGGCTTGTCGAATCGCCAGTAGAGCGGGGCGGGGGCCAGGAAGACCCCGCGGAGGTCCGTGTCGCTGCCGTCCGTCGCCAGGCCGAAGGCCCGGGAGCCCATCACACAGGAGTAGACGGTGTGGTCACGTATCAGCGCCTCGGGGGTCATGGGCGAAGGCTATGTGACCGGGGGGTGTGTCAGGCGAGTCTGATCTCTCCCTTGGAGACGGCGATCGGTTTGGCCGCCAGGGGACGGGTCGCGGGACCCCTGGCCACGGAGCCGTCCGTGACGCGGAACTCACTGCCGTGGCAGGGGCAGTCGATCGTGCCGTTCGCCACCTTGTCGACCAGGCAGCCCTGATGGGTGCAGACCGCCGTGAACGCCTTGAAGTCGCCCTTCTCCGGCTGGGTCACCACGACCTTCTGCGCGGTGAACACCTTTCCGCCGCCCTCGGGGACTTCGGCGGTCGTGCCCAGCCGCTCGCCTCCGGGCTGGGCGGCCGTCGGTGAGCCGGGCTCGGGGGCGAACGACTCGCCGCCACCGGTGTCCTCCCCGTACCGGGTGCAGCCTGCCGCCACGAGGACGGCGGCTCCGGATGCGAGCACGGTACGGCGGCTGCTGCCCTGGCCGCGTACCCCGTCGCCCGGCGGGTCGCTCCTGCGCTCAGTCATGCCGTCACTCCAAACGTGCGGAAGAACCAGAGCGCCGAGGTGAGCCACAGCATGGTGAGCACGACGAAGACCACTCCGCCGACGACAGGCAGCAGCCACCCCGGCAGTCGCTCCATACGCAACAGCAACATTTTCGCGCTGAACGCCCCGAAGAAGAAGCAGCCCAGCAGCGAGTGCCACAGCGCACGCGGGGTGTCCGTCTGGAAGCCCAGCGCGTACAGGCAGTGCACTGCCACCGGCACCGTCACCAGGAACGCGACCCGGCCCGACCAGCGGTGCAGCACGGGGGTCCAGGGCCGGGCGCGAAGCCCCGGCATCTGGCCGTACATCGTCAGTGCCGAGACCAGCTGTACCAGCGCCAGGGCGAGCGCCACCGTGGCCAGCCATGCCTTCACCGCGCTCGGGCTGCTGAATCCGGCCAGGTTGAAGGCGGTGGCCGCAGGGGTGTGCACCTTCCCGTACACCCCGAGGACGACCGCGACCGCCGCGCCGACCAGGGCGGGGACCAGGAAGCGCGTCGCGCCGGGGCCGGCGAGCTCCGGCTCGGACGGGGGCTGGGACGGGGGTGGGGGCGGCGGGGGCGGGTAGCCTCCGCTGTGCGCGTTCGGGTCCACGCTCATGACAGACGCACCTCAGGGACGCTCGGGGACGCTCAGGGGACTACGGGGCGGGCGGTCAGCTGGGTTCCGTCCACCGTGACGGCACCGGTGGCCGGGTCGATCGGGGGAGCCGCTGAAGTCTCGCCGGCGCGGGTGACGATCCCGACCTGGCGGCCGTCCTGCGTGATGATCCAGCCGCCCTTGAGTTCGGCACCGCGTACCTCCGCCGTGGCGCGGTAGAGCCCGGCCGGTTTGCCCGCCTTCGGGGCGGTGAACAGATGGTCGCGGCCGTTGATCCGGACGGTTCCGGTGACCCTGCCCGCGTCGAGGAAGCCGTCCAGCCTGGCGTCGGTGTCGGTGCTGGTCAGATGCATGTCCCCGTCGTCCTCGACCGGGCCCCGCAGCCAGGCCTCCTGGGTGTGTCCGTCGCAGAAGTACGCGATGGCCCTGTCCCCGCGCAGCGAGATCGCGACGGAGGCGGTGTCGTCGGCTGTGCGGCCCGCGTACTCGGTCTGCGGCCGGGCCACCGGGCTCGTCGCCGGGACCGTGGCCGGAGACCGCGGTGCCGGCGTGCTCGGGCCCGGTGACCGGCTCTGCGCCGGACGTTTCACCGCCGCGGGTGAGGGCTCGCCGGTGGTGGCGTTGAGCGACAGCATGAACAGCCCGAGCACCAGTCCGGCGAACAGGGTGATCAGTGGTCCTGGATGCTTCATCGGCGCCTTCCGCAGGGGCGGCGGACAGGGTTGTGTCCATGCAAACCGACATCACATCGAGTGTCCAGTGGTCGACAATCCGTGATGCTCCGGGTGGCGGTAGTGCCGGGCGTGGGTGACATTGTCCGTGATCCCCCGTCTCCTACGCGAAAGGCAGGACCATGGCGGGAAACGATCTCGGCAGTCTTCTGGGGAATCTGCTCGGCGGAGGCCAGAGCGGCAACGGTCAGGGCGGTGCCGGAAACATCCTCGGCGCCCTGCTCAACGCGTTCAGCGGCAACGGGAAGGCCCCGTCCAACGGCAGTCCGCTCAGTGGCCTGATGGACATGCTCAACAAGTCCGGTCTGGTCGAGCAGGCTCAGTCCTGGATCGGCACCGGCCAGAACAAGCCGGTCAGCGGCTCGCAGATCGCCGAGGCGCTGCCGAACGAGACGCTGGACAAGGTCGCGCAGCAGAGCGGTGTGACCCCGCAGCAGGCCGCGGACGAGATCGCCCAGTCCCTGCCGAAGGCCGTCGACAAGCTGACCCCCAACGGTGAGCTCCCGAAGGCCGGCTCCCTGGAGGAGCTGATCAAGTCGCAGCGGATGTGACCTGTCCGCGCACCGACCGTGCCGCGGCGCCCGTCCTGTCTCGCAGGGCGGTCGCCGCGCCGGTGCGTCCGGGCGGCTGACTACGCTGACCTGAGCACTCGCCGAGCACGAGCAAAGGAGCACGACGTGGCGGTACGAGCCGTCCGGGGAGCCGTCCAGCTGGAACGGGACGAAGCCGGGCACATGGACGAGCAGGTCAGTCTGCTGCTCACCGCCATCCTGGAGCGCAACGGGCTCACCACCGATGATCTGATCAGTATCTGGTTCACGGCCACCCCCGATCTGCACAGCGACTTCCCGGCTGCGGCGGCGCGTGGCCTCGGCATCGTGGACGTTCCGCTGATCTGCGCCCAGGAGCTGGACATCCGGGGTGCGATGCCCCGGGTCGTACGGATCCTCGCGCACGTCGAATCCGAGAAGGCCAAGCCCGAGATCGCGCACGTGTACCTCGGTGCGGCGGCTGCTCTGCGCAAGGACATCGCCCAGTGAGGACGGCGCTTGTCATCGGAACGGGGCTGATCGGCACCTCCGCCGCGCTGGCACTGGCCGGGCGGGGCGTCAGCGTGCACCTCAGGGACCACGACCCGGCGCAGGCCAGGACGGCGGCGGCGCTCGGCGCCGGTACGGACGAGGCACCCGACGGGCAGGTGGACCTCGCGATCGTGGCCGTACCGCCCGCGTATGTGCCCGCCGCGCTCGCGGAGGCGATCCGCGCCGGGGCCGCGCGCGGATACCTCGACGTGGCCAGCGTGAAGGGCGGGCCGCGGCGGGATCTGGAAGCGCTCGGCGTGGACATGTCCAAATACATCGGTACGCACCCCATGTCGGGCAGGGAGCGCTCGGGCCCGCTGGCCGCGACCGCCGACCTCTTCGAAGGGCGCCCCTGGGTGCTCACCCCGACCCGGGACACCGACACCGAGGTGCTCAATCTGGCCCTGGAACTGGTCGCGCTGTGCCGGGCCGTGCCCGTGGTCATGGACGCGGACGCCCACGACCGCGCGGTGGCGCTGGTCTCCCACACCCCGCAGCTCATCTCGTCCATGGTCGCGGCGCGGCTGGCCGACGCCGACGAGACCGCGGTCAGGCTGTGCGGCCAGGGCATCCGGGACGTGACCCGTATCGCGGCCTCCGACCCCCGGATGTGGATCGACATCCTCTCCGCGAACCCCGGCCCGGTCGCCGACATCCTTGCGGGGGTCGCCGCCGACCTCGACGAGACGGTCCGCGCACTGCGCGCCCTCCAGTCGTCCGACGAGGACAAGCGGCGCGACGGCGCCACCGGCGTCGAGGACGTGCTGCGCCGTGGCAACGCGGGACGCGAGCGTGTCCCGGGCAAGCACGGCGCCGCCCCCGCCGCGTACGAGACCGTCGCCGTCCTCATCAGCGACCAGCCCGGCGAGCTGGCCCGGATCTTCGCCGACGCGGGCCGTGCGGGCGTCAACATCGAGGATGTCCGCATCGAGCACGCCACGGGCCAGCAGGCGGGTCTGGTGCAGCTCATGGTGGAGCCCGCCAGCGCCCCGGTCCTCAGCGCCTCGCTGCGGGAGCGGGGCTGGGCGCTGCGCCAGTAGGCACCCTGGGCAGGTCGGGAGCCCCGGCCAAGGGCATCGGGCAGCCGGCAAGAACAAGGTCATTAAGCAGCCGATATGAACGGGTGCACGGACCCCGCCCCGCACTCGGTAACCTTGTGCGGGGCACCTTGGCATTCCGGCCTGCCCGCATACGCGTACGAGGAAGGTCTCCGACACCGTGGAATCCGTGATCGTCGCCATCGACGGCCCCTCCGGCACGGGCAAGTCGAGCACCTCGAAGGCGGTCGCTGCCGAGCTGGGGCTCAGCTACCTGGACACCGGTGCGCAGTACCGGGCGATCACCTGGTGGATGATCAGCAACGGGATCGACACCAGCGACCCGGTCGCGATCGCCAGTGCCGCCGAGAAGCCCGTCATCGAGTCCGGCACCGACCCCCTCGCCCCCACCATCAGAGTGGACGGTACGGACGCCTCGGGCCCCATCCGTACCCAGGAGGTCACCTCCAAGGTCAGCGCCGTCAGCGCGGTACCCGAGGTGCGCGCCCGGATGACCGATCTCCAGCGGACCGTGGCGGCAGCGGCCGAGAAGGGCATCGTCGTCGAGGGGCGGGACATCGGCACGACCGTCCTGCCCGACGCCGACCTCAAGATCTTCCTGACCGCGTCCGCCGAGGCCCGCGCCGCCCGCCGCAGCGGTGAGCTGAAGGGCAAGGAGGCCAGCGGGCTCGACGCCACCCGCGAGGCGCTGATCAAGCGCGACGCCGCCGACTCCAGCCGTAAGACCTCGCCGCTCGCCAAGGCCGGCGACGCCGTCGAGGTCGACACCACCGAACTCACGCTTTCGCAGGTCATCGAGTGTGTCGTCACGCTGGTCGAGGAGAAGCGGGCCGCCCGGTGACCATGCCGGCTGTTCCCTCAGGGAGAGGTGCCGCCGTCGGCAGACGGATCGGGATCGGGCTCATGTACACGCTGTGGAAGCCGCGCGTGCTGGGAGCCTGGCATGTCCCGGCCAGTGGTCCCGTGATCTTTGCCGTCAACCACGCCCACAACATCGACGGCCCGATGCTGATGGGCTGCGCCCCCAGGCCGGTGCACTTCCTGATCAAACGGGAGGCCTTCATCGGTCCGCTCGGCAGGTTCCTGCGCGGGATCGGCCAGCTCGAAGTGGACCGCACCAGCGCCGACCGCGCGGCCATCACCTCCGCCCTCGCGGTGCTCGAGAGCGGTGGGGTTCTCGGTATCTTCCCGGAGGGCACCCGAGGCGAGGGAGACTTCACCTCGATCCGCTCCGGACTCGCCTATTTCGCCGTACGCTCGGGGGCTCCGATCGTCCCGGTCGCCGTGCTGGGAAGCAGCCAGCGGCGCGGACGGCTGATACCCGCGCTGCCTCCGCTGCGCAGCAACGTCGACGTCGTCTTCGGCGAGGCCTTCACCGAGGGCGACGGGACCGGCAGACGCACCCGCAAGGTGCTGGACGACGCGACCGTACACATCCAGAAGCGGCTCACCACCCACCTGGAAAACGCCAGGCGCCTCACCGGGCGCTGAGCCAGACTTCAGTAGTGGGTTCCCGGCCTCACCGGCCCGCGCGAGCCCACCGATCACCACGGAAGAACAGGGAACGGACTTCATGAACGACCAGCACGACCACGGGGCACTCGGCGACACCGAGTACGCGGAGTTCATGGAGCTCGCCGCGGAGGAGGGCTTCGACCGGGAGGACGTCGAAGGCGCCATCGAGGAGGCCGGTCACGGCCCACTGCCGGTACTCGCCGTCGTCGGCCGGCCCAATGTCGGCAAGTCGACCCTCGTCAACCGGATCATCGGCCGCCGCGAGGCCGTCGTGGAGGACCGGCCCGGGGTCACCCGCGACCGGGTGACCTACGAGGCGGAGTGGGCCGGACGGCGCTTCAAGCTCGTCGACACCGGCGGCTGGGAGCAGGACGTCCTCGGTCTCGACGCCTCCGTCGCCGCCCAGGCCGAGTTCGCGATCGAGGCCGCCGACGCCGTCGTGTTCGTCGTGGACGCCACCGTCGGCGCCACCGACACCGACGAGGCCGTCGTCAAGCTGCTGCGCAGGGCCGGGAAGCCCGTCGTCCTCGCAGCCAACAAGGTCGACGGCCCCTCCGCCGAGGCCGACGCCGCCATGCTCTGGTCCCTCGGCCTCGGCGAGCCGTTCCCGGTCTCCGCACTGCACGGCCGCGGCACCGGAGACCTTCTGGACGAGGTGCTCAAGGCCCTGCCCGAGGCCCCCGCCCAGACCTTCGGCAACGCGATCGGCGGCCCCCGGCGGATCGCGCTCATCGGCCGTCCGAACGTCGGCAAGTCGTCCCTGCTGAACAAGGTCGCGAACGAAGACCGCGTCGTCGTCAACGAGATGGCCGGCACCACCCGCGACCCCGTGGACGAGCTCATCGAACTCGGCGGCACGACCTGGAAGTTCGTGGACACCGCGGGCATCCGCAAGCGGGTCCACCTCCAGGAGGGCGCCGACTACTACGCCTCGCTGCGTACCGCGGCCGCCGTCGAGAAGGCCGAGGTCGCCGTGGTCCTCATCGACACCAGCGAGTCCATCTCCGTCCAGGACCAGCGGATCATCACCATGGCCGTCGAGGCGGGCCGCGCGCTCGTCATCGCGTACAACAAGTGGGACACTCTCGACGAGGAGCGCCGCTACTACCTCGAGCGCGAGATCGAGACCGAGATGCAGCAGGTCGCCTGGGCACCTCGGGTCAACGTGTCCGCCCGCACCGGTCGGCACATGGAGAAGCTGGTCCCGGCGATCGAGACGGCCCTGGAGGGATGGGAGACCCGGGTGCCGACCGGTCGCCTCAACGCCTTCCTCGGGGAACTGGTCTCGGCGCATCCGCACCCGATCCGCGGCGGCAAGCAGCCGCGGATCCTGTTCGGAACCCAGGCCGGCACCAAGCCCCCGCGCTTCGTCCTCTTCGCATCCGGCTTCCTTGAGCACGGCTACCGGCGCTTCGTGGAGCGCAGGCTGCGTGAGGAGTTCGGCTTCGAGGGCACCCCGATTCATATCTCGGTGCGGGTCCGCGAGAAGCGCGGCAAGAAGAAGTAGCCCTCGCGAGAGGCGCGCAGACAGCGAAGTGGGGGGGGGGGGGGGCGCCCCCCCCCCCCCCCCGACAACCGTAGGCGGACCCGACGGACAAGGACCCCAGGACGGAGGGGGGCGGCCGGGCGGCGGACGGCGGCGTGGGGAGCGGGCCCCGC
>NZ_JBEYBS010000037.1:0-46618 GCF_040632375.1 Streptomyces sp. NPDC019396 | reverse complement strand
CTCGTCGGGGCGATCGCGTCCCCGCTGGTCGGGATCGCGGGCGAGGCCACCGCCGTACCGATGGCCGTGGTCCAGCTAGTCTGCGCACTCGGCGCGATGGGGTGCTTCCTGGGCCTCTGCCGACCCTGGCGCACCAGGCAGGCGGCAGCCGGCTCGGCGGCCTAGGCCGGATCCAGGCCACCGCCGTGGCGGTGGCCGAGTGTCTCGGCAAGCGCCCTCCGTGAGGTGAAGCCCACCTTGTTGTAGATGCGGTACAGGTGGTTGTCGACGGTGCGTGGTGACAGATGCAGTTGGAGTGCGATGTCCTTGGTGGCCAGACCGCTCGCCGCCATGGTCGCGATCTCCATCTCCCGGCCGGTGAGCGGGTCGTGGAGCTGAAGCGCGCTGAGTCCGGGCGTGATCGCGCCTTGGCAGGACCTGGCCAGTCTCTCGGCGAGACCTGCGGCCTTCGTTGCCTGGCGTGACAGTCCTTCCCCACGCAGGCACTGCGCCGCGGTCGCCGCGGCTTCGGCTGCGATGAGCAGCGCGCCGGCTTCCTCCAGGCGCCGTGATGCCTCCAGCAGGTCATCGGCGTTCCCTGCCGCCATCGCCCGGGCGAAACCGACGCGTGGAACAGCCAGGAGACTGTCACACACCTCGGCCAGCTCGGTGAGTCTGCCCACTACGCGTGCGGCGGCGCCCAGCCGGACCACTTCGGTGAGCAGCGTCATTTCACTGGACGCGGCACCTGCGTCCCGGGCCGCGCCGGCTCCCTCCAGAAGTGCCTGGATCGCCGCGGTCATACGTCCGTTGGCGGCATGTACCCATGCCTCGCCCACGGTGCTGTCGCCGGGGAGGAAGAAGAGGTCCGGATACTGCTTGAGGTCGGCGAGCGCGTGCTCGGCGCGTCCGATGTCGCCGAGGACGGCGGCGGATGCGGCCAGGCCTGCGGCCGCGGGGCGAAGAGCGATATGGACGTCGTCGTCCAGACTCACCGCCAGCGCTTCCGTGTACCAGCGACAGTGACCTCGTCACACCGGGCCCGCGGACGGCATGCCACGGCCCCCCGGCGTGTGCCGAGGGGCCGTCGTGCGCCGGGAGCGTCAGTCCTTGTCGATCGACGCCCAGAACTCGTCGAAGGTCAGCAGGCCGTCGCCGTTGCCGTCCTTCGACTTGATGACGGCCTCGGCGACGGTCTCCGTGACATGGAAGTCGCCCAGCTGCGCCATCACGCTCTTGTACTCGGCGGCCGAGATCAGCCCGTCGCCGTTCAGGTCATAACGATCGAAGGCCTTGCGCGCCGACTCGATATCCGCCACTGGTCCACCCCTTCTTGGTGCCTTACTGATGGATGCAGGGTATCCGCGAGGCCGTGGACCGTCGCCAGGGGGACGCCAAGGACCACCCGTGCGGGTTCTGGGAGGGAATATGGGGTTATGAGCGATGCGCTGACCTGGATCCTGGCGGCGGCGGAGCGGGGCGAGTTCCCGCCGCCGGACGGCATGACCACAGTGGTGCCGCAGCCCAGTGAGCGGGACGCGGGTGTGCTGGCCTTCACGGCACACTCGGTGGTGTTCACGGACGAGGACCCCGAGTGGGTGCGCGACACACTCGCGGCGACCTCGGGTGATCCGCTCGCGGCGAGCATGAATCCCGGCTTCCTGAGTGCTCTGATGGCGCGGACAGGGCGGTCCATGAACACCATCGACCTGCTCTCGGTCGCACCGTCACGGTCGGGGCCGCCCGAGCTGCCGCTGCGCGAGATCGAGGACCCGGATCATCCACGGGTGGCCAGGGCCCTCCAGCACCGCGACGACGTCCGGGTGTGGACCGCCGACGGAGGTGTACTGGTGCTGGGCCGCGGGGTGGCCGGGCGCTGGGAGGCGGCGGTCGAAGTGGATCTGGAGGCTCGCGGCGCCGGGCTCGGGCCACGCCTCGCGGACGCGGCGCGGCATCTGATTCCGGACGGCGGGCACGTCTGGGCCCAGAAGTCTCCGGGGAACGCCCGCAGCGTGCGGACGTTCCAGCTGGCGGGGTTCCGGCCGGTGGGCTCGGAGGCACTGCTGCTTCCGGCGGACAGAGATTTTCCACACCGGTCGCCACATCGTTGAATCACCCGGGATTACCCATAGTCATTCACCGTTTGCAAGGGAAGTGGTCTAGTTCACCTTAGATTCACTTTCTATTTGACGGAATTGTTCGATTTTGGCCGGGTGGGGACTTTTGGCAGTGAGGCCGCCCGTCTGTCATAGTCGGTCGCACGACCCCCATTGACCCGGGCCAGGTCGTCTCAGCGGTCGTGGATCACACCCCTCCTGTCCACGACCGCACGCATGAAGCCCCCGAGGCGCCACACGATGGCAGCAGGGGGCTTTCGTGCGTCCAGGGGCTCAGCGGTCGGACACCCGCATCTCGAACCAGGTCGTCTTGCCGCGCGGCAGCAGATCGACCCCCCAGCGAGCGGACAGCTTGTCGACGAGGAACAGCCCGCGGCCGCTGGTGTCCAGCTCACGCACCGGGAGCAGACACGGCAGCCCCCGCGAGGGATCACGCACCTCCACCTTGATCCTGCCGGGCCGGCGCAGCATGCGCAGTCCGAAGACACGGGCGCCGGTGTGCTGCACCGCGTTTCCGACGAGCTCGGAGACGAGCAGGATCGTGTCCTCGGCGGTCTGCGGGGACAGGGCCCACTGGCGCAGCAGCACATACTGGGTCAGCCGGCGCGCGATCGCGGCCGACTCGGGCAGCGACGGCAGTTCCACCTCGCCGTCAGCCGGACTGCCGAACGACTCGAGGGCCCTGAAGACCCGCTCGTCATCGGCCAACGGCCTCCAGCGCTCGGCGGTCGCACCGCCGCGCTGCCGTGGTTGCTCCATGCCCTCCAGCCCCGCCATGGCGTCCATGATGGCTGTTCGGACGCCGTTCCGCGGCCGTTCCGGAGTAATCCACACCCCGGGGCGGAGAGCCCCGGGGGCATGGATTCCGCATATGCCAGGGGCAGAAATGGCCCATGATGTCCCCTGACCAGCCCTGACGCACCGCATGCGGATGATCGCGAAGCGCTTCGGCCGCTGACGTCGGAAGACTCCCTTAAGGTTCCCTTAAGCCGGGAAACCCGGTTGCAACCCGCTGCAACCCCGCCGCTGACAGAGAAGCCGTAGAAGAACCCGGACGAACCCACGAGGAAGCAGTACAACTTCGCGGGACCAGGGGGATTCAGATGGACCGTGAGGGACTCAGACGAACTTCGCCTTGCCCGGCCCCTCTTCCACGAAGCTGCGCATCCCGCGCTCCCGGTCCTCGGTCGCGAACAGCCCCGCGAACCAGTTCCGTTCGATCGCGAGGCCCGTGTCGATGTCCGCCTCCAGGCCCGCGTCGACGCACTCCTTGGCCGCGCGCAGCGCCAGCGCCGGTCCCTGGGCGAGCTTCGCCGCCCAGGCGTGCGCCTGCTCGTAGACCTCGGCCGCGGGTACGACACGGTCCACCAGGCCGATCGTCAGCGCCTCGTCGGCCCTCACATGGCGGCCGGTGAAAATAAGGTCCTTCGCCTTGGAGGGCCCCACCAGCCGGGCCAGCCGCTGGGTGCCGCCCGCACCCGGGATCAGCCCGAGCAGGATCTCCGGCTGGCCGAGCTTGGCGTTGTCTGCGGCGATCCGGTAGTCAGCGCAGAGCGCCAGCTCACAGCCTCCACCCAGGGCGTAGCCGGTGACGGCAGCGACCACGGGCTTGGGAATGCGGGCGACGGCGGTGAAAGCGTCCTGGAGGCCCTTGGACCGCTTCACCATCGCGGTGTGGTCCATCCGCTGCATCTCCTTGATGTCCGCGCCGGCCGCGAACACCTTCTCGCCGCCGTACAGGATCACGGCCCGGACGTCGTCGCGGTCGCTCGCCTCGGCGGCGAGCTCGCGCAGCCGGTCCTGGGTGGCGATGTCCAGGGCGTTCATCGGGGGGCGGTCCAGACGGATGGTGCCAACGCCTTCGGAGACTTCGAGATTGACTGTCATACGGGGAGGTTAGCCCCCGTTAACGCGGCCGGACCCGGTGCCGTCCATCACAGCACCGGGTCCGTCCGCTCAGCCGTCGTCCCCTACCTGGTCACTTGGTCCACTCGGCCCAGGACATGTTCCAGCCGTTGAGCCCGTTGCTCGGGGCGATCTGCTTGTCCTTGGAGTTCTTCACGATCACCACGTCACCGATGATCGAGTTCTCGTACATCCAGGCCGCGGGGGCCTTCTTGTCCCAGCCGCCTCGCACATCGCGCAGTCCCACACAGCCGTGGCTGACGTTCGCCGAGCCGAAGGTGCCGGATGAGGCCCAGTAGTTGCCGTGCATGAAGGTGCCCGAGTCGGACAGGCGCATGGCGTGCGGCACGTCCTTGATGTCGTACTCGCCGCCGAAGCCGACGGTGGCACCGTTCATCCGGGTCACCTCGTACTTCTCGCTGATGACCATCTGCCCGTTGTACGTCGTCGTCGACGGCGCGCCCGCGGTGATCGGGACGCTCTTGAGGAGCTTGCCGTCCCGGACGACCTCCATGGTGTGCTCGCTCGCGTCCACGGTGGAGACCTGGCTGCGGCCGATGGTGAACGTCACGGTCTTGGACTGCTTGCCGTAGACCCCCGGACGGCCCTCGACGCCGTTCAGGTTGAGCTTGACCGTCACCTTGGTGCCCGGCGTCCAGTACTTCTCGGGGCGGAAGTCCAGCCGGTCGTTGCCGAACCAGTGGCCCTCGATCGGGACCGACGGCTCGGCGGTCACCTTGATGGCCTTCTCGACGGCCTCGGGGTCGGTGATGCCCCGGGTGAAATTGATCTTGACGGGCATCCCGACACCGACGGTGGAGCCGTCCTCGGGGGCGTACTGGCCGATGAAGGTGTTCTTGGGCACCAGCGTGGTGAAGCTGGTGTCCTTCGCGGACTCCCGGCCCTCGGAGTCCTTGGCGACCGCGTGCACCTTGTACTTGGTGGCCGCGGCGAGATGGGCGAGCGGCTCCCAGGCGGCGCCGTCCGCGCTGAGCTTGCCCTCGACGGCGTTGCCCCTGTCGTCGTTGACACTGACGGCGGTCAGCTTGCCCTGGTCGGCGGTCACCTTGAGAGCGCCGCTGGTGGCGACCGAGTCCTCGCCGTCCTTGGGCGCGATGGTCACCACCGCCTGCGAGGCGGTGGTGCCCGCCTTGCCGGCACCCTCCTTGTCGCCCTTGCCAGGACTGCTCTTGCCGGTTGCCCCGCCTCCGCATGCCGTCACCAACAGCAGCAACGCGCCGAGCACCAGGGCGAGCAAGCCCGTGCCCGTACGTGTCCGCCTGCCGTATGCCCCGGCCGATGCCCCCGATATCGGCTGCCCGTTCACGATCGGTCTTCTCCCCTCGCACGGCCTGGCCCCGCCACGGCCCGTGGAGCCCGGCCCCGAGCCGAACTACTACCCCCGCGCACGCTTCCTGCGCGCGTCTGGCGATAGATAATCACACCGCGAGCCGTGGCAACTCCCCACGGATGTCACCGTTCAGTCCCAAGATGTCCAGGACTGGTGCGGGCCATGCGAGTCGACGGAGATCTCCGGAGTCCGGCGGGGCAGCCGGGGTGGCAGCGGGAGGTCACCGCACCGCTGAACCAGCCCGCCATTCCGCCCAGCCCATGTTCCAGCCACTCAGCCCGTTCCAGGGATCGACCTCCCGGTCGGGAGAGTTGATCACCTCGATGATGTCCCCGATGAGCGTCCGGTCGAAGAACCAGCCCGCCGGGCTGCTCTGGCTGCCGCCCTTCTCGTCCCGCAGCCCCACGCAGCCGTGACTGGTGTTGGACGAGCCGAACACCGAGGGATGCGCCCAGTAGTTCCCGTGCAGGAACGTGCCCGACGTGGTGAGCCGCATCGCGTGCGGTACGTCCTTGATGTCGTATTCGCTCTTGCCGGTCTCGCTACGGAAGCCGACTGTCGCACCGTCCATGCGGGTGACATCGAACATCTCGCTGACGACCATCTTGCCGTTGTACGTCGTGTTCTCCCTGGCCCCTGCCGTCACCGGCAGGGTCGCCAGCAGCCGCTCACCTCGGCGTACCTCCATCGTGTGGTTTCGCACGTCGACGGTCGAGATCTGTGAACGGCCCACGGTGAAACTGGTGGTCTTGTGCTGGATCCCGTACACGTCCGGGGCCCCCTCGACATCGCGCAGCCGCAGATCGACGCGGACCTTGGTGCCCGGCCGCCAGTGGGCACGCGGCCGGAAGTCGAGGCGCTGCCCGTCGAACCAGTGGCCGACGACCTCCACCGGCGGATGCGCCGTGATGCGGATGGCACGCTGAACCGCCGCCCGCTCCTTGATCTTCCGGTTGAAGACGAACGAGACGATCATTCCGGTCCCCACGGTGGAGCGGTTCTCGGGGTTGAAGTAGCCGATGAAGCGGTGCTCGGGAACGAGGGTGGTGAAGGTGGCGTTCCGGGCGGCGCGCCGGCCGTGGGCATCGAGCGCCACCGCGTCGACCCGGTATTCGGCGGCGAGGGCGAGCCTGGTGCCGGCGCTGGGCCGCCAGCGCAGTCCGTCCTCGGAGATCGACCCGGGCACGTCGATGGGCTGGGCGTCCTCGATCCGGGTCACCGTGACCCGTTCCAGCCGTCCGCTGGACAGCTTCACTTCGAGTTTGCCGTCGGCCGCCACGCCCTTCGCGCCGTCATCGGGGGTGATCCTGATGATGTCGGCAGGGGGGCCGGGTTTGCTGCCGACGTCGGCCGGCGGCCTTGCGGTGCAGCCGGTCAGGGCGGCCAGCAGTGACGTCCAGACGACAGCGGCGGCCAGCGTGGCCCTCGCCCGCCTCACCGAGTTGCCCACCGTGTCGCCCATCGTGTTGCCCACAGGGTTCACCTCGCCGTTCAGCTGCTCGTTCACCTGCTCGTTCACTTGGTCGTCCACCTCGTCGGGTCGCAGAGACACAGCACGTCCCGCCCAACGACCGGCCACCGCGTGTGGGTACGTGAGCGCCCTGATGTTGGGAGGGGGCGAGGGCGGGCAGAACAGGTGGGAGGACCACGCGTGGGCCTGTCCGGCCGGTCCGGCACGGCGTGGCCCGATGAGCCGCGGGAGGCCGACAGGTGTCGAGCGCAGCCGGGCAGGAGGCAGTGCGGGAGGGTGGGGCGCCGTCCCCTGGAGTTCAGCGTGGCCCGGCGCTGAACGGGCGGCGCCACCGGCCCGGGATTCCAGGGGAGCCAGGGCAGTCCGGGAATTCAGGGGAATCGGGGGAATCAGGGGAAGGGGACGTCCGGAGTGCGGTGGCGGCGGTCTGGCCCGGCTCGCCGACCCCGCTCGGAGCGAGGTTCCGCACCGGTCCCGACGGTGTCGCGGGCACGAACTTCGCGCTGTGGGCGGGCGGCGCCGAGGCCGTGGAGCTGTGCCTGTTCGATGAGGCGGGCACCGAGACCCGGCTTCCGCTGACCGAGCTGACCCATGAGATCTGGCACGGCTTCGTGCCCGGGGTACTGCCCGGCCGTCGCTACGGCTTTCGCGTGCACGGCCGCTGGGACCCGTGGACCGGCGCCCGCTGGAACCCGGCGAAGCTGCTGCTCGACCCGTACGCCCGGGCCGTGGACGGCGACTTCGGGGTGTCGGGGCGCGCTCCGCAGATCTACGGTCATGTGCGCGACTGGCCCGAGCAGCATGTCGCCGACACCGTGCGCGATGACCGCGATTCGGCTCCGTACGTGCCCAAAGGGGTCGTCGTCCACGACGACGCGCCCGGCGACGAATGGGCCGACGACCGCCGCCCCAAGACCCCGTGGGCGGACTCGGTCATCTACGAGCTGCATGTCCGCGGCTTCACCAGGCTGCACCCCGACATCCCCGAAGAGCTGCGCGGCACCTACGCGGGCCTCGCGCACCCTGCCGCGATCGACCACCTCGTACGGCTCGGGGTGACGGCCGTGGAGCTGCTGCCGGTGCACCAGTTCGCGCACGAGGACCATCTGCTGCGGCGCGGGCTGCGGAACTACTGGGGCTACAACTCGATCGGCTACTTCGCCCCGCACGCCGCCTACAGCGCATCGGGGACCGCCGGGCAGCAGGTCGGCGAGTTCAAGCGGATGGTGCGGGCACTGCACGCGGCGGGCATCGAGGTCATTCTCGACGTGGTCTACAACCACACGGCGGAGGCGGGCGAGCTGGGTCCGACCCTCAGCCTCAAGGGCATCGACAACCGCGGCTACTACCGCCTCCAGCCCGATGCCCGCCGCTACGCCGACTACACCGGCTGCGGCAACACCCTGCATGTGGTCCAGCCCCAGGTGCTGCGGCTGATCACCGACTCACTGCGCTACTGGGTCACCGAGATGGGCGTCGACGGCTTCCGCTTCGACCTAGCTGCGGCGCTCGCCCGGTCAATGCACGATGTCGACATGCTCTCGCCGTTTCTCGCGGTGATCGCCCAGGACCCGGTGCTGCGCCGGGTGAAGCTGATCGCCGAACCCTGGGACGTGGGCAGCGGCGGCTACCAGGTGGGCGCTTTCCCTCCGCTGTGGACGGAGTGGAACGACCGCTACCGCGACGCGGTACGGGACTTCTGGCGCGGCGCGCTGCCCGATGTGCGGGACCTCGGCTACCGGCTCTCCGGATCCAGCGACCTGTACGCCTGGGGCGGGCGCCGCCCGTATGCCTCGGTGAACTTCCTCACCGCCCACGACGGCTTCACCCTGCGCGATCTGGTCAGCTACGAGCACAAGCACAACGGGGCCAACGGGGAGGGCAACCGGGACGGCACGCACGACAACCGCGCCTGGAACTGCGGGGCGGAGGGAGAGACGGACGATCCCGCGATCAACGCCCTGCGGCGCCGCCAGTTGCGGGGGCTGCTCAGCACGCTGCTGCTGTCCACCGGGGTGCCGATGCTGGTCGCGGGAGACGAGATGGGCCGTACGCAGGGCGGCAACAACAACGCGTACTGCCAGGACAACGAGGTCAGCTGGTTGGACTGGTCGCTGCGGGACGAGCCGGGTCCGGCCGGGCTGCTGGCCTTGGCCTCCCGGCTGCTGGCACTGCGCGCGGCACATCCGGTGCTGCGCCGCAAGGCGTTCTTCTCCGGCCGCTCGCAGACCCCGGACGGACTGCGGGACCTCGCCTGGTTCACGCCGCACGGCACCGAGATGACCGAAGGGGACTGGTATGCGCCCGCGTCGACCGTGGCCTTCTACCTCTCGGGCCGCGACATCCCGGGCCGCGACGCCCGCGGGGCGCCGGTGGCCGACGACAGCTTCCTGGTGGTCCTGCACGCCGGCGCCGGCCCGCTGGACTTCCGGCTGCCGGGCCCGCCGTGGGGCGGCGCGTACGAGGTGGTCGTGGACACTTCGCTGGAGGACCAGACCTCGGCGCCGGGGACGGTGTACCGGGGCGGAGGACGGGTGACGGTGCCGGAGCGGTCCGTACTGCTGCTGAAGGTGCTGGCAGCGGACGCGGACGCGGCGGACGGCGGGAAAAACTCGGTGGGCAGTGTCAGTGGTGAACCGTAGGCTCGCAGCTGATGTCCACCACACAAGCCACCCCCGATGACCGGTCCGTTGTGCGTTCCCTGCTGCGGCTGTGGCCCTACGTCCGGCCCGTGCGGGCCCGGCTGTTCAGCGCCGCCGTCGTCGCGATCGTCGCGTCGTGCCTCAGCCTGGTGATCCCGCTCGTCCTCAAGTGGCTGGTGGACGGTCCGGTCGCCGAGCGCGACGTGGGCGGGGTGTGGCTGGGGGCGCTGTACGTACTGCTGCTGGGTATCGCGGAAGCGGTGCTCTTCGGGTTCCGGCGCTGGCTTGTGGCGCGTCCGCTGGCGGGGGTGGAGGCGTCGATGCGGGCCGACCTCTTCCGGCATCTGCAGCGGCTGCCGGTGGCCTTCCATGACCGCTGGCCCTCGGGCCAGCTGCTGTCGCGCGGGACCACGGATCTGATGCTGCTGCGGATGTTCCTGGCGTTCCCGCTGACGTTCCTGCTGGTCAACGGAGTGACGATTCTGGCCGGTGCCGCGATCCTGCTGGTGCAGGACTGGACGCTGGGCCTGATCCTTCTGGTGCCCGCGGCACCGCTGGTGGTGCTCCTCTTCCTGTTCGAGAAGCGGTTCTCTGTCACGGCACGCGCGGCGCAGGATCAGGTCGGCGATCTGACGACGGTGGTCGAGGAGAGCGTGCTCGGCATCCGCATCGTCAAGGGCTTCGGGCGGCACCGCAGCCAGGCCGCCGCCTTCCGCGCCCTGGCAGCGCGGCTGCGGGGCACCGAGCTGGTCAAGGCCCGGATGCTGGCGGGCATCTGGGCCGTCATCATGGCGGCGCCCGAGCTGGCGATCGGTGCGGCTTTGGTGCTCGGCACCCTTCAGGTCTCCGAAGGCGAGCTCTCCGCGGGCACGCTGGTCGCCTTCCTCTCGACGGCGCTCGCGCTGCGCTGGCCGGTGGAGTCGATCGGCTTCCTGCTGGCGATGAGCCAGGAGGCGGCGACGGCGACTGACCGCTTCTTCGAGGTACTGGACGCACCGGAGGAGACGGGCGCGGAGCCGGCGAAGCCCTCCGCACGCGCCGGGATGCCCGCGCACACCGTCGAGGGACTGGTCTTCGACGCGGTCGAGTTCCGCTACCCGGACGCCGGCCCCGCGTCACCGCCGGTGCTGCAGCGGATCGACCTTCACGTACGCCCGGGCGAGACGATGGCACTGGTCGGCGCCACCGGGTCGGGCAAGACCACCCTCACGGCCCTGGTGCCGCGGCTGTACGAGGTGACCGGTGGACGCATCACGCTCGACGGGCGGGACATCGCCGCCATGCCGCGCGATGAGCTGCGCCGGCTGGTGTCCATGGCCTTCGAGGAGCCCACGCTGTTCTCGGCGAGTGTCGCCGAGAACGTGCTGATGGGCGCCGACGGCAAGGCCGGGGACGAGCAGTTGCGGCGCGCCCTGGACGTGGCGCAGGCCGGCTTCGTGGACGCGCTTCCTCAGGGCGTCCGCACCCAGGTCGGCGAGCAGGGGCTGAGTCTGTCCGGCGGTCAGCGACAGCGGCTCGCACTCGCCCGGGCGGTCGTGGGCGGGCCCCGGTTCCTGGTGCTCGACGACCCGCTGTCGGCGCTGGACGTGCACACGGAGGCCCTGGTGGAGGCCGCGCTCAGACGTGTGCTCCAGGACACGACCGCGCTCGTCGTGGCACACCGGCCTTCGACGGTGCTGCTCGCCGACCGGGTGGCACTGCTGTCGGACGGCCGGATCACGGCCGTGGGCACCCACCATGAACTCCTGCGGGACAACGCCGAGTACGCCTGGCTGATGTCGGGCAGCCATGCCGAGGAGCACGTCCGATGAGCTCATCGACGACCACGCCGTCCGCCCCCCGCTCGGGTACGGACCCGGTTGCGGACGGGACCGCCGAAGACCGCGGTGCCGAGACCCACGCGGACGCGGCCGATGCCGTACCCGCTGAGGCCGGCGGCGATCCGTTCGACCGCGATGCCCTTCCCGCACCCAGGGACGCCACCGGCTCCCTGCTGAGGTCGCTGCTGGCGCCGCGCCGCGCCGCGGTGGTTCTCGCGGCCCTGCTGTTGCTGCTGCAACAGGCCGCCGCTCAGGCCGGTCCCCTGCTCGTCGCCTACGCCATCGACAGCGCGGTGCCCGCCATCGGGCGCGGTGACCACGGGCCGCTGGTGGCCGTGGCCGTGGCGTACACGGTGTGCGCGGTCGCGTCCGGGCTGTTCCAGTACGGCTTCATCCGGGCGTCCGCCCGCGTCAACCAGGATGTGCTGCTCGACCTGCGCGGCAGGATCTTCCGCCACGCGCAGGCGCTCAGCGTGGACTTCCACGAGCGGTACACGTCGGGCCGGCTGATCTCCCGCTCCACGACCGATGTCGAATCCCTCAGGGAGTTGCTCAGCGAGGGCCTCCAGGAGCTGATCGGCGTCACCCTCGCCTTCGCCTACATCTCGGCCCTGCTGCTCTGGCTGGACATCGGTATCGGCTCGGTGGCCGTGCTGAGCTTCGTGCCCCTCTGTCTTCTGATCCGGATCTACCAGCGCCGCGCGGCCGCGGTGTACGCCGATCGGTCCACGGCGATCGCCGCCGTCATCGTGAAGTTCGCCGAGACGATGAACGGCATCAGGCCGGTGCGTGTGTTCCGCAGGGAACGCGCCAACGACGAACGCTTCCGGGTGCTGAACCAGCAGCACGCCCACAGCAACGGGGACGCGCTGCTGGAGATGGCCCGCTATGTGGTCGGCTCCCGACTGGTCGCCAACACGGCCGTGGCGGGCATGGTGCTGTGGGGCGCGTACCGGGTGACCGAAGGCACCCTGGCGCTGGGGGTGCTCGCCGCCGCGGTGCTGTACGTGCGCAGGCTGTACGACCCGATCGACCGGCTGGGCATGTTCCTCAACTCGTACCAGTCGGCGGCGGCCTCGCTGGCGAAGATCGCCGGTCTGCTGGCCCAGACCCCGAGCGTCCCGGAGCCCGAGCGCCCAGCCGCGCTGCCCACCCGCTCCGCCGGAGCCGGCGACCCAGGTGATCCCGGTGACGCCGGTCCCGGCCGGGAGGTGGTCTTCGACGACGTGCGCTTCACGTACCGCACCGGAGGCGAGGTGCTCCCCCACTTCGCTCTGACCATCCCGGCCGGGCAGACGGTGGCGGTCGTCGGCTCGACCGGCGCCGGCAAGTCCACGCTGGCCAAGCTGCTGGCCCGGTTCTACGACCCGACCGACGGACGCGTCCTGCTCGACGGGGTCGACCTGCGCGACCTGTCCCTTCCCGAACTGCGGCGCGGGGTGGTGATGGTGACCCAGGAGGCGTTCCTGTTCTCCGGCACGGTCGCGGAGAACATCGCGATCGGCCGCCCGGACGCGACCCGCGAGGAGATCGAGCGGGCGGCGAAGGCGATCGGCGCGCATGACTTCATCACCGCTCTGCCCGACGGCTACGACACGGACGTACGCAAGCGGGGCGGCCGGATCTCGGCCGGTCAGCGCCAGCTCGTCGCGTTCGCGCGTGCCCTGCTGGCCGATCCCGCCGTACTGATCCTGGACGAGGCGACCAGCTCGCTCGACATCCCCGGCGAGCGCGCGGTGCAGCGGGCCATGGACACGGTGCTGCGCGGCCGCACGGCCGTGGTGATCGCCCACCGGCTGTCGACGGTGGAGATCGCGGACCGGGTGCTGGTGATGGAGCACGGCCGGATCGTGGAGGACGGCAGCCCGGCCGAACTGATCGGTGAGGCGGGCCGGTTCGCCGATCTGCACCAGGCGTGGCAGGACAGCCTGGTCTGAGCAGGGGGCGCGCCGGCGGCGTACTCGCCGGCCCGCCCTGCCCCGACGGCGCCGGGCTCGACCGTGGTCAGCCCGGCTGCCGGCCGTCGTGCGAGCACGCACCATACCCGACCACAGTGTCATCACTGCCCCTCACACTTCTGAGGTCCGCGTCCGACAGCGACCCGCACGTCGCGGGACGAACAACACGGGTATGACGGCTCGGGCTCCCTGTCCCTGTCCGGCGTGTCCCGGGCACACAGCGGATCACGGCCGGATCGCGCCGGTACCCCATGGCGCGAAAGCACCGCCCCGGACCGCCGCGTCCTGCCACCGCGCCCGCCACGGCACTTCGGGGATCATCCCGCGGGCGCCCGCACCACGGTGTGGTGGAGTGTGCGCCATGACGACTGATGTGATCGTGGTGCCACCGCTGTACAGCGGCTATCCCGGGGTGGCCTTCGGCGGCTATGTCGCGGGGGTGCTGGCACAGCGCTCCGGAGCGAAGGCCGTGCGGGTGGACTTCCGGGGCCCGGTGCCCTTGGGGTCCGGGGTGCGGATCGCCGTGACGGGAGGCGGGGGCGCCGAGTTGGGGGAATCGGTGAAGCCGCTGGCGACGGCGGTTCCGGTCGACGGGGTCTCGCTCGATGTGCCGGAGGCGCCCTCCTGGGACGAGGCGCTCGCCGCGGCCGAGGCGTACCGCGCCGACCCGCCGCCGGGGAGCGTGGACTGCTTCGGCTGCGGCCCGGACCGTACGCCGGAACGTGGACTGCGCCAGCACTGCGCTCCGGTCCCCGGACGGGATCTGGTGGCGACCGCGTGGGTGCCGTCCCCGGCCCTCGCGGGGGATGACGGCACGCTTCCCGCCGAGCTTGTGTGGGGCGCCCTCGACTGCCCGGGGAATGCGGCGGGCCGGGCACTGGGTACACAACAGGCAGGCTCGGTCACGGCGGCGCTCACGGGCACACTTCTGCGGCCGGTGACGGCCGGCGAGCGGTACATCTCGTACGCCTGGCTGCTCTCGGAGTCGGGCCGCAAGCACACCATGGCCGTCGCCGTGAGCACGGCGAACGGGGAGCTGTGCGCGGTGTCCCAGGCGCTCTGGTTGGATCCCCGGGGCGCGGCCACCGGGGCCTGACGCCGCCCTCGCGCCGGCGTACCACCCGTCACCCGGCAGGAATTGAGCCACTCGAAGAGGCTCCTGTGCCGGGTGGCGCGTACCCTCTGCTCGCCATTCGGACCGGACCGTGCAACACACCGTGCCGTTGCGGGCCTTGGAGCCCGTCGACCTGCCTCGATGACCTGACGGTGATCACTGCTGAAACGTCCGCTTAACGAACATGACATTTCGGGGAACGGACGGTTTCCGGCCAATCTTTTGACGCGCTCCTGACAGGAGAGCCTGATACCTGCCACGCTTCCCCCGATCCACTCACCACATGCTCCGAACGCTCTGCACGCACCGCAGCTCCACAGCTTTCACAGCTTTTGTGCTCTTGCTGCTCTGCCCGAACGGCCTACCCAGCCGTCCGGTACCCCCCTCGCAGAAGGAGTCTCGCGTGAGACCCATGCCCAGACGCCGCCGCGCCACGGCCACCGGCGCGCTGCTCGCCACCGCAGCCCTGCTCACCGTCGGAGTCCAGGCCGGTTCCGCCACCGCCGCCGGCGACCAGGCCGCAGCCGCGAACCAGACCTCCCTGGCCCGTGACACCGGCGCGCTGCCGGCTCAGCTCACCCCCGCCCAGCGGGCCGAGCTGATCAGCAAGGCCACCGCGACCACCGCGGCCACCGCCAAGGAACTGGGCCTCAGCGCCCAGGAGAAGCTCGTCGTCCGCGATGTCGTCCAGGACCGCGACGGCACCACCCACACACGGTACGAGCGCACCTACGCCGGGCTGCCCGTGCTCGGTGGCGACCTCGTGGTCGCCGAGACGAAGGCCGGGAAGACCGAGTCGGTCATCAAGGCCTCCCCGTCGGCGCTCAAGAACGTCGGCACCACCGCCGCTGTCGCCCCGGCCACCGCCGCGAAGCAGGCCGTCTCCGCAGCCCGCGCCGAGGGCTCGAAGAACACCACCGCCGACCGCGCCCCGCGCAAGGTGGTCTGGATGGGCCAGGGCAAGCCGGTGCTCGCGTACGAGACGGTCGTCGGCGGGCTCCAGCACGACGGCACACCGAACGAGCTGCACGTCGTCACCGACGCCGCCACCGGCAAGAAGCTCTTCGAGTGGCAGGCGATCAACACCGGTACCGGCAACACCCAGTACAGCGGCCAGGTGACACTGGGCACCGCGCCCTCGTACACCCTGACCGACACCACCCGCGGCAACCACAAGACGTACAACCTCAACCGCGGTACGTCCGGCACCGGCACGCTGTTCTCCGGCGCCGACGACATCTGGGGCGACGGCACCGCGTCGAACATGGAGACCGCGGGTGCGGACGCCCATTACGGTGCGGCGCTCACCTGGGACTACTACAAGAACGTGCACGGTCGCAACGGCATCAAGGGCGACGGCGTCGGCGCGTACTCCCGGGTCCACTACGGCAGCAGCTACGTCAACGCCTTCTGGTCCGACAGCTGCTTCTGCATGACCTACGGCGACGGCTCCGGCAACGCCAAGCCGCTGACGTCGATCGACGTGGCCGCCCACGAGATGACGCACGGCGTCACCGCCAACACCGCGAAGCTGGTCTACAGCGGTGAGTCCGGCGGCCTCAACGAGGCGACGTCCGACATCTTCGCCGCCGCGGTCGAGTTCTACGCCAACAACGCCCAGGACAAGGGCGACTACCTCGTCGGCGAGAAGATCGACATCAACGGCGACGGCACCCCGCTGCGCTACATGGACAAGCCGAGCAAGGACGGCGCGTCCAAGGACGCCTGGTACTCGGGCCTCGGCGGCATCGACGTGCACTACTCCTCGGGCCCGGCGAACCACTGGTACTACCTGCTCTCCGAGGGCAGCGGCGCCAAGACCATCAACGGCGTGAACTACGACTCGCCGACCTCCGACGGCCTCCCGGTCACCGGTATCGGCCGTGACAAGGCGTCCCTGATCTGGTTCAAGGCGCTCACCACGAAGTTCAACTCGACGACCAACTACGCGGCCGCGCGCACCGGCACCATCGCCGTCGCCACCGAGCTGTACGGCGCCACAAGCGCCGAGACGCAGGCCGTGACCAACGCCTGGGCCGGCATCAACGTCGGCGCCCGCTACGGCGGCGGGGACCCGGGCACCGGCAAGACCTTCGAGAACTCCGCCAACGTGAACATTCCGGACCTGAGCACCGCCACGTCCCCGGTCACCGTCTCCGGTATCACCGGCAACGCGCCGTCGGCCCTCAAGGTCGACGTCGACATCGTCCACACCTGGCGCGGTGACCTGGTCATCGACCTGGTGGCCCCGGACGGCAGCACGTACCGGCTGAAGAACTCCAGCGGCAGCGACTCGGCGGACAACGTGGTCGCCACCTACACGGTGAACGCTTCCAGCGAGGTCGCGAATGGCACCTGGGGCCTGAAGGTCCAGGACGTCGCCCGCTACGACACCGGGTACATCAACAACTTCAAGCTGACCTTCCCGTAGGTCCGCAGGTCGGCTGACAGCACCTCAGCGACAACCATCCGGCGCACCGCCCGGGGCTTCCGCCCCGGGCGGTGCGTCGTGTTTTCCGGGCACGGCCGGAGTCCGGCCCACCCGTATCCCAGGGCTTGCGGGCCGGTCGGGGTTCTTGTCCCCTCCGCTGACTCCTAGTAGTTAAGCAACCACAGGACGGGGAAGGCTCCCCCGGTACGCACCGGCGCGCGCTTCCCCACACAGCGACCACGCAGCTATTCGAGTGAACGCGGACAGGAGCGGCCATGCCCGCAGCCCGCCAGTCGTCGACCGAGCGGTTACAAAGAACAGCACCCGCACGAACACCACCCGCGCAAAGAAGGCCCACCCGAAGACCTCCGCACCTCGTGCAGCGGACCCCACCCCCCGACCAGCCACGCCCGCTCAGCCCCCAGGTGATGCCGTGAACCCGCTGATTGGCCGCATTCCCGTCCTGGACGTACGCCCCCTCGTCGACCGAGGCAGAAGGCCCGCCAAGGCGGTGGCCGGGGAGTCCTTCCAGGTCTCCGCCACCGTCTTCCGGGAAGGCCACGACGCGGTGGCCGCCAACGTGGTCCTGGTCGACCCGCACGGGCGCCCAGGCCCCTGGACCCCCATGCGGGAGCTGGCCCCCGGCACCGACCGCTGGGGCGCCGACGTGACCCCCCGCTGCGAGGGCCGCTGGACGTACGGGGTCGAGGCGTGGAGCGACCCGCTGACCACCTGGCGCCGGCACGCGGGCATCAAGATCCCCGCCGGGATCGACACCGCGCTGGTCCTCTCCGAGGGCGCCGAGCTGCATGAACGTGCCGCCGCCGGCGTGCCGAAGACGGACGGACGGGAGGCGGTGCTCGCCGCCGCCGACACACTGAGGGACGACAGCAGGGCCCCCGGGGAGCGGCTGGCCGCCGCGCTCGCCCCGGAGGTCACCGAGGTGCTCGCACGCCATCCACTGCGCGAACTGGTCACCTCCAGCGACCCGTTGCCGCTCCAGGTCGAGCGCCACCGCGCACTGTTCGGCTCGTGGTACGAGTTCTTCCCGCGTTCCGAGGGCGCGCGGCTGGAGCAGGTAACCGGGGGAGAACAGGGGAGACGAGGGGAACGGGGAAAGCTGGTTTCCGGCACTTTCCGGACAGCGTCCCAGCGCCTTCCGGCCATTGCTGCGATGGGTTTCGACGTGGTCTATCTGCCACCCATCCACCCCATCGGCACCACCTTCCGCAAGGGCCCCAACAACTCCCTGGAGGCAGGATCCGGGGATGTCGGGGTGCCATGGGCGATCGGCTCCCCCGAAGGCGGCCATGACGCGGTCCACCCGGACCTCGGCACGATCGAGGACTTCGACGCCTTCGTACGCTGCGCCCGGGAGCTGCGGCTCGAGGTCGCCCTGGACTTCGCGCTCCAGTGCTCCCCCGACCATCCCTGGGTGGAGAAGCACCCCGAGTGGTTCCACCACCGCCCGGACGGCACCATCGCCTACGCCGAGAACCCGCCGAAGAAGTACCAGGACATCTATCCGATCGCCTTCGACCAGGACATGGAGGGCCTGGTCAGGGAGACCGTCCGGGTGCTCCGGCACTGGATGTCCCACGGTGTGCGGATCTTCCGTGTCGACAATCCGCACACCAAGCCGGTGGTCTTCTGGGAGTCGGTGATCGGGCAGATCAACCGAAGGGATCCCGATGTCGTGTTCCTGGCGGAGGCCTTCACTCGGCCGGCGATGATGCACACCCTGGCCGCGGTGGGCTTCCAGCAGTCGTACACGTACTTCACCTGGCGGAACACCAAGCACGAGCTCACCGAGTATCTGACGGAGCTCACCGGCGAGGCCGCCGCCTGCATGCGCCCCAACTTCTTCGTGAACACCCCGGACATCCTGCACGCCTACCTCCAGGAGGGCGGCCGCCCGGCCTTCGAGGCACGCGCGGTGCTCGCCGCGACCCTCTCCCCCACCTGGGGTGTCTACGCGGGGTACGAGCTGTGCGAGAACACCCCGCTGAAGCCGGGCAGCGAGGAGTACCTGGACTCGGAGAAGTACCAACTGCGGCCCAGGGACTGGGACTCGGCGGCACGCGACGGCCGCACCATCGCGCCCCTGATCACCGAGCTCAACCGGCTCAGGCGCCGCCACCCCGCGCTCCAGCAGCTGCGGAACCTGCACTTCCATCACGCCGACAACGACGCCGTGATCGCCTACAGCAAGCGATCCGGTTCGAACACCGTTCTGGTGGTCGTCAATCTCGACCCCCACCACACCCAGGAGGCAACGGTCTCGTTTGACATGCCGGAGCTCGGCCTCGACTGGCACGAGACCGTACCGGTGCGCGACGAGCTCACCGGCGAGACCTATCACTGGGGCAGGGCCGCCTATGTGCGCCTCGAGCCGGGCGTCACGCCTGCGCACATCGTGGTCCTGCGACCGTCCCCGCCGACCGGAGGGTCACCCACATCATGATCGTCAACGAGCCCGTCCACGACCTCTTCGAGGACACCCCCGCCAAGGACCGGGACCCCGACTGGTTCAAACGCGCGGTGTTCTACGAGGTGCTCGTACGGTCCTTCCACGACAGCAACGGCGACGGCATCGGCGACCTCAGGGGCATCACATCCAAGCTGGACTACCTCCAGTGGCTCGGCGTGGACTGCCTTTGGCTGCCGCCGTTCTTCAAGTCCCCGCTCCGTGACGGAGGTTACGACGTCGCGGACTACACGTCCGTGCTCCCCGACTTCGGTGACCTCGCCGACTTCGTGGAGTTCGTCGACGCCGCGCACCAGCGCGGCATGCGGGTCATCATCGACTTCGTCATGAACCACACCAGCGACCAGCACCCGTGGTTCCTGGAGTCCCGCAAGCATCCGGAAGGGCCGTACGGCGACTACTACGTCTGGGCGGACAACGACAAGCAGTTCCAGGACGCCCGGATCATCTTCGTCGACACGGAGACCTCCAACTGGACCTTCGACCCGGTCCGCAAGCAGTACTACTGGCACCGCTTCTTCTCCCACCAGCCGGACCTCAACTACGAGAACCCGGTGGTCCAGGACGAGATCCTCGCGGCCCTGCGCTTCTGGCTCGACCTCGGCATCGACGGCTTCCGCCTCGACGCCGTGCCGTACCTCTACCAGGAGGAGGGCACGAACTGCGAAAACCTCCCGGCGACCCACGAGTTCCTGAAGCGGGTACGCAAGGAGATCGACGCCCACTACCCGGACACGGTGCTGCTGGCAGAGGCGAACCAGTGGCCCGAGGACGTGGTCGACTACTTCGGGGACTACTCGGCGGGCGGCGACGAGTGCCATATGGCGTTCCATTTCCCGGTGATGCCGCGGATCTTCATGGCGGTACGGCGGGAGTCGCGCTATCCGGTCTCCGAGATCCTGGCCAAGACCCCCCAGATCCCGGACAACTGCCAGTGGGGCATCTTCCTGCGCAACCACGACGAGCTGACCCTCGAAATGGTCACCGACGAAGAGCGCGACTACATGTACGCGGAGTACGCCAAGGACCCGCGGATGCGCGCCAACATCGGCATCAGGCGCCGCCTCGCCCCGCTGCTGGACAACGACCGCAACCAGATCGAGTTGTTCACGGCCCTGCTGCTGTCACTGCCCGGCTCTCCGATCCTCTACTACGGCGACGAGATCGGGATGGGCGACAACATCTGGCTCGGCGACCGGGACGCGGTGCGCACACCGATGCAGTGGACCCCGGACCGCAACGCCGGATTCTCATCCTGCGACCCCGGGCGTCTCTACCTGCCGACCATCATGGACCCGGTCTACGGCTACCAGGTGGCCAACGTCGAGGCGTCGATGGCCTCGCCGTCGTCGCTGCTGCACTGGACACGGCGCATGATCGAGATCCGCAAGCAGAACCCGGCCTTCGGGCTCGGCTCCTACACCGAGCTCCCTTCGTCGAACCCCGCGGTGCTGGCCTTCCTGCGGGAGATGCCGGCCACCGACGGGGGCGGCGACGACCTGGTGCTGTGCGTCAACAACTTCTCGCGGTTCGCCCAGCCCACGGAACTCGATCTGCGCCGCTACAACGGCCGCCATCCGGTTGAGCTGATCGGCGGTGTGCGCTTCCCCGCCATCGGCGAGTGGCCGTATCTGCTGACCCTGGCAGGGCACGGCTTCTACTGGTTCCGGCTGCGCAAGGAGCCGGCGAAGGACACGGCGACGCAGGTCAAGGACCGTGAGGCGCCGGCCGAGGGGACCATGCCGAAGCAGGTGTGACCGAGGCACATGCCATCTCGGGTGCGGGGCGGTTGCATCGCCCCGCACGGGGCACGCTCCCCTTCATATCCAGGTCCGTACCGACGCACCGAGTCCGTACGGACCATCCTCGCTCGACATTCCCCCCTCCCTTCGGCGGGGGGACCCCCACGCACAGCCCGGACAGCCTATATTTACCGCAATCCGGGACACTCTTCGCATCCTGTGGTGTGCCCGGGGAAAGGACGCGATGCCATGTCGGAGGCTGCATCCACCCGGACCCCCGTGGCTCTGCTTCCCTCACTCACCCCCCTGCTCCACCGGTGGCTGCCCCGGCAGCGCTGGTTCGCGGGCAAGGGGCGCCCGGTCGCCGGCTTCTCCCTGGTGTCGGCCGCCGAACTGCTGCCGGTCGACTCGACCAGCCCCGGACTGCTTCATCTGCTGATCCGCGTCCAGCATCCGGGACCCGCCGGCGGCAAGGCGGCCGGCCGTGAGAGCGCCGACTGCTACCAGCTGCTGCTCGGGGTGCGTACGACCCTGCCGCCCCATCTCGCCTCCGCCCTGATCGGCCAGATGGCCGAAGGCCCGCTGGCCGGCCGCACCGTCTATGAAGGGCTGCACGACCCGCGACTCGCCGGGCTACTGCTGGAGCGGCTGCGCACCCCGGGCCGGTTCGGCACGCTGCGCTTCGACCAGACGGTGCCCGTGACCGGTGGCCTGCCCGCCCGGATCCTGGACGCGGAACAGTCCAACTCCTCATTGGTGTACGGGGATTCGTACATCCTCAAGATCTTCCGCCGGGTCTATCCGGGCATCAACCCGGATCTGGAGCTGCCGCTGGCCCTCGCTCGCGCCGGCTGCGAACGGGTGCCCGCGCCCGTCGCCTGGTACGAGTCGGCGACCCCGGAGCCCGCGACGCTCGGGGTGCTCCAGCCCTATCTGCGCGGCTCCCAGGACGGCTGGCAGCTCGCCCTGAAGGCGCTCGCCGCCGATGACGACTTCACCGAGGAGGCACAGGCACTGGGCAGAGCCACCGCCGAGGTGCACACCGCTCTGGCCGCGGCGCTGCCCACCATGACCCTGAGCCGTGCGCAGACCTGGCACCTCGCGACGGCGATGAACGAACGGCTGGACGCCGCCGTCCGGGCGGTGCCCGATCTGCTGCCGTACGCACGGGGGCTGCGCGACGCCTTCGACGCGATCACCGGAGCCGAGCTGAACGGCGGCGGACACGCCCAGCGCATCCACGGCGATCTGCACCTCGGCCAGACCCTGCGCACCCCCGACGGACTCTGGTCGGTGATCGACTTCGAGGGCGAACCGGCCCGCCCGCCCGCCGAGCGCCGCCGGATGCAGCCACCGGTCCGCGACATCGCCGGGATGCTGCGCTCGTTCGACTACGCGGCCCGCTCCCACCGGCCCTGGAACCCGGCCTGGGCGGCCCGCTGCCGGGCGGCGTACTGCGAGGGCTACGCGGAGGCGTCGGGCACCGACCCCCGGGCGGAGCCCGAGCTGCTGCGGGCCTATGAGACGGACAAAGCGGTGTACGAGGTCGTGTACGAGGCCCGGCACCGGCCGGACTGGCTACCGGTCCCCATGGCGGCGATCGAGCGGCTGGCCGGACCCGGGACCTGACGCCCGCCCCTGCCCACCCCCAACGCGCCTAGGAGGCCGCCCCCGTGACCCCCCGCACACCAGCCGACCGCACCACATCAGCCGACCGACCGCCGGCGCCCGAACAGCCGCCCACCAGGCAGGTCGCCACGGGCAGCCACGGTGTGCGGCCCGCCAAGCCGCTCACCGGCGCCGACCGCGAGCGGCTGCTGAACGGCTCCCACCACGAACCGCATGCGCTGCTCGGGGCCCATCTGACCCGGAGCGGGGTGGTGATCCGCGTACTGCGCCCGTACGCCCTGTCGGTCACCGTGCTCGGCAAGGGGCTGCGAGCCGAGCTGCACGAGGAGGGGGACGGGTTCTTCTCGGGGGTGCTGCCGATGCGGCAGGTGCCCGAATACTCGCTCCAGATCCGGTACGAGGGGAACGAAGGCGACGAGGCCGGCACGGTCGAGTCCGGCGACCCGTACCGCTTCCTCCCGTCTCTGGGCGAGCTCGATCTGCATCTCATCGGCGAGGGGCGGCACGAGGAGCTGTGGGGGGCACTCGGCGCCCTGCCGATGAACCACCAGGGCGTGGCCGGCACCCGCTTCACGGTGTGGGCCCCGAACGCCCAGGGCGTGCGGCTCGTCGGGGACTTCAACCACTGGGACGGCACCGCCTTCCCGCTGCGCTCGCTCGGCTCGTCCGGCGTGTGGGAACTGTTCGTACCGGAGGTCGGCGAGGGGGCCCTGTACAAATTCGACATCACCCGGCCCGACGGCTCGCACACCGTGCGCTCCGACCCCATGGCGCGCCGCACCGAGGTGCCGCCCGCGAACGCCTCCGTCGTGACCGCGTCCCGCCATGTGTGGCGGGACGGGGAGTGGATGGCGCAGCGCGGTGAACGCCCGGTGCACGAGGCGCCCTTCTCGGTGTACGAGGTCCATCTGGCCTCCTGGCGGCCCGGCCTGAGCTACCGCCAGCTGGCGGAGCAGCTGCCCCGGTATGTGCAGGATCTGGGCTTCACCCATGTGGAGTTCATGCCGGTCGCCGAGCATCCGTTCGGGGGCTCCTGGGGCTACCAGGTCACCGGTTTCTACGCGCCCACGGCCCGGATGGGCAGCCCGGACGACTTCCGGTATCTGGTCGACGCCCTGCACCGGGCCGGCATCGGCGTGATCATGGACTGGGTGCCGGCGCACTTCCCCCGTGACGACTGGGCGCTGGCGGAGTTCGACGGGCGTCCGTTGTACGAGCACACGGACCCGGCGCGGGCGGCGCACCCGGACTGGGGCACCCTCGAGTTCGACTACGGCCGCAAGGAGGTGCGCAACTTCCTGGTCGCCAACGCCGTGTACTGGTGCGAGGAGTTCCACATCGACGGGCTGCGGGTGGACGCGGTCGCGTCCATGCTCTACCTGGACTACTCGCGCGAGCACGGCCAGTGGAGCCCGAACGAGCACGGAGGCCGGGAGAACCTGGACGCGGTGGCCTTCCTCCAGGAGATGAACGCCACTGTCTACCGGCGCTGCCCGGGTGTGGTCACCATCGCCGAGGAGTCCACGGCCTGGGACGGGGTCACCAGGGCCACCCATCATGTCGGCCCGGCCGGTTTCGGCGGTCTCGGGTTCGGGCTGAAGTGGAACATGGGCTGGATGCACGACTCCCTCGGCTACGTCGCGCACGAGCCGGTGCACCGCAAGTACCACCACAACGAGATGACCTTCTCGATGGTGTACGCGTACAGCGAGAACTACGTGCTGCCGATCTCGCATGACGAGGTGGTGCACGGCAAGCAGGCTCTGGTGTCGAAGATGCCCGGCGACTGGTGGCAGCGACGGGCCAACCACCGGGCCTACCTCGGCTTCATGTGGGCGCATCCGGGCAAGCAACTGCTGTTCATGGGACAGGAGTTCGCTCAGGGGGCCGAGTGGTCGCACGAGCACGGCCCCGAGTGGTGGCTGATGGACGAGACGTACCACTCGGCGGGCGACCACCGGGGGGTGCGGGACCTGGTGCGCGAGCTGAACGCTGTGTACGCGGCGACCCCGGCGCTGTGGCAGCGGGACACCGTGCCGGAGGGCTTCTCCTGGGTGGACGGCGGCGCGGCCGAGGACAACGTGTTCGCTTTTCTCCGCTTCGACGCGCACGGCGGACCACTGCTCGCGGTGTCCAACTTCTCGCCCGTGGTGCGGAAGGAGTACCGGCTCGGCGTGCCGCCCGCGGTCTCCGCCTGGGCGGAGGTGCTGAACACGGACGCAGCGCGCTTCGGCGGGGGTGATGTGCGCAACGCGGAGCCGCTGAAGCCCGAGTCCGTGGGCGCGCACGGGCACCGCACCAGCATCCCTCTCACCCTGCCGCCTCTGGCGACGGTGTGGCTGAAGCCGGTGTGATCCCGGCTGATCACCGTACGGGGCGAGCCGGCCGGCTCGCCCCGTACGCTCACCGCGCCAGCTGTCCCGCGAACCCTGCGGGCAGTTCGCCCGTGTGCACCAGCCCCAGCCGCTGGGTGGCACGGGTCAGCGCCACGTACAGGTCGCTCTCCCCGAAGCGTCCGGGCTCCACCACGATCACGGCGTCGAACTCCAGGCCCTTCGCCTGCCTCGGGTCCAGCAGCACCACCGAACGGGTCAGGTCCACGGTCGCCGCCTCACCGAGCGCCCGCAGCTCCCCGTGCAGCTCAGACGGCGCGATCACCGCCAGCCGCCCTTCGGCGGGCTTCTCCCGCTCCGCGGCCGCGAGCACGGCGGCGGCCAGCTCCCCCTCCGCGACCCGTTCGGCCCAGGGCCTGGTCCCGGTCGACCGTACGGACTCCGGCGGTTCGAAGCCCGGGTGGTTCGCCCGCCGCGCGGCCGCGGCAAGCTCCATGATCTCGGCGGGCGTGCGGTAGTTGACCCCGAGTCTGGTGTGTTGCCAGCGGTCCTGGACGTACGGTCCGAGGATGTCCCGCCACGATCCGCACCCCGCCGCATCGGCGGTCTGCGCCGGGTCGCCCACCAGGGTCATGGAGCGGCTGGGACTGCGCCGCATCAGCAGCCGCCACGCCATTGCGGACAGCTCCTGGGCCTCGTCCACGATGATGTGCCCGAAAGCCCAGGTGCGGTCGGCGGCGGCGCGCTCGGCGGCGCTGCGGTGGTCGCGCTCCGAGTGCCGCTCGGCCATGCGCTCGGCATCGATGACGTCATGGGCGGACAGCACCTCGGACGCGTCGGCGTCGACGTCCTCCTTGTCCTCGAACTCGTAGGTACGGGAGGCGTACGAGACGTCGAGTACCCCCTGCGCGTAGGCGATCTGGCGGGAGCGCTCGGCCTCGGCGGCGGCGCGGGCGGCGGAGTCGTCCTCTCCCAGCAGCTCCGCCACCTCGTCCAACAGGGGTACGTCGGCGGGTGTCCACTCGCCGTGGGCGCGGCGGATCAGTGCGGCCTCGTCGTCGTCCAGATGCGCCGGGTCCGCGAGGAAGCCGGCGAGGAACTCGCGCGGGGTGAGCGGCGGCCACAGCGAGGCGATCACGGAGTGCACGTCGGCGCTGGCGGCGATGCCCCTGCCCAGCTGGGCGATGTCGTCGGGGCCGAGGAAGTTGGGGCCGCCGTAGGGGTCGGCGCCGATGCGGTCCACGAGCTGGGTGGTGAGGTCGTCGATGAGGTGGAAGACGAAGTAGGGGCGGGCGAGATTGTGCGGCAGTCCCGTCTCGCGGGCCTTGTGCCGGGCCTCGACGGCCATGTCCCAGTCGAGGATCAGCTCGCCGTCGTCGTGCGGGATGACGATGGGCTCGTCCTTGTCGGGCACCCGCTGCCGGTCCCTGACCGCTTCGGCGAGTACGCGCGCCATACCGGCGTGGCCCTTCACGGCCGCGGCGGCGGGGCTTTCGGTGCCGGTGGCGTGCACTCCGGGGAACAGCTCGCCGATGGTCGCGAGGAGCACACCCGTCTCACCGAGCGAGGGCAGCACCTCGCCGATGTAGCCGAGGAACGCGGGGTTGGGGCCGACGATCAGCACCGCCCGCTTGGCGAGCTGCTCCCGGTGCGCGTACAGCAGATACGCGGCACGGTGCAGCGCGACGGCGGTCTTGCCGGTGCCGGGCCCGCCCTCGACCACGAGCACGCCGTGCTGCGGGGCGCGGATGATCTGGTCCTGCTCGGCCTGGATGGTGGCGACGATGTCCGCCATCCGACCGGTGCGGGCGCTGTTGAGGGAGGCCAGCAGCACCTCGTCGGCGTCGTGCGACTCGTACCCGGTGCGGGTGGTGTCGTTGAGGTCCATGATCTCGTCGTGCAGGGCGGTGACGGTGCGCCCCTCTGTGGTGATGTGCCGGCGTCGGCGCAGGCCCATGGGCGCGTATCCGGTCGCGAGATAGAACGGCCGCGCCACGGGAGCCCGCCAGTCGATCAGCAGCGGGGTGCGCTCGCGGTCGTCGCGGCGGATACCGGTGCGTCCGATGTGATGGGTCACACCGTCCCGGTGGTCGATCCGCCCGAAGCACAGCCCGGCGTCAGCGGCGTTGAGCGCGGCGAGCGTGGCGGAGTGCTCGATCACCGCGATGTCCCGTTCGACGCGCGCCTGACGCCCCGTCCCCGCCTGCTGGACGGCGGCGGACGCGGCGGTCTCGGCCTCCGCCCTGAGCTGGTCCAGCCGCTCATGGACGACGGAGACGAATTGTTGCTCCTGCCGCAATTCCTCAGTTGACAATTCAGCTCCCGACGCGTTAGAGTTCAGCTATTCGAGTTTCCCGCGTTTTTGGCGTGCCCGCACACGGAATCATCAAATATACGCGAAGAAATGCCCCGGCCGTCAATTCGGCCGGGGCATTTCTGTTCGCCCATGTCTCCTGCCGCTCGTGCCTCACGCTTCCAGGCAGCCGCATACTTTGGTCGGCCCAGCGGCGACCGAAGACGGATGGGACATGAGCAACGGCGTTCCTAGCGTGGCCTCATGACCGTCGAGACCCCTGCCCCGCCGTTGCTGAGGGGCGCCGTCCTGTCCCGGGAACGCGCCTTCGCACCCGATCTCGCGCGCGGGATCATGCTGCTGTTGATCGTGCTGTCCAATACGGCGTTCCACCTGTGGGCGGCCCCCCGCGGGGCCTCCGGCTGGCAGCCGGCGGACGGCTCCTGGCCCGACCGTGCCGTCCAGTTCGCCATGATGACCGCGCTGGACGGGCGGGCCTACCCGCTCTTCGCGTTTCTCTTCGGCTACGGCATGACGCAGGTCTTCCTGCGCCAGACCGCCGCGGGAACCTCCGAACGGGCCGCGGTGGGGGTGCTGCGCAGGCGCAGCCTCTGGCTGTTCGTCATCGGTGTCGCCCACGCCACCCTGCTGATGTCCGGCGACATCCTCGGCTACTACGGGCTGATCAGCCTGCTCCTCGGCTGGTTCCTCCTCCGGCGCAGCGACCGCGCCCTGAAGTGGTGGGCGGGCATCGCCGTCGCGCAGCAACTGCTGGTGGAGGTGGTGCCGTTCGTCGTCGCGGCGGTCCAGGGCGAGCTGACCACGACCGGCGACCCCGGTGCCGAGCCGGCGCACCTGGCCTATGCGAGCGGTGAGGACGACTGGCTCACCGCCGCCGGAACCCGTTTGTCCACCTCGCTGTTCATCACCCTGGCGGGCGTCCCGCTCACCTGGCTGGGCGGAGCGCACCTGATCTTCCTGCTCGGCTTCCTGGCTGCGCGCCGGGGCGTCCTGGAGCAGCCCGGGCGGTACATGCCGCTGCTGCGCTTCACCGCCGTCGCCGGAATCGCGGTCGGCTGGCTGGGCGGGCTGCCCGCCGCACTCGCCCATGTCGGGGCGATCGAGGCCACGGACGCCGCCCAGAGCCAGACGGGGGTGCTCAGCGGGCTCCAGCAGTTCACCGGCACGGCGGGCGGGCTCGGCTATGTCGCCGCCATCACCCTCTTCGCTCACTGGTGGACCCGTCGTCCGCGGCGCCGGGGAGCAACCGCCCTGCTGGCCGTGTCCGCGGTCGGCAAGCGCTCCCTTTCCTGCTACCTGGCCCATTCGCTGCTCTTCGCCCCGCTGCTGGCGGCCTGGGGCCTCGGCCTCGGGGCCCATCTGAGCAGTGCCGGCATGGCGCTGTTCGCCCTGGGGGTCTGGTTGGTGACGGTGGCCGGCGCCGCCGCCCTGGAGCGCCGCGGGCGCAGGGGGCCCGCGGAGGTGGTGTTGCGGCGGCTGATGTACGGGGCGAGGACCCCGGACGGCCGGAGCCGGTCAGCTCCGGTCGGCGGGCAGCAGGGGCCGGCGCTCCAGAGGCGAGGAGAGCACGATCGAGGTCGTCGTACGCCCAAGCGCTGAGGTCTGCTCCAGGACGTCCTCCAGATGCACGGTGTCCGTCGTGGCGACCTTGAGGATCCAGCAGTCCTCGCCGACGACGTGATGGACCTCCAGGACCTCGGGCCTGGCGAAGAGATCCTGGGAGCGCGGGTGGCTGAGGCCGTAACCCCCGTACGGACTGACCCGGATGAAGGCCCGGATCCCGTAGCCGAGCCGCGCCGGTGAGACATACGCGCCGTAGCCGGTGATCGCGCCGCTCGCCTCCAGCCGCCGCACCCGCTCCCCGACGGCGGCCGGGCTCAGGCTGACACGCCTGCCGAGCTCGCTCAGGGTGATCCGGCCGTCCGCCTGGATGATCTCCAGAATGTGCCGGTCGACCCGGTCGAAGGAGCTCCCCGGGGTTTCCTCGGCGGCTGCGCGCGAATGCCGTTGTTCTTTCGGCGCGGAAGCCTGAACTCCCATGTCTCCCCCTTCATGGAGCGGGCCGTCAACGTAACACTGGTGATCCCGGCGCGAAGCAGGCGACGGGAGTGACAGGGGGACGACATGGATGTCCGAGATGTGTGTGTCATCGGTGGCAACCGGTACTTCGGGAAACGGCTGATCCAGCGCCTGTTGGACGCGGGCGTACGCGTCACCGTCATCAACCGCGGCTCCTGCGCACCGCCGGAAGGCGCCGAGCACCTGGTCGCGGACCGGGACGACGAGTCGGCCCTGACTGCGGCGCTCGGCGACCGGAGCTTCGACGCCGTGGTCGACCAGGTCTGCTACACACCGCGGCAGGCGGAGATCGCGCGGCGGGTTTTCGCCGGGCGTACCGGCCGCTATGTGATGACCTCGACGGTCGAGGTGTACGAGCACCAGGACTCCGCGGGCCTGATCCGCGAGGAGACCGTCGATCCGCGCACGGTCGCGGTCGATCTCGCTCTGCCGTGGGACGACACGGACTTCCGGGAGGCGCACTACGGCGAGGGAAAGCGGCAGGCGGAGGCCGTGTTCGCGGCGGGGCCGGTGTTCCCGTACGTGGCCGTGCGGGTCGCCCATGTGCTGGGCGGCGCCGACGACTTCACCGGCCGCATCGACCACTACGCCGAGCGGATCCGGGCGGGCGAGCCGATCGCCGTACCGGCCGTGAACCGTACCGCCACCTATGTGTACGTCGAGGAGATCGCCGCGTTCCTGGACTGGGTGCTGCGCGCCGACTTCACCGGCCCGGTGAACGCGGCGGCGCACGGGCGGCTCGGCACGGACGACATCTGCGCCGCGCTGACCGGGTCCATCGGCGGGACGGCCCGCTTCGAGGTGGTGGGCGGGGACGGGGAGCTGTCCCCGTTCTCGTTCACGCGCTCGTACGGAATGGACAACTCCCGGGCGGAGCAGCTCGGTTTCCGCTTCGGCGACAGCAGGGAGTGGCTGGCGCGTGCGATCGCCGAGACCGCCGGCGCACATGCTGCGGAGGTGCGGGGATGACGGTCGGGACCACTCGGCGTGCGATCGGCGGCCGGCAGGTCTGGCCCGTCGGCCTGGGGGCGATGCCGCTCTCCATCGAGGGCCATCCTGGCGAGGCGCGGGCGGTGGCCACGATCCACGCCGCGCTCGACGCCGGCGTGACGCTGATCGACACCGCCGACTCGTACCATCCACCGGGTGAACGCACGGGTCTGGGCGAGGAGTTGGTGGCACGCGCGCTCAGCTCGTACGGCGGCGGCACGGACGGCGTACTGATCACCACCAAGGGCGGCCGCGGCCGCACCCCCGACGGCGACTGGTCGGTCAACGGCGACCCCGGGCATCTCAAGCGCGCCGCACGGGAGTCGGCGAGCCGGCTGGGTGTCGAGGCGATCGGGCTCTACCAGCTGCACAAGCCCGATCCGGCCGTGCCGTACGAGGAATCCCTGGGCGCGATGAGCGAGTTGCTGGACGAGGGGACGATCGGACTGGCCGGAATCTCCAACGCGGACACGGCACAGATCCGCCAGGCCAGGGAGATCCTCGGCGACCGGCTGGTCTCGGTCCAGAACCGCTACTCGCCGGCCATCCGCGACAGCGAGCCGGAACTGCGCCTGTGCACCGAACTGGGCCTGGCCTTCCTGCCCTGGAGCCCCCTCGGCGGCATCTCCCGAAGCTCCCTCGACGGCGCCTCGCGCCAGGGACCGGACCCGGCGTTCGCCGCCTTCCACCGGGTGGCCCGGGAGCGCGGGGTGAGCCCGCAGCGGGTGGCACTAGCCTGGCTGCTTGCACGGTCGCCCGTGGTCATCCCCATCCCCGGAGCGAGCCGGCCGGAGTCGGTGCGGGATTCGGCCGCGGCTGCCGGGCTCGTGCTGGAGGAGGGCGAACGGGCGCTGCTGGGCCTGGACTGAGCCCGGCCGGAACGACCGGGCCCGCCCGCGATCAGGTGCCCGGTGCGCGGAAGTCGACCGTCTTCCGGACTGCCGCGTCCATGTCCTCCGGGCTCAGCAGCGGTACGGCCCGCGAGGTCACGGCGCCCGTCGCGCGTGCCGCCATGGAGGTGGCGACCAAGGAGGCCTCGTCGGGCATGTCGGCGACGACGTACAGATCGTCGCTTCCGATGGCGTAGTACATCCATTCGAGGGTGCCTCCGCACGAGCGGAGGACCCGCTCGACGGCCTCCTTGCGGCCCGTACCGCCCTCGGCCATCAGGCCCCGGGTGCCCTCGGCGGTGTAGCTCGACTGGATCAGGTACTTCGGCATCCGGTGCTCCCGTCGTCCGGCGCCCCGCGGGGCGGCGCGATCTCGGTCTCACCTTCGGGCACGGGGAGCTGACCGGCCACTCAGGCTCGGCCGCGCAGATGGGTGGCCGTGGTGCCCGCGCGGGTGCGCAGCAGCAGGCGGAGGGTGCCCGGGTTCTCGTGGCCCACGCGGCGGGCGATGACGGGGAGCGGGAGCGATGTGGTGCGCAGCAGGTGGGTCGCCTGCTCCACACGCAGGTCCTGGACGAAGCGGACCGGCGTGGTGCCCAGGGTGCGGGAGACGGCCCGCTGCAGGGTGCGCTCGCTGATGCCGAGGGCGCGGGCGGCCTCGGAGACCACAAGGGGTTCGTGGAGGTGCTCACGGGCCCAGCGTTCGAAGGCCGCGACGGTGGGATCGCTCTGGGCGCGCGCGGCGGGGATGGTGTACGCGGCCTGGGAGGGGCGGTCGTCGAGCACGAGGTAGCGGGAGACGAGGTCCGCGAGGGCGGGGCTGGCCGTGCGGACGATCGACAGGGCGAGATCGAGGTGGGAGAAGGCGGCGCCCGCCGTGGTGATGCCTCCGGACACCGTGACCATGGTCGTCTCGTCCAGGTCGACGGCCGGGTAGCGGGCCCGGAACACCGGTGACAGCCACCAGCTCGTCGTCGCCCGCTGCCCGTCGAACACACCGGACTCCGCCAGCAGGAAGGTGCAGGCGGAGGCGATCGGGGTGCCCGCCGACCGGACCTCGGCGAGCAGGCCCCGTGCCGCGCGGGCCCCGTTCCCGGACACGTACGAGACCAGGCTCGCGGGGCGGCGCTCGGTGACCGCGGGCACGATCAGCAGTTCGCTCTCGCGGACGGCTTCGACCGGCTCCGTCGGCACGGTGCGGCCCACCCCGGTGCTCACCCGGCGGCGGAATCCCACCGTGCGGATGTCCCACTCGGGCGGCGGCTGCGGAAGCTCACCGCGCATGGCGTTGGCGGAGTGCAGCACGTCGAGGATCGCGGACAGTCCGGAGCCGAATCCGCCACTGCGGGTCACGGGAACGGCGCTGCACGTGGGGCGTACGACGGCCACGGCGGAGCGCCGGGTCGTGGGGGTCGAGGACGGGAAGCTGTACGCGCACGGGACGACGACCTGCGCGCTGTTCTCGTTCCCGGTCTGAACACCCCGACGGGCCCCGGCGCGTCGGCGCCGGGGCCCTCAGCGGGTTCAGACCTTCGCGACCGGCGCCGTCGGCACCGGCTCCTCGCGCTGCTCCGGTACGTCACCCACCGACGCGGGCGCATGGTCGTCCATCAGGGTCCGCTCGTCGAACGGTGCCCGCCCGGCGAGCACCTCGGCCACGCGCTCCTTGTCGATCTCCTTGGTCCAGGTGCCGATGAGCACGGTCGCCACCGCGTTCCCCGCGAAGTTGGTCAGGGCACGGGCCTCGCTCATGAAGCGGTCGATGCCGACGATGAGACCGACCCCGTCGACCAGCGCGGGCTTGTGCGACTGGAGGCCGCCCGCCAGTGTCGCCAGTCCGGCTCCGGTGACGCCCGCCGCGCCCTTGGACGCGATGACCATGAAGACCAGCAGCGAGATCTGCTCGCCCACCGACAGCGGGGTGCCCATCGCCTCGGCGACGAACAGCGAGCCCATCGTCAGATAGATCGCTGTGCCGTCCAGGTTGAAGGAGTAGCCGGTCGGCACGGTGATGCCGACCACGGGCTTCGAGACACCCAGATGCTCCATCTTCGCGATCAGGCGCGGCAGCGCGGACTCCGACGACGAGGTGGAGAGGATCAGCAGGAACTCCCGGCCCAGGTACCTGAGGAGCGCGAACAGGTTCACCCCGGCGGCCAGCCGCAGCAGCGTGCCCAGGACCACCAGCACGAAGACCGCGCAGGTCAGATAGAAGCCGATCATGATGACGGCGAGCGACTTCAGGGCGTCGACACCGGTCTCGCCCACCACCGCGGCGATCGCGCCGAAGGCCCCCACCGGAGCGGCCCACATGATCATCGCGAGGACTCGGAAGACAAGGCGCTGGATGTTGCCGATGCCGCGCAGGACCGGCTCGCCGGCCGTGCCCATGGCCTGGAGGGCGAAGCCGGTCAGCAGGGCGACCAGCAGTGTCTGGAGGACCTCGCCCTCGGTGAAGGCGGACACCAGGGTCTTCGGGATGACCCCCAGCAGGAAGTCCACGGTGCCCTCGCCGGCGCCGGCCGCCTGCTTCTCGCCCGCGGCCCTCGCGGCCTCGGTGAGATGAAGGCCGGAACCGGGCTCCAGGATGTTGCCGACGACCAGGCCGATCCCGAGGGCGATGGTGGACATCACCAGGAAGTAGCCGAGGGCGAGCCCCCCGACCGCGCCGACCTTGGCGGCCTTGCGGACCGAACCCACGCCGAGCACGATCGTGCAGAAGATGATCGGGGAGATCATCATCTTGATCAGGTTCACAAAGCCGGTGCCCAACGGCTTGAGCTCGACGGCCACGCCGGGGGCCGCGAAGCCCACGATGATGCCGAGGGCGACGGCACCGATGACGGCGAGATACAGGTAGTGCGTACGGTCCCGCCGTGCGGTTGCTGGTGCGGTTGCCACGGGGATTCCTCCTCGGCCTGGTGAATGTCCACGTCCCGTTGGACTGCCGCGACTATCCACCACGCTGTGACGCCGGTCACCCTTGCGTACGTTTCGTTCACACGAAAGCGGCCGTGCAGACTTACGGCATGCACATAAGGCGCCCCCGACCGCGGAGCCTCGCCGGCCAGCTCTTCGCGATGCAGGTCGTCCTGGTCGCCGCGGTCGTGGCCGGGTGCGCCGTATTCGCGTATCTCACCGACCGGGACCAGGCGGAGGAGACCGCGCGGCGGCAGACGGTGGCGACCGCGACGGCGGTGGCCGACTCGCCGTCGGTCGTCGCGACGGCGCGGCAGGCCGTCACGCCGACGGCCGCCGCCGGCACGACCGGTCGCGGACGACCGGCGGACGGCGCGGCAGGCGGCGCGGACAGCGGCGTGGCGCGCCCCAGCGAAGCGCTCCAGCCCTACGCGGAGCGGGTCCGCAGGGACTCGGGCGTCGACTTCGTGGTGATCATGGCGCCGAACGGGACCCGATGGACGCATCCGGAGCCGCAGCAGATCGGCCGCACCTACATCGGGCACACCGACGAGGCACTGCGCGGCCGGACCTTCTCCGAGACCCACGAGGGTGTGCTTGGGCTGTCGGTGCGGACGGTGACCCCGGTGCGGGACGGCGGCCGGATCGTCGCACTCGTCAGCGCGGGCATCACCATCGACCGGATCAGCGCGCAGGTGCGTCAGCAGCTCACCGCGCTGCTGGGGATGGCGGGAGCCGCGCTGGTGCTGGGCGGTGCGGGCACGTATGTGGTCAACGCCCGGCTGCGGCGGCACACGCACGGGATGAACGCGGCCGAGCTCAGCCGGTTGCACGACTACCACGAGGCTACCCTGCACGCGCTGCGCGAAGGGCTGCTGATGCTGGACGGGCAGCGGCGGATCGCGCTGATCAACGACGGCGCACGGGAACTGCTGGGCCTCGGTCCGGGTGCCGTCGGACGCGGCCCGGCCGAACTCGGCCTGCCGCCGGGACTCACGGGCGCTCTGCTGGCCAGCGAGGCACGGGTGGACGAGCTGCATTTGACCGCGGACCGCGTGCTGGTGGTCTCCACCCAGCCGGTGGTCGGCGGGGAACGCAGGGGCACGGTGGTGACCCTGCGGGACCACACCGAGCTCCAGTCCCTCACGGGCGAGCTGGACTCGGAGCGGGGCTTCACCCAGGCACTGCGCGCCCAGGCCCATGAGGCCGCGAACCGCCTGCACACCGTGGTCTCGCTGATCGAACTGGACCGCGCGGACGAGGCGGTCCGGTTCGCGACCGCTGAACTGGAGCTGGCCCAGGCACTCACGGACCGCGTGGTGAGCGCGGTCGGAGAACCGGTGCTCGCCGCCCTTCTGCTGGGCAAGGCCGCCCAGGCCAACGAGAGCGGTGTGGAGCTGGTCCTCACCGAGGACAGCCGTATCGACGACGGGGTGCTGCCACCGTGGCTGCCGCCGCGCGATCTGGTGACCATCCTGGGCAATCTCATCGACAACGCGGTGGAGGCGGCATCGATGGCACCGGACCCACCGGCCGGTGAGGAGGAGCCCGGTGCGCGTACGGGCGCGTCCCCGTCGACGCGGGCGCGTGTCACCGTCTCCGCCCGCGCCGACGTGGGCGAACTCGTCCTGTGCGTCGGCGACAGCGGTCCGGGGGTGCGATCGGCGGACGTGGACGCCGTGTTCGAGCGCGGGTGGTCGACCCGGGGGCCGGGCAGGGGCCTGGGCCTCGCCCTCGTACGTCAGGCCGCGCACCGGGGCCGCGGCACCGTGGAGATCGCCCGGGGCCCGGACGGCGGCGCCCGGTTCACCGTACGGCTGCCCTTGCACGCCGGAGAGCCGACGGGGTCAGGAGGGTGAGCGTATGAGCGCCCAGAACGTCCGCGTGCTCGTCGTCGAGGACGACCCCGTCGCGGCCGACGCGCACGCGCTCTACGTCGGACGCGTGGCCGGATTCGGCGTCGCCGGGGTGGCCCACTCGCGAGCCGGGGCGCACCGGCTGCTCGAGCGGACCCCCGTCGATCTGATCCTGCTGGATCTGTACCTCCCTGACGGGCACGGGCTCCAGCTGCTGCGTTCGCTCCGGGCGGCGGGCCACGCGGCGGATGTCATCGCCGTCACCTCTGCCCGTGACCTCGCCGTCGTCCGCGAGGGTGTGTCGCTCGGGGTGGTCCAGTACGTCCTGAAACCGTTCACCTTCGCGACCCTGCGCGACCGCCTCGTCCGGTACGCCGAGTTCCGCGCCACCGCGGGCGAGGCCGCCGGCCAGGACGATGTGGACCGGGCTCTCGCGACCCTGCGCACGCCGCAGCCCGCCGCGCTCCCCAAGGGTCTGAGCGGCCCCACGCTGGAGGCCGTCACCCGTACGCTGCGGGACTCCCCCGGTGGTCTCACCGCCGCCGAGGCCGGGAGCGCCGTGGGGATCTCCCGGATCACCGCACGCCGCTATCTGGAACACCTGGTGTCGTCGGGCCGGGCGGACCGCAGTCCGCAGTACGGGCAGATCGGCCGTCCCGAGCTCCAGTACCGCTGGCTCCCGTCCGGCCGGTGACCACACGGCCCGCCCCGGGCCCGTACCGGCATGCGGACGCGGGGGAGTGATCGGCGCAACCCGATCAAGTCCCGGCTGGATGCCGGGGCCCGTGCGGGCCCTGTAGACCGACTCAGAAGACCGACTCCGCCTCGTGGACCCGGTCCTGCGGCACCGTCTTCAGCCGGGTGACGGCCTCCGCCAGCGGCACCAGCACCACCTGCGTGCCGCGCAGCGCGGTCATCTTGCCGAAGTCGCCCTGGTGCGCCGCCTCCACGGCGTGCCAGCCGAAGCGGGTCGCGAGCACCCTGTCGTACGCGGTGGGCACCCCGCCGCGCTGGACATGCCCCAGGATCACGGGCTTGGCCTCCTTGCCGAGTCTGCGTTCCAGCTCGACGGCGAGGCGTCCGCCGATGCCCAGGAAGCGCTCGTGGCCGTACTGGTCGATCTCACCCCTGCGGTAGTCCATGGAGCCCTGAACGGGGTGCGCGCCCTCGGCGACGCAGATGACCGCGAACTTCTTGCCGCGGGCGAAGCGTTCCTCGACCATCTTCACCAGGTCGTCGACCTCGAAGGGGCGTTCGGGCAGACAGATCCCGTGAGCGCCGCCCGCCATTCCCGACTCCAGCGCGATCCAGCCCGCGTGCCGTCCCATCACCTCGACCACCATGACCCGCTGGTGTGACTCGGCTGTGGTCTTGAGGCGGTCTATCGCCTCGGTGGCAACCATCACCGCGGTGTCGAAACCGAAGGTGCGGTCGGTCGCCGAGATGTCGTTGTCGATGGTCTTCGGCACTCCGACGACGGGCATCCCGGCCTCGGACAGCATCCGGGCGGCGCTGAGGGTGCCCTCGCCGCCGATCGGGATCAGCACGTCGATGCCGTACCGAAGAGCCAACTCGGCGCAGTTCTCGGCGGCTTCCCGGAGCCGGGCGCGTTCGAGGCGTGCGGAGCCGAGGATGGTGCCGCCGCGAGCCAGGATGCCGCTGACGGCGTCGAGGTCGAGGGAGCGGCAGTGACCGTCGAGGAGGCCCTTGAACCCGTCCTCGAAACCGATGACTTCATCGTCGTAGCCGGTCATGGCGCGGTGCACGACCGACCGGATCACTGCGTTCAGGCCCGGGCAGTCGCCGCCGGCGGTGAGGACTCCGATACGCATCGTGCCGTCTCTCCCGATCTTCCGATCGCCGGTGCATGCAGCATCACTCGTGCATAGAGCGCCACTGTCGATTCTTCCACGCCGGGCCGCCGGCGCACTCCAGTGGCACGCGGCGGGCGCTCTACCCACGCCCGGGGGTACTGTCAAGAGGGCGATGCCACCCTATCGGGGGTGTTCCCGCACGTCAGATTGCCGGTGGCACACGCCCAGGACGACACACCGCACTCGAGGCAGGAACAGGAGATCACGCGTGGCGCGCAGCGTGTACGTGACCGGGATCGACCGCGGCGACGGCCGGCAGGTGGTGGAGCTGGGGGTGATGGAGCTCCTGACCCGGCAGGTGGACCGCGTGGGCGTGTTCCGGCCCCTGATGCACGACGGGCCCGACCGGCTGTTCGATCTCCTGCGCGTCCGCTACCGGCTCTCCCAGGATCCGGCTTCCGTGTACGGCATGACCTACGACGATGCCGCCGCTCTCCAGGCCGAGAAGGGCACTGACGAGCTGGTGTCCCAGCTCGTGGAGCGGTTCCTCTCGGTGGCACGGGACCACGAAGTGGTGCTCGTGCTCGGCACGGACTTCCACGAGACCCAACTCCCCGACGAACTCGCGCTGAACGCCAGGCTGGCCAACGAATTCGGCGCGTCCGTGATCGCCGTGGTGGGCGGCAAGGGCCAGACGGCGGAGTCGGTACGCGCGGAGACCCGCAACGCCCACCGCGCCTACGAGGTCCTGGGCTGCGACATCCTCGCGATGGTCGCGAACCGGGTGGCGCCGCAGGACCGCGAGGCGATCGCCGAGCGGCTGGCCGCCCGCGTACCCGTCCCGTGCTACGTGATACCCGACGAACCGGCACTGGCCGCGCCCACGGTCGCCCAGGTCACCCAGGCCCTGGGGGCGAAGGTGCTGCTCGGGGACGACTCGGGGCTCGCCCGGGACGCACTCGGCTTCGTCTTCGGTGGTGCGATGCTGCCGAACCTACTCAAGGCCCTGACACCCGGCTGCATGGTCGTCACGCCGGGTGACCGCGCGGACCTCGTGGTCGGGGCGCTCGCCGCGCACTCCGCGGGCACCCCGCCCATCGCGGGTCTGCTGCTCACCCTCGACGAGCGGCCCGCCGACTCGATCCTCACCCTGGCCTCCCGGCTCGCACCCGGCACCCCGGTGATCTCGGTGCCCGGCGGTTCCTTCCCCACCGCTGTCGAACTCTTCGCGATGGAAGGCAGGTTGAGCGCGGCCACACCCCGCAAGGCGGAGACCGCGATCGGGCTCTTCGAGCGCCATGTCGACACGGCCGGCCTGCTCGCCCGGGTCGAGGTCGCGCGCACCGGCCGGCTCACCCCGATGATGTTCGAGCACGACCTGCTGGAGCAGGCCCGCGCCATCCGGCGCCGGGTCGTGCTGCCCGAAGGCACCGAGGAGCGCGTGCTGCGCGCGGCCGATGTCCTGCAGCGCCGCAACGTCTGCGATCTGACCCTGCTCGGTGACGCCGAGGCGATCCGCAAGAAGGCCGCCGACCTCGGTATCGACCTCGGCGACGTGCAGATCATCGATCCGGTGCGCTCCGAGCTGCGGGAGCGTTTCGCCGAGCGCTACGCGCAGCTGCGCGCCCACCGCGGTGTGTCCGTGGAGCTGGCGCACGACGTCGTGGCGGACGTCAACTACTTCGGCACCCTGATGGTCCAGGAGGGCCTGGCCGACGGCATGGTGTCCGGTTCGGTGCACTCCACGGCGGCGACGATCCGCCCCGCCTTCGAGATCATCAAGACCAGGCCGGGCGCCGGGATCGTGTCCTCGGTGTTCTTCATGTGCCTCGCCGACAAGGTGCTGGTGTACGGCGACTGCGCGGTCAACCCGGACCCGGACGCCGAGCAACTCGCCGACATCGCCGTGCAGTCGGCGGCCACCGCGGCGCGTTTCGGCGTGGAGCCGCGGATCGCGATGCTGTCGTACTCCACCGGCAGCTCGGGCTCGGGCGCCGACGTGGACAAGGTGCGCGAGGCGACGAAGCTGGTGCGGGAGCGCCACCCCGAGCTGAAGATCGAGGGTCCCATCCAGTACGACGCCGCGGTGGCGCCGTCCGTCGCAGCGACGAAGCTGCCCGGGTCCGAAGTGGCGGGCCAGGCGACGGTGCTGGTCTTCCCCGACCTCAACACCGGCAACAACACGTACAAGGCGGTGCAGCGTTCGGCCGGGGCCGTGGCCGTCGGACCGGTGCTCCAGGGACTGCGCAAGCCGGTCAACGACCTCTCGCGGGGCGCTCTGGTCAGCGACATCGTCAACACGGTCGCGATCACCGCGATCCAGTCCCAGGCCCAGGAGCTGCCCGCATGACCGCCACCACTGCCTCCACCGCCTCCACGACGCCTGCCGCGACCCGCGTCCTGGTCCTGAACTCCGGCTCCTCCTCGGTCAAGTACCAGCTGCTCGACATGCGCGACGGCTCCCGGCTCGCCGTCGGCCTGGTCGAACGCATCGGCGAGCAGACCTCCCGGCTGGTCCACACCGCACCCGCGGGCCCGAACGCCGGGACGCGCGAGCGTACCGATCCCGTCCCCGACCACGGCGCTGCGCTGAAGGCCATGGGCGAGGAGCTGGCACAGGACGGCCTCGGCCTGGACTCCCCCGAACTCGCCGCCATCGGCCACCGGGTGGTGCACGGCGGGCAGCGGTTCACCGCGCCCACCGTGGTGGACGACGAGGTGCTGGCGGAGATCGAGCGCCTCGTCCCCGTGGCGCCGCTGCACAACCCGGCGAACATCACCGGTATCCGCACCGCCCGGGCGCTGCGCCCGGATCTGCCGCAGGTCGCGGTGTTCGACACCGCCTTCCACACGACGATGCCGGAGCACGCGGCGCGGTACGCGATCGACACCGCAACCGCGGACGCCCACCAGATCCGGCGCTACGGCTTCCACGGCACCTCGCACGCCTTTGTCTCGCGCCGGGCCGCCGAGCTGCTCGGCAGGTCACCCGAAGACGTCAACGTCATCGTGCTGCACCTGGGCAACGGCGCCTCGGCCTCGGCGGTCGCGGGCGGGCGCTGCGTGGACACCTCGATGGGGCTGACCCCGCTGGAGGGGCTGGTCATGGGCACCCGCTCGGGTGATCTCGACCCGGCCGTGATCTTCCACCTGGGCCGCGTGGCCGGGATGTCCCTGGACGAGATCGACACCCTGCTCAACAAGCAGAGCGGTCTGATCGGGCTGTGCGGCGACAACGACATGCGGGAGATCCGCCGCCGGATCGGTGAGGGCGACCGCGCCGCGGTGCTCGCCTTCGAGATCTACGTCCACCGGCTGCGGAAATACATCGGCGCCTATTACGCGGTACTCGGCCGGGTGGACGCGGTGGTGTTCACGGCGGGGGTCGGTGAGAACGCGGCCGAGGTGCGGGAGGCTGCCATCGCCGGTCTGGAGGAGCTGGGGCTTGTGCTGGACGCGGAGCTCAACGCCGTACGGTCGGGTGAGCCGCGGCTCGTCTCGCCGGCCCACGCACGGGTCGCGGTCGCAGTGGTGCCGACGGACGAGGAGCTGGAAATCGCCCGGCAGACCTTCGCACTGATCGGGCACACGACCATCGGGAACACACCTACTGGAGAGTTTCGCGCCTGAGCGGCAGAGCGCCCATTTGTACTTTTCACCAGACGGAATATTCCGGCTAGAAACAAACCGATAGGATCGCCTTATGCGCCGTTCCAAAATCGTCTGCACACTGGGCCCCGCCGTCGACTCTTACGAGCAGCTGAAAGCGCTCATCGAGGCCGGCATGAACGTGGCCCGTTTCAACATGAGCCACGGGACCCAGGCAGAGCACCAGGAGCGGTACGACCGCCTCCGCAGGGCGGCGGCCGAAACCGGCCGCCCCGTCGGTGTGCTCGCCGACCTCCAGGGCCCCAAGATCCGCCTCGAGACCTTCGCCGAAGGACCGGTCGAGCTGGTCCGCGGTGACGAGTTCACCATCACCACCGAGGACGTCCCCGGTGACAAGTCCATCTGCGGCACCACGTACAAGGGCCTGCCCGGAGACGTCTCCAAGGGCGACCAGGTCCTGATCAACGACGGGAACGTCGAGCTGCGGGTGGTCGAGGTCGAGGGCCCCCGGGTGAAGACGATCGTGGTCGAGGGCGGTGTCATCTCCGACCACAAGGGCATCAACCTTCCCGGTGCCGCGGTCAACGTCCCGGCCCTGTCCGAGAAAGACGTCGAGGACCTCCGCTTCGCCCTGCGGATGGGCTGCGACCTGGTGGCGTTGTCCTTCGTACGGGACGCCAGCGACGTCAAGGACGTCCACAAGGTGATGGACGACGAGGGCCGCCGGGTCCCGGTCATCGCCAAGGTGGAGAAGCCGCAGGCCGTCGAGAACATGGACGCCGTCGTCATGGCCTTCGACGGCGTGATGGTGGCCCGCGGCGACCTGGCCGTCGAGTACCCGCTCGAAAGGGTCCCGATGGTGCAGAAGCGGCTCATCGAGCTGTGCCGCCGCAACGCCAAGCCGGTGATCGTGGCGACCCAGATGATGGAGTCGATGATCACCAACTCCCGTCCGACCCGCGCCGAGGCGTCCGACGTCGCCAACGCGATCCTGGACGGCACGGACGCCGTGATGCTCTCCGCCGAGTCCAGCGTGGGCGCGTACCCGATCGAGACGGTCAAGACGATGTCCAAGATCGTCGCCGCAGCCGAGGAGGAGCTCCTCTCCAAGGGCCTCCAGCCCCTGGTCCCCGGCAAGAAGCCCCGCACCCAGGGCGGTTCGGTGGCCCGCGCCGCCTGCGAGATCGCCGACTTCCTCGGCGGCCGCGCACTTGTCGCCTTCACCCAGTCCGGCGACACCGCCCGCCGCCTGTCCCGCTACCGCGCGGAGCAGGCGATCCTCGCCTTCACGACGGATGAGAACACCCGCAACCAGCTCACCCTGAGCTGGGGCGTGGAACCCTTCATCGCCCCGTTCGTCGAGACCACCGACGCGATGGTCGACCTGGTGGACGCGGCCCTGCTGAAGCTGAAGCGCTTCAACCAGGGCGACACCATGATCATCACCGCCGGCTCCCCTCCCGGCATCCCCGGCACCACCAACATGGTGCGGGTCCACCACCTGGGCGGCGAGAAGCACCACTGACGCCTGCCATCGCGAAGGGGCGGTGACCTGGTCCGCGCACATGGACCGGGGCACCGCCCCTTCGCCGTTACGGAGGTACTGGCCGACCCACCGCACCCCAGCGGGACGCCCGACCCGGGCCAACCCGGACCTCCAGAGGGGACCACGCGCCACTCGCACCGCGTCCGCGTCGGCGGAGGCTCGAGGGGTGCTGTCAGCTGCATGGGCTGCGTCTGGTTCGGCGCTGGGCATGCGACCGCGCGGTCCTTGCGACGGCTCCGGGCACTCCGGTTCAAGTGACTGCCGCGCTCGGCGAACACAGGCGACGTGCTGCGGCAGCACCTGGTGACAGATATGCATTTTCCGGTCAGACCCATGGCGGGAAGACTTCGTTACCTACACGTCACCTTCACATGCCTCACACAGGTAACTCCGGGTGTGAGCTTGGCATTTACACATGGTGCGCGACGTGAACGGCGCAACCGTTCCCGAATACCCTTTGCCGTGCCCCGTTGACCCGCGGTTATGGTGAACGCCGCGCGCGGGATGGGGCCTTGACCACCCCACCATGACGCGCACACGTCATTCGGCGGCCGGGGGGACTGTGCCGCCACGGGGAGGGATGCATCGCCATGTCGCGAGACCGGCTCACTGCGAACGCGGCTTCGATCGCCGCCGCCTGCTGCCCGTGCCCCTGCGCCGGAACAGCTGACTGACCCGCGTCTGTCGTCACCTTTCTCTTCTGGCGGTCGCCCCCGCCTGCTCACGTTCGTTGTGAAGGATGCCCCTTTTGCGATTCAGACCGGGGTTGTTCAGCCCCAGATCACGCTCATCCACCGCCCTCACCACCGCCATCACGTCCGTGGCCGCGCTGGCCGTTCTCGGTGGCGTGGCCGTCCAGCCTGGCGCGGTCAGCCCGAACGCCGGGGACCGCATGGCCCCAGTCGACGACAGCTGGGACTGGTACGAGGACACTCCCGCGGAACAGCTGCGGCAGGACCAGTGTCTGATGTCCGACGTACTGCGCCTGGGCGGGGCTTCGATGTCCGCGACCGCGCAGGACGGCCTGAACCAGTCGCAGGCCAAGTTGCACGAGCTGGCCAACCGCGAGCACTGGGAGGACACCCCGCTCGCCAAGGCGTACGAGAAGGACCGGCAAAGCGCGTCCAAGGAGATGGACGCACTCAACTCACTCTGGAGTAGCTGGAAGAAGCCGCTTGAGGGGCTGGAAGAACCCCCCATAGCGGAGTTCGACGAGCCCCCGGGTGGAACGGGGGACGACAAAGGCACCTTCTATGAGCAGACGGGTCTGACGAGTTGGGTCGCCGACCGGTTCTGGAAGAGCGAACACGACTTCTACGAGGACCCCACACCCAGGGCCGACAAGACAACGGTCAAGGCCGTCAAGGACCTTGGCGCGCCGCTGTACGGCAAGGACCCCGATCCGACCCTGCCCGAGTGGGAGCGTCAGCGCGCCGAGCACGGTGCTTACGAGCATCTGTCCGACTGGTCTCTTGAGCCCACGGGGGCGGACAACGCCCGTCTCTTCCTCTCCTCCGGCGGCTTCCCGCGCGCGGCGCCGCAGCCGGGCACGGCTGAGCATCGCATTGCGGTGGAGGACCTGAAGACGCGTTTCGCGTCCTGCGCATGGCGTGACCCGATGGACCCGAACGAGGTCCTGGGGGTCCTGACCACCACGGCCACGCAGGAGTGGCAGAAGGAGGTCGCCTCCCAGGCGATCCAGCGCAACCAGATCCTGACTACCGGCAAGGACGCCACCAAGTCCCTGGCCGCAGGTGCGAAGACGCTGGGTGACCTGCTGGGCCACTCCTGGATCGCCGACCGTCTGGCCCGCTGGCAGGACTACTGGTCCGCGGGCGGCGTGGGCTGGATCGGCGACAGCTATGTGGCGATCGAGGTACCCGGTGCCAAGGGGAACTGCCTGGACGTCGAGGGTGACAGCAACGCCAGCGGCACGGCAGTTCAGATCTACACCTGCAACGGCAGCTTCGATCAGGATTGGCAACTCGAAGGCACCGGTGACGACCTCCACATCCGCAACGGGCGCTCGATGAAGTGCCTGGATGTAGCCGGGGGCAAGTCCGCGAACGGCACGAAGATCCAGATCTCGGACTGTTACAAGTCCAAGAGCCAGTCATGGCAGGGCGACATACGCGCCACTACGACACTGAAGAACGTCTCCACGGGCAAGTGCCTGGATTTCAGCACCCTGGACAAGGCCACGGACGCGCGGCTGTGGGACTGCAAGAGCACCAGTGCGCAGAAGTTCCTGATCAAGCCGACGGGTCACAAGGGCACAGACAGTCTGTCCTATCCGGACAAAGCGCAGTTCGACAAGGCGAAGAAGGGTGTCACCGACACGCAGGCGGCGGCGAAGAAGCAGCTGGCCGCGCTGAAGGTGCAGCTGGAGAGCGCCAAGAAGTCGGGCACCGCGTCGGACGCGGCCGAGCAGGCGGCGTACGGGATCGCGGATGCGGCGGGTGCGCCGCGGGGTCGTGGTCTGCTGGTGGGTCAGCAGAAGGCACAGGTCACCAAGGGTATCGTGGCCGCGTTGACGGCGATGGTGAAGGCGGGTGAGACCGCTGAGGCGGCCACCCGTGCTTCCGCGAGTGACAGCGACACGATCGCGCAGCGGGCTTTGGCGCAGGCCGCGCAGGTCAACGCGGAGTTCCGTAAGGAGGCCGCGCACAAGGCCGAGTTGCAGGCGAAGGCGGCGGCGGATGCGGCGAAGCTGCACCGGGACAACGCGAAGAAGGACAAGGAGACGGCGGAGGCGAAGCTTGTCGTCGCGCTGAAGGCGGAGGCGGACGCGAAGGCGGCGGCTGCTGACGCGCACGCCAAGCGGCTTGCGGCCGAGGCCGAGGAGAAGACGGCCAAGGCGGAGAAGGAGACCGCCGCTGCCAAGCAGGCCGAAGCCAACCAGCACAAGAAGACCGCGCAGGCCGAGGCGGCGAACGCGCAGGACGCCAAGGAGAAGGCGGAGGCCGCCGAGTCGACCGCCCTCGCGCGGAAGAACGACGCGGTCAAGGCCCGTGACAACGCCAAGGCCAAGCGGGACGACGCCTGGGACGCCGAGCAGAGGGCCGACGCCACACGCGCCAAAGCTGATGCCAAGGGTGCCTACGCTGACTCCCTGGAAGCGGGCGACGCGGCGGACGCGGCTCGCGCGGCTGCTAACGAAGCAGACCAGCACGCGGACGACGCCGAAGCGGCAGCCGGCCGGGCCCGGACAGCGGCGGATGCTGCAACGCAAGCTGCGGCCGAGGCGGACGCCGCGGCCACCCGCGCCGAAGCGGCGGCCAAGCGGGCACGTTCGAACGCGGACGCCGCCCAGGCCGCCAAGCTGCGCGCCGACGCCGCCGTCAGGACCGCGACCGGCGCCGCCGCCGACGCCATCAACGCATCCCAGCACGCATCCACCGAAGCAAACTACGCGGTCAAGGCAGCCGACCAAGCAGAGCAAGAAGCCAAGACCGCCAAATCCGAGGCGGACAACGCGAACAAGGAGGCCGTCAAGGCCCTCGCGGCCTCGGCGAAGGCCGCCGGTTTCGCCCATGTCACCGCGCAGGCCGCGGTCGACGCGGGCAACGCCGCCGCCCAGGTCGCCAAGCCCGCCAACGACGCGATCCAGCGCGGGTCCCC
>NZ_JBEYBS010000036.1:0-47418 GCF_040632375.1 Streptomyces sp. NPDC019396 | reverse complement strand
GGACACCGGCTGCCCGGTGTCCGGCCCACGGCCGTCACTGCCCTTCACGGGTCCCGTTACTGGATCCCCGTGCGGGACTACTTCTTGCGGCGGCGGGGCAGCCGGTGTCCGGCCCACGGCCGTCACTGCCCTTGCCTCACGCTCCCTTCCTACGTCTTACGCATCGACGACGATCCGCTCGCCGCCGAGCTCAATCGCCGCGCAGCGCCAGCGCAGGTCGGGGCCCCGTTCCAGGCGGAACGCCATGGCCGACACCCGGTCGCCCGTGCCGATCCGGGCGAAGGCCTCGATGACTCCGGGCCGCGGGATGTACTCGTCGCAGTGCCGCAGCACCGGCCGCACACCGTTCGCGGCCAGCGGGGTGCCCGGGGCGAGGCGTACCAGATGCTCATAGCCGTCCCCCACGGTGTGGCCGAGCATCCAGTGGACCGGGCGGGTGCCACTGAGCACCGCGAGCAGGCGCTCCGCGAACCAGTAGCGGGGGAGCCGGGATCTCGCTCCAGCCACCCCCGTGCGGCGTGGTGTGAGACGGCCCGGGCCGCGGCTGTCGTGGCGCCTGCCGGGCGGGTGACTCAGGGCCGAGGTGTGGTCCATGGCTGTCGCTCCTTCCGATACCCGCAAGTAACTTTCAGTCGCGGGTTGTCTACGCGGAGTCACGGACCTGTCGCAAGCGGTGCCCCCTCTCCCCGCGGCGGCGCGGGGAATCACCTATCAGGGTGATCAGAGGCCTGTGCGAAGCCTGAGGGAAGGGGTTTCCAGGGTGCCGGACTGACCCCGGGGGGCGGGCTCGGGGGCACTCTGACGGGGGATCGCGCACGTATCCTTAGGTGTTCACCCGACGACGAAAGCGGCCGGCCATGCGCGTCTACGTACCCCTGACCATCCCGGGTCTCGCGGAGGCGTACAAAGTGGGTGAACTGGGCTCCGGGCCGCTGACGGCCTACGCCGTCACGCCGGCGCTGCGGGAGTGGTACGTCTCCGACGACATCGAGGAGCTCGAGTACGCCGCGCTCAGCAGGGCCGCCGCCGCCTCGCTGCGACTGCTGGCCGGAGACCCGGGTACACCCCGGCGCCGGGTCGTGGTGGCCGTCGACGTGTCCGATGGTGACGCCGTCGCCGACCCGGACCACGGGCTCGGCTCGGCCTCGCTCGGTGAGGTGCGGATCGCCTCGGCGGTGCCCCTGAAGAAGGCGGCGTCGGTGCACGTGGACTCGGTCGAGGCGGAAGCCGATGTGTCAGCGGCGGCCGGCGCGCTCGGCGCGGCCGACCACGGGGACGACGACGCGCAGTTCATCGTGGACGGCGCGGAGGACCATGAGCTGCTGTGGTTCGGCGTGCAGGAGATCCCCGGACTCATTGGCTGACACCGGCACGGGGAGGCCGCTGTCGGACCCGGAAGGTACCGTTTCCTGCCATGGGGAAGCACAGCGAGCATCTGGTCTGGGACTGGAACGGCACACTCCTCGATGACATCCACGCCGTCATCGAGGCGACCAACGCGTCCTTCGCGGAGATCGGCCTGGAGCCGATCACGCTGGAGCGCTACCGGGACCTGTACTGCGTGCCGGTGCCCCGGTTCTACGAACGTCTCATGGGCCGGCTCCCCTCGGATGCCGAGTGGGCCGTCATGGACGAGGTGTTCCACCGGCACTACTGGCAGCGCGCGGACGCCTGCGGACTCGCGGCGGGTGCCGCCGAGCTGCTCGCGAGGCGCCAGGCGGCGGGCCGTACGCAGTCGCTGCTCTCGCTGGCCCCGCATGAGCACCTGATACCCATCGTGCGGCGGCACGGCATCGAGGCGCGCTTCACGCGGGTCGACGGCCGGATCGGCGGTTCCCATACCGGCAAGGCCGAGCACATGGTGCGCCATCTGGCGGCGCTGGAAGGCATCGAAGCGGACCGGATCGTGGTGATCGGCGACGCGGTGGACGACGCCGTCGCCGCCCATCATGTGGGGGCCCGGGCGGTGCTGTACTCCGGTGGGTCGCACAGTACGGCCAGCCTGCGGCTGGCCGGGGTCCCGGTGGTGGACACCCTCGCCGAGGCCGTGCTGGTGGCCGAGGAGCTGCTGGCGTAACGGCGGCGACGGGCCGCACGGCGGCCATGGCCTTCGCCGGTCGTCACGTGTTCGCCGCTCGGCGGGCCCGCGGCGCCCGGTCCGGCCACCGGCGGGCACGGCGGCCGGACCTCGTGTCGCATGACGTGTCAGCTCAGCGGGGCCTTCTCCCGCAGGACCTTCAGGAATTCACGCATCCACGCCGGGTGGTCCGGCCAGGCCCGGGATGACACCAGGGTGCCGTCCACCACGGCCTCCGAGTCGCGGAACGAGGCGCCGGCCGACTGCATGTCGAGTTCGAGTGCCGGATATGCCGTGACGCGGCGGCCCGTGAGGCTGCCGACGGCCGCCGTCAGCAGGGGGCCGTGGCAGATCTGCGCCACGGGCTTGTCCGCGTCGAAGAAGGACTTGAGGATCTTGCGGAGCTCGGGATCGTTGCGGAGGTACTCGGGCGCCCGGCCGCCCGGGATGACGATCGCCGCGTAGTGGCCCGGGTCGACCTCGGAGAACGCCAGATCGGCGGGCCAGGTGTACCCCGGCTTCTCCGTGTACGTGTCAAAGCCGGGCTCGAAGTCGTGCACCACGAACTGGAGCCTCTTGCGCGAGGGGGCCGCGATATGGACCTCGTACCCCTCCTCGCGGAGTCGCTGGTACGGATACAGCACTTCGAGTGACTCGGCCGCGTCGCCGGTGACGATCAGGATCTGCACAGTCATGGCTGCTGCTCCCCGGAATCGATGTATTGATTTGTCGCTATCGTTCGGGTCTGAGGTTGTTCAATGCTTCAGGGTTGATTGTGGTCCTTGGTCCACGGGGTCAACCTGCCCATCCGCGGCGGGTTTGCCAAGAGGCCATGTGTCGCTGTCCAGAGTGTCAAACTTCCGGCCCCGCTTTTGTACACATACGGCTCATGACGGCTACGGGGTCGGGGGCGATAGCCTTGTCCCGTGATCAGCGCGATACGCCGCGGGGGCAGTGCAGCCCCCGACGGGCTCCGCCCAGTGACAGCTGGGGGACCGCGCCCGGGACGCCACAGCGGCCGGGTGCGAGCTGATCTTCCCTGCGGCCCGCATAGTCGCGGCCCGCGGTACACCCCGGGCCCGTCGCAGCCGGAATCGGCCGAACGCGGCTCGGGCATCTCTCATTTCGGCATAGCGTCGACCCTGACCGGACACCCCGCGTCGTGGCGTTGTGCCTACGTTTCCACCTACGTCACGCAACGGCGCGCGACAGGAGCCAGAGGACATGCAGACCAAGCTGGACGAAGCCAAGGCCGAGTTGCTCGAGAGGGCCGCTCGGGTAGCTGAGAACAGCCCGGGCGGGGGGCAACTTCCGACTGGGTCCGACGGCGGGGAGCGCCCTGACCGGGCCACGCTCCTCGCGTACCTCCAGCGCTATTACCTGCACACCGCGCCCGAGGACCTCACCGACCGTGACCCGGTCGATGTCTACGGCGCCGCCGTCTCGCACTTCCGGCTGGCGGAGAACCGCCCGCAGGGCACGGCCAACGTCCGGGTGCACACCCCGACGGTCGAGGAGAACGGCTGGACCTCCAGCCATTCCGTCGTCGAGGTCGTCACCGACGACATGCCCTTCCTGGTCGACTCGGTCACCAACGAGCTCACCCGCCAGGGCCGCGGCATCCATGTCGTGATCCACCCGCAGATCACCGTCCGCCGCGACGTCACCGGCAAGCTCATCGAGGTGCTCCGCGCCGAGTCCAACGGCGCCACGCTCCCCCACGACGCCTTCGTCGAGTCCTGGATCCACGTCGAGATCGACCGCGAGACCGATCGCGCCGACCTCAAGCAGATCACCACCGACCTGCTGCGGGTGCTGTCCGACGCCCGCGAGGCCGTCGAGGACTGGGAGAAGATGCGCGAGGCCGCGCTGCGCATCGCGGAAGGACTGCCCCGCGAGCCCATCGCCGAGGACATCCGCAACGAGGACGTCGACGAGGCCCGTGAGCTGCTGCGCTGGCTCGCCGACGACCACTTCACCTTCCTCGGCTACCGCGAGTACAACCTCGTGGACGGTGACGCGCTGTCCGCCGTGCCCGGCACCGGGCTCGGCATCCTCCGCTCCGACCCGCACCACAGCGGCGACGACGCCCACGGCCACCCGGTGAGCCCTTCCTTCAACCGGCTCCCCGCCGACGCCCGCGCCAAGGCCCGCGAGCACAAGCTGCTGATCCTCACCAAGGCCAACAGCCGCTCCACCGTGCACCGCCCGTCCTACCTCGACTACGTCGGCGTCAAGAAGTTCGACGACAAGGGCAACGTCATCGGTGAGCGGCGTTTCCTCGGGCTCTTCTCCTCGGCCGCCTACACCGAGTCGGTCCGCCGTGTCCCGGTCATCCGGCGCAAGGTCGTCGAGGTCCTGGAGGGCGCCGGCTTCTCGCCGAACAGCCACGACGGCCGCGACCTGCTCCAGATCCTGGAGACCTTCCCGCGCGACGAGCTGTTCCAGACTCCGCCGGACCAGCTCCGTGAGATCGTCACCAGCGTGCTCTACCTCCAGGAGCGCCGCAGGCTGCGGCTCTACCTGCGCCAGGAGGAGTACGGCCGCTACTACTCGGCCCTGGTCTACCTGCCGCGCGACCGCTTCAACACCACCGTCCGGGAACGTCTGACCGGAATCCTCAAGGAGGAGCTCGACGGCAGCAGCGTCGACTTCACCCTGATGAGCACCGAGTCGGTGCTGACCCGGCTGCACTTCGTCGTGCGCGTCGCACCCGGCAGCGAGCTCACCCACCTCACCGACACCGACAAGGACCGGATCGAGGCCCGGCTCGTCGAGGCCGCCCGCTCCTGGGCCGACGGTTTCGCCGAGGCGCTCAACGCCGAGGCGGGCGAGGAGCGCGCCGCCGAGCTGCTGCGCAAGTACGGCAACGCCTTCCCCGAGGGCTACAAGGCCGACCACTCCCCGCGTGCCGCTGTCTCCGACCTTTCCCATCTGGACCAGCTCAGCAGCTCCGGCAAGGAGTTCTCGCTCTCCCTCTACGAGCCGGTCGGCGCCGCCCCCGGTGAGCGCCGCTTCAAGATCTACCGGCTCGGCGAGCAGGTCTCCCTGTCCGTCGTGCTGCCGGTGCTCAACCGCCTCGGCGTCGAGGTCATCGACGAGCGCCCGTACGAGCTGCGCTGCGCCGACCGCACCCACGCCTGGATCTACGACTTCGGTCTGCGGATGCCGCTCCCCAGTGGCAACGGCGGTGGGGACTTCCTCGGCGACGACGCCCGCGAGCGCTTCCAGGACGCCTTCGCCGCCGTGTGGACGGGCGCCGCGGAGAACGACTCGTTCAACTCGCTCGTGCTGCGCGCCGGGCTCAACTGGCGCGAGGCCGTGGTGCTGCGCGCCTACGCCAAGTACCTGCGCCAGGCCAGTTCGACCTTCAGCCAGGACTACATGGAGGACACCCTCCTCAACAACGTCCACACCACCCGGCTGCTGATCAACCTGTTCGAGGCCCGGATGTCACCGGACCGCCAGCACGCCGGTACGGAGCTGATCGACGGACTGCTCGAGGAGCTGGACTTCGCGCTCGACCAGGTCGCCTCGCTGGACGAGGACCGGATCCTGCGCTCCTTCCTCACCCTCATCAAGGCCACCCTGCGCACCAACTTCTTCCAGGAGGCAGGCGGCGGTACACGGCACGGCTATGTGTCGATGAAGTTCGACCCGCAGGCCATCCCGGACCTGCCCGCGCCCCGCCCGGCGTACGAGATCTGGGTGTACTCCCCGCGTGTCGAGGGTGTCCACCTGCGCTTCGGCAAGGTCGCCCGCGGCGGTCTGCGCTGGTCCGACCGGCGTGAGGACTTCCGTACGGAGATCCTCGGCCTGGTCAAGGCGCAGATGGTGAAGAACACCGTGATCGTGCCGGTCGGCGCCAAGGGCGGCTTCGTCGCCAAGCAGCTGCCGGACCCGGCCGTGGACCGCGACGCCTGGCTCGCCGAGGGCATCGCCTGCTACAAGACCTTCATCTCCGCGCTGCTCGACATCACCGACAACCTGGTGGCGGGCGAGGTCGTGCCGCCGCACGACGTGGTGCGCCACGACGAGGACGACACCTACCTCGTCGTCGCCGCCGACAAGGGCACCGCCACCTTCTCGGACATCGCCAACGAGGTCGCGGTCGCCTACAACTTCTGGCTCGGCGACGCGTTCGCGTCCGGCGGTTCCGCGGGCTACGACCACAAGGGCATGGGCATCACGGCCCGCGGCGCCTGGGAGTCCGTCAAGCGGCACTTCCGCGAGCTCGGGCACGACACCCAGACGGAGGACTTCACCGTCGTCGGGGTCGGCGACATGTCGGGTGACGTGTTCGGCAACGGCATGCTGCTGTCCGAGCACATCCGGCTGGTCGCGGCCTTCGACCACCGTCACATCTTCATCGACCCGGACCCGGAAGCGGCCGTCTCGTACGCCGAGCGCCGCAGGCTGTTCGAGCTGCCCCGCTCCTCCTGGGCCGACTACAACAAGGAACTGCTCTCGGCGGGCGGCGGCATCCACCCCCGAACCGCCAAGTCGATCCCGGTCAACTCGCACGTCCGGGAGGCCCTCGGCATCGACGAGGGCGTCACCAAGCTGACCCCGGCCGAGCTGATGAAGGCGATCCTCCAGGCCCCGGTGGACCTGCTGTGGAACGGCGGCATCGGCACGTACGTCAAGGCCGTCACCGAGTCCAACCCCGACGTCGGCGACAAGGCCAACGACCCGATCCGCGTCAACGGCGACGAACTGCGGGCCAAGGTGGTCGGTGAGGGTGGAAACCTGGGCCTGACCCAGCTCGGCCGGATCGAGTTCGCCCGGGGCGGCGGACGGGTCAACACCGATGCCATCGACAACAGCGCGGGCGTGGACACCTCCGACCACGAGGTGAACATCAAGATCCTGCTGAACGGTCTGGTCGCGGACGGCGACATGACCGTCAAGCAGCGCAACAAGCTGCTCGCCGAGATGACCGACGAGGTCGGCAGGCTGGTGCTGCGCAACAACTACGCGCAGAACGTGGCCCTGTCCAACGCCGTCGCACAGTCCCCGAGCCTGCTCCACGCCCACCAGCGCTTCATGCGCAGGCTGGGCCGGGACGGGGCACTGGACCGGGCGCTGGAGTTCCTGCCGAACGACCGGCAGATCCGGGACCTGCTGAACAACAGGCAGGGCCTGTCCCAGCCCGAGCTCGCCGTGCTGCTCGCCTACACCAAGATCACTGTGGCGGAGGAGCTGATCGGCACCTCGCTGCCCGACGACCCGTATCTGCGGCGCCTGCTGTACGCGTACTTCCCGAAGGCGCTGCGCGAGAAGTTCACCGACGCGGTCGACGGCCATGCGCTGCGCCGCGAGATCGTCACCACCGTCCTGGTCAACGACACCGTCAACACGGGCGGATCGACCTTCCTCCACCGGCTGCGCGAGGAGACCGGGGCCTCGATCGAGGAGATCGTCCGGGCGCAGACCGCGGCCCGCGCCATCTTCGGGCTCGGTGGGGTGTGGGACGCCGTCGAGGCGCTCGACAACCAGGTCGCGGCGGACGTCCAGACCCGTATCCGGCTCCACTCGCGCCGGCTCGTCGAGCGCGGCACGCGCTGGCTGCTGGGCAACCGTCCGCAGCCGCTCGAGCTCACGGAGACGATCGACTTCTTCGCTGCGGGCGTCGAGCAGGTCTGGGCCGAGCTGCCCAAGATGCTCCGGGGCGACGACCTGGAGTGGTACGAGGGGCTGCTGGAGGAGTTCACGGCCGCGGGCGTGCCCGACGAGCTGGCGACACGGGTCGCCGGGTTCTCCTCGGCCTTCCCGACGCTCGACATCGTGGCGATCGCCGACCGCACCGGCAAGGACCCGCTGGCCGTCGCCGAGATCTACTACGACCTGGCGGACCGGCTGCGGATCACCGAGCTGATGGACCGGATCATCGAGCTGCCGCGGGCCGACCGCTGGCAGTCCATGGCCCGGGCGTCCATCCGCGAGGACCTGTACGCGGCGCACGCGATGCTCACCTCGGACGTGCTGGCCGCGGGCAACGGCAGTGCCACGCCTGAGGAGCGCTTCACGGCCTGGGAGGAGAAGAACGCGGCGATCCTGGGCAGGGCACGGACCACGCTGGAGGAGATCCAGGGCTCGGACACGTTCGACCTGGCGAACCTGTCGGTGGCGATGCGGACGATGCGGCAGCTGCTGCGGGCACACACCTGACGCTGCTCGGAGTGACTGAGGGGGCGCCCACCACGGCGGTGGGCGCCCCCTCAGTACGTGTGCCCGTACGTGTGCCGGGAGCTACTTCTTGCGAGTGAACGCCTCGTACGCGGCGACGACCTCCGCGGCGGGCCCGTCCATCCGTAGCGTCCCCGATTCCAACCACAGCGCGCGGTCGCACGTCTGGGTGATCGCGCCATTGCTGTGGCTGACCAGGAACACAGTGCCCGCCTGCTCCCGCAGTTCGGCGATCCGTTCCTGGCTGCGGCGCTGGAACTTCGCGTCGCCCGTCGCCAGGGCCTCGTCGATCAGCAGCACATCGTGGTTCTTGGCCGCCGCGATGGAGAAGCGCAGCCGGGCGCCCATACCGGAGGAGTACGTCCGCATGGGCAGGGAGATGAAGTCGTCCTTCTCGTTGATCCCGGAGAACTCGACGATCTCCTCGTAGCGTTCGCGGACCTCCTCGCGGGTCATGCCCATCGCGAGACCGCCGAGGATCACATTGCGCTCGCCGGTCAGATCCCCCATGAGGGCGGCGTTCACGCCGAGCAGCGACGGCTGGCCGTGGGTGTAGACCCTGCCCTTGGCGGTGGGCTGCAGCCCCGCGATGGCCTTCAGCAGGGTGGACTTGCCCGAGCCGTTGGAGCCGATCAGGCCGATGGCCTCGCCCTTGTAGGCGGTGAAGCTGACTCCTTTGACGGCGTGGACCTTGCGCCCGCCGCCGTCGGGGTCCCGGCGCCGGGAGAGGAGCCGGCTCAGCGCGGCGGTGGCGGCGCCACGGCCCGGGGCGCTCTTCGCGCCGTTGACGGTATAGGTGATGTGGACACCGTCGACGACGACGGTGGGGATCCTGTCCCGTGTCCGCGGATCCCCTGCGATGTGGTCAGCCACGGCCGTACTGTTCCTCTGCCTTCCAGAAGTACACGAATCCGCCCACCCCGAAGACCACGGCCCAACCGAGGGCGACCGCCCAGACATGCGGTGGCAGCTGGGCCGACGTGTAGCTGTCGATGAGCGCGAAGCGGACGAGGTCGATATAGACGGCTGCCGGGTTGCACTGGATTGCCAGCTCCACCGCGTGCGGCAGGTGCCGGCCCTTCAGCACGGCGTGGATGCTCCACATCACACCGGACCCGTACATCCAGGTGCGCAGGATGAACGGCATCAGCTGCGCGATGTCGGGGGTACGCGCGGCGAGCCGCGCCATGCCCATCGAGACCCCGGTGTTGAAGAGCGCCTGGAGCAGCAGCGCGGGCAGCGCGAGTAGCCAGGACGCCTTGGGGAACTGCCCGAAGCCCATCAGGATCACGATCAGGGCGCCCATGGAGAACAGCAGCTGCTGGAGCTGCTGGAGCGCCAGCGCGATGGGCAGGGCGGCACGTGGGAAGTGCAGGGCCCGTACCAGGCCGATGTTGCCGGAGATGGCCCTCGTCCCGGTCGTGATCGAGTTGGCCGTGAAGGTCCAGATGAAGACCCCGGTGACCAGGAACGGCACGAAGTCGGACACATGGCGGCTGGTCTTGAGCAGCACTCCGAAGATGAAGTAGTAGACCGCCGCGTTGAGCAGCGGGGTCATCAGCTGCCAGACCTGGCCCAGCTTCGCCTGGCTGTACTGAGCGGTGAGCCGGGCGGTCGCGAACGCAGTGATGAAGTGGCGACGCGACCAGAGCTGCCGGACGTACTCGGGGAGCGCTGGGCGGGCGCCGCTGACCTTCAGCCCGTGCCGGGCGGCGAGCGCGCTCAGGCTGTCGCCGGGCGCCGGTGCCCCGGGCGGTCTGGAGATCGTCTGGCTGCTGCCCACGCTCACGTACACGCTCCCTCACCGTCGCAACGCAACCGTATCGTCGTTACGGCGACAGTAGGGCGTTACGACGTCGCAACGCAACCGTCTCGTCGTCACGGGTTATGCTCGTGGACATGACCACGGAGCCGGGACACCCACGCCGCACCCCCGCGGGAGCCGCAGTGCTCCGGGAGGACGTCACCGAGGCGATTCGCTCCGCCGTCTTCGAGGAGCTGGCGACGGTCGGTTTCGCCCGGATGTCGATCGAGGGCATCGCCCGGCGGGCGGGAGTCGGCAAGACCGCGGTCTACCGGCGCTGGAAGTCCAAGCTGTCCCTGGTCCTGGACCTCGTCTCGGCGTTCGCCGCCCAGGGGCTGCCCGCCCCGGCCACCGGCTCGCTGTACGGGGACGTCCGCGCGCTGCTCGAAGTCGCCTCGCACGCCCTGCGCCACCCGGTGGCGTCCCAGGTCATCCCCGATCTGCTGGTCGAGTCCGCCCGTAACCCGGAGATCGCCCAGGCGGTCAGGGCAGCGCTGTTCGACAGCCAGCAGGGAGTCGCGGCGCTCGTGGTTCGCGACGCGGTGGCGCGCGGCGAACTCCCGGAGTCGGCCGACCCCGACCGCGCCCTCGACCTGATCGTCGGACCGCTGTACTGGCGGCTGGTGGTGGTGCGGGGTGACCTGCCCGAGGGCTATCTGGACGACCTGGCGGCCTCGGCTGTGGCGGCCCTCACCCGCCAGAGCTGAGGACCTGCCCGGCCGGCGGGGACCCGCTCCCTACTTCACCGCCCCTGCCATCACCCCGGACACGAACTGCCGCTGGAACGCGAAGAACACCACCAGCGGGATCACCATCGAGACGAACGCCCCGGGGGCCAGTACGTCGATGTTGTTGCCGAACTGCCGCACCTGCTGCTGAAGGGCGACCGTGATCGGCGGTGACTCGGAGTCGGCGAAGATCAGTGCGACCAGCATGTCGTTCCATACCCACAGGAACTGGAAGATGCCCAGCGAGGCGATCGCCGGAGCGCCCAGCGGCAGCACCACCCGGGTGAACAGCCGGATCTCACCCGCCCCGTCGAGCCGGGCCGCCTCAAGCAGCTCCCTCGGGATCTCCGCGAAGAAGTTCCGCAGCAGGAAGATCGCGAAGGGCAGGCCGAAGGCGACATGGAAGATCACCACCCCGGCCGTCGTCTCGAAGATCCCGATCTCGCCGAACAGCCTCGAGACCGGGACCAGGGCGACCTGCACCGGGACCACGAGCAGGGCGACCACTGCCAGGAACCACCAGTCACGCCCGGGAAAGTCCATCCAGGCGAAGGCATAACCGGCGAGCGAGCCGATCACCACGACCAGGACCGTCGCTGGGACGGTGATCAGGACCGTGGCGAGCAGCGAGTGGGTGATGGTGTCGTTCTGGAGCAGCCTGGTGTAGTTCTCGGCGGTGAGCTGGGCGGGCTGGGCGAAGACCTCCCACCACCCGCTCGCATTGATGTCGGCGGGTGAGCGCAGCGAGGAGAGCAGCAGGCCGATCGCCGGTATCAGCCAGAACAGCCCGGCGAGGACGAGGACGACCCGCAGGGCGCCACCACCCGTGCGGGCGGCGATCCGCGAGGCGAGCGAGGGCCTCCCGCTCCCGGACCGGGCGCTTGCGGACGCATGGGTCTTCCGGGCCGCCTCGGCCGTGCCACCGGCGCCGTCCGGGCCCGTCGCGGTCATCGGCGCGTCTCCCTTCGCATCCTGCGGATGTTGAACAGCATCACCGGAATCACCAGCAGCAGGAGGAGTACCGCGATCGCACTGCCCACGCCGAGGTCGGCATCGGTGCCGAAGGAGGACCGGTAGAGCTGGAGCGCCAGCACGTTCGCATCGTCCTGGGACGAGCCGGGCGCGATGATGAAGACCAGGTCGAAGATCTTCAGTACGTTGATCATCAGCGTGACCATGACCACGGCGAGGACCGGCGCCAGCAGCGGAACGGTCACCCTCCGGAAGACCTGCCACTCACTGGCCCCGTCCACCCGGGCGGCCTCCAGCAGCTCCCGTGGCACGGCTGCCAGCCCTGCGGCGATCAGCACCATCGCGAAGCCCGCCCACATCCAGAGGTACGAGCCGATGATCGCCGGGGTCACCAGAGAGGGACCGAGCCAGTCGACTCCGTTGTACGGCTCCCGGAAGTTGCTCTCCGGCAGCCGGAGCCGGGCACCGTCCGCCTGTGCGGGGAGAGTGAACGTACCGTCGGCGCCCGCCGTGGCCGTGGCGACGACCTTGCCGTCCTTCACCGCCTCGATCCTGATGCCGCTGAGGCCCAGCTCCTGCGGGTCGACGGTGTTGGGCCTGCCGCCCCCGCCCCGGGTGAAGTCCAGCCAGGCGGTGCCGGTGATCTTCCCCGGTTCCGGGGCAGGGGTACGGGCCGGCCGGGCGTCGGCCGGCATCTTCGCGGGGGCCACCCCTACGAGAGGCAGCAGCACCGCGGCTCCGCCCGCCGGGACCGGGTCCTTCGTGATGAACGCCCCGCCACCCGCAGCCTCCAGCGGATGGGCGGGCAGGGGGTGGGCGTTCGGGAAGCCGGCCGACTCGGCGAAGGTGTCATGCACCCCCACCCAGACCGCGTTCGCGACGCCGCGCTCCGGGTCCTGCTCGTACACCAGCCGGAAGATGATGCCCGCGGCCAGCATGGAGATCGCCATGGGCATGAAGACCACCAGCTTGAACGCGGTGCCCCAGCGGACCCGTTCGGTGAGCACGGCGAACACCAGACCGAGCGTGGTGGCCGCGGTCGGAGCGACCACGACCCAGATCGCGTTGTTCTTGACGGCGGTGAAGATGGTGTCGTCGGTGAAGATCTCGACGTAGTTGCCTAGCCCGGCGAACCCGCTCCCGGACCTGTCGAAGAACGAGCGGTAGACCGAGTACCCGATCGGATACACCACGAGCGCACCCAGCAGCACGAGTGCCGGCAGCAGGAAGCCGGCGGCGACCAGCCTCCGGGTCCCGGTCACGCTCCTGCGTGCCTTCGGCGAGCGCCGTTCCCGTCGTGGCCCTTCGCTTGGCTGAGCGGTCACGGCGGCGTCAGTCCTTGTACGCCTTGGCCGCGTCGGCCTCAAGCCGCGCCTGCGTACCCGCGATGTCCTTCGGGTGCTTCAGGAAGTCCTGGAGCGCCTTCCACTCACCCTTGCCGGGAGTCCCGCCGAACGACTGCGGCATCTGGTCCGACATGTCGAAGCGGAAGTTGTCGCCCGCGGCGATCAGAGCCTTCGCGATCTCCCGCTGCACACCGTTCGGGTACGCGGCCGGGTCCAGCTTCTTGTTGGGGGAGATGAAACCACCGGACTCGGCCCAGATCTTCGCGGCGTCCGGCGAGGCCAGGAAGGTCAGCAGCGCCTGCGCGCCCTTGGAGTCCTTGAGCACGACGGCAGCGTCGCCACCGGTCACCACGGGCGGCTCCGCGCCGACCCTGGGGAACGGGAACACCTTTGCATCCGTACCGATCCTGGCGTCGGTCTGCGCGATGTTGACGGTGACGAAGTCCCCTTCGAAGACCATCGCCGCCTTGGGCTGGTCGCCGCCGGTGAAGGTCTGGGTGACGGACTTGGGGAATTCCGTCTGGAGCGCGCCATCCGCGCCACCGGCGATCAGGGACGGCTTGCCGAACAGCTCCCCGAGCGTCGACAGGGCCTGGGTCACCGAGGGGTCGGTCCACTTGATCTGGTGCTTGGCGAGCTGGTCGTACTTCTCCGGGCCCGCTTGGGAGAGATAGACGTTCTCGAACCAGTCGGTGAGCGTCCAGCCGTCGGCCCCGCCGACCGAGACCGGGGTGACTCCGGAGGCGGAGATCGTCTCGGCGGTCTTCAGCAGGTCGTTCCAGGTCGTGGGCACGGTGGCACCCGCGTTCTCGAAGACCGCGTTGTTGTACCAGAAGAGCGACTTGTTGGCGGCCTTGAAGTACACGCCGTAGGGAGTGCCGTCGACGGAGCCGAGGTCCTGCCAGCCCTTGGCGTAGTTCCTGCCGAGCTGGGCCCTGGCCTCGGGACCGAGCGGCTTGGCCCACTTCTGGTCCACGGCCTGCTGGATCGCGCCTACCTGCGGAAGCATCGCGACATCGGGCGGGCTGCCCCCTGCGATCTTCGTACCGAGGAAGTTCACGATCGGGTCCTGAGCGGGGACGAAGGTGACCTTGGCGCCTGTGCGCTTCTCGAACTCCTTGAGGACCTTGGTGAAGTTCTCCTGCTCGGGACCCGTCCAGACCGCCGCGACCTCGAGCTTCTGGCCGTTCAGCCTGGGCAGCTGGACCGTGGGCGCGGAGTCGCTGCCGCCTGTCCGGTCCGGTGCACTGCTGCCGTCGCTGTCGCCGCCGCAGCCGGTGAGCGCGAGCACCCCCGTGGCGACGAGTGCGGTGGCGGCCCTGGCCGTCCTGGTGCCCCTGTGCGTACGACCACGTGCGACTGTCCGCGTTGAGCGCATCACTGCCCCGTCTCTGCCGTGCGCTTCCGGAGGGCGCGCCCGGCCGTGACGCGGGCAGCACCGCTTTCGTCCCGTGCTGTCAGGTCTACGCCCGGTGCCCAGGGGAGGCAAGAGCGCCATCGCCGTCAAGCCGCCGATCGTGATGGGCTCGTGACGTAGAGTCAGGTGACTCTCTCAGGCAGGGGACGAGGTCAGCCGGGGCAGCCGGGCGGCGTCGACCGAGCGGGCGGCGCGGTCCAGGGCGCTGGCCAGCAGGGCCAGGTCGGTGGGGCCGTTGCCCAGCTCGCGGACCGGGCGACGGGTGGGCGGATCGCCCATCCGCTCCCACTCCAGCTCCACGACGGTGGGCCGCTGGGTCGCCGTACGAGGGATACGGCCCGTCACCCGGCCCGCCTGGAACGGGGTCGTGGCACCGTCGGGATGGGCGAGGCGACCGCGACCCGGGACGGGGTCATCCGGACCAGGCGACACCGCGGGGGCGTCGAGCTCCACCCGCAGCCGGACGCCGCGCGCGAGCTGGGTGTCCGCAGTGCGGTCGGGACGCGCGGACGTCGCGACCAGATGGACACCGAGCCGCTCCCCGTCCCTGGCTACGGCCTCCAGCGCCCGTACGACGGAACCCGCAGCGGGCCGGCCGGGGCTGCCGAGCGCGGGGGCGACCAGCGCGTCGTAGTCGTCGACGAGCACGACCAGCCGGGACAGAGAAGGGGCTGGCGCGGCCCGTCCGGCTGCCGTGTCGGCGGTCCCGCCTCCCTGAGGGGTGCCAGTGCTCCCGGCGCCGACTGCGCCGCCGCCGTCGGCCGGACCCTGCTGACGCTGGCCCACCAGCCGCACCGGGACCGCGCGGCGGGTGTGCCACTCGCTGAAGCTCTCGCCGTCCAGCAGCTCGGCGCGCCGCTTCAGCTCCGCTCCGAGCGCCTGGGCGAAAGCGCGCATGCGGACCGGATCGGCCGCGACCAGATGCTCGCCGACGTGGGGGAGGTCGGTGCAGGCGGCCAGCCCGTCACCTCGCTCGCCGCCGGCGCCGTCCACGAGCAGCAGACCGAGCTGGTCAGGGCGGCCCGCGGCGGCCAGTGAAGCGGCGATCGCGTGCAGCAGCTCCGTACGGCCGCTGCCGGCCGGGCCCTCGATCAGCACGTGGGGCCCATCGGCGGTGAGATCCACCGCGAGCGGTCCGCGCGGGCCCGCGCCCAGCACCGCCGCGCCGGGTGAGGCCGATGCCCAGCGGGCCATCAGCGAGGTCGGCGTGGCCCGGGCAAGGCCCAATTCGTCCAGCAACCTGGCCGACCGCGGCAGCGGGGCCGCTATGGGCCGCGCGCCCGGGCAGTCCGTACCCCCGCCGTGCGGCTCGGCCGCGCGCAGTGGCGCCAGCGCCCGGGCGAAGCGCTGGGCCCAGGCCGTGGAGACCGCGTCCACCGCCGCGACCGTGCCATGGCCCGCGGGCTGCCCTCCTGCCGTACGCAGCAGCCGCAGCGCCGTCGCCACATCACCGCTCAGCAGCGCGACCGCCCCGCATTCCCGGAAGGCGAGGGACACCGCACACGCCTCCTCGTAGGTGGCGGCGACCGGCGAGGACGGGGACGCGGCCGGGGTCTCGGCCAGGCAGATCACATGGATGCCCGCGGCCGCTCCGGCTCCGGCCAGCCGCGCGGTGGTCTCACGGAGCGCGGCCGAACCAGGGTCGCCGTCCAGCAGCAGCACGGTGCGCGGACCGCTGTGGCGGGCCGCCGCCTCGTCCACCGCGTGGCGGTCGGCGCTCGGCCAGCCGGGTCCGAGCGAGCCGTCGTCCAGCCGCCGGGTCAGTTCAGCGGTCCGGGCGGTGGCCTGGTCCCGGTCGAAGGCGACCAGCAGCCGGCAGTCCTGCCCGTGCGCGGGCCTCAGATGCGGCAGCCAGCCTAGCCAGCTCCAGTCCCGCTTGCGCTCCTCCAGCGCCTTCGCGCGGTCCGCACAGACCAGCACGATCTCCAGCCCGGTGGGTGCGTGCAGCGCGGCGAGCTGGGCCACGACGGACCGGGCGAGCCCGGTGAGCCGGGCCCTGGGCCCCGCGAGACCGAGCGATCCCGCCTCGCGCAGCCCCACGGTGACCGGTACGGACGGCGTGTCCGCGCGATCCACCGTGCCCAGCCGTACCACGAGCTCCTCCGGGTGCCCTGGCTGCCGCTCCCACAGACGGGGCCCGGGGCCCAGCGCGCTGAGCAGCACGGTGGCGGGGTCGGGCCAGGTCTCCAGCAGCGGGGTGGTGACGGCAGCCACCGGCTCTCCGGGCTCGGCCGCGCCTTCGGCGGCGACCCCGTCCCGGGTGCCGGTGAACCGTCGCGCCCACGCCCCTATCCCGCGCCGTCGCGACCCGCCGTCCCCCCGGCCGCGTCTTCCGCCCGGGGGGCTCTCGTCGGCTGGTTCCCGATCACCGGATAGCGGGGCTTCGGGCTCCGTCGGGACGGCCCAGATGCCGCTGCCGTGGGTGGTGTCGCCGTGCGGCACGCCCTGCGCCCCGCTGCCGGTGTCGCGCCGGACCTGCCCGGGGATCGTCACCTCGTCCCGGACCCAGGACGGGACCGGCCGCCGCCCGGCGGCTGCTTCCCCCTGCTCACGGCCATCATGGCTTTCACGACCGTCATGGCCGTACGGGCCCGGGTCATGGGTCTGCTCCGCTTCGGGGGTGGGGGCACCCGCCTCACCACTGGCCGGCTCCCCGCGCACCCGCAGGTGCCCCTCTCCGTCCGGGGTGGTGGTCAGCGCCTCCGGCGCGGCCGTCGGTGCCAGCCGCAGAGTGGACTCACCGAGGCGCAGCAGGGCGCCGGGGGAGAGCCTGACCGCACCGGAGCTCACGGGGGAGCCGTCCAGCGTGGTGCCGTTGGTGGAGCCGAGGTCCGCGACGGTGACCCGGCCGTCGTCGGCCACGGTCACCGCGCAGTGGAGCCGGGAGACGTCCGGGTCGTCGAGGGGGACGTCCGCCTCGGCCGCGCGCCCGATGACTATCCGGCCGCTGTGCAGGAGATGCACACCGCCCGCGTCCGGGCCCGCGATCACATGAAGCCGGGCCGCCGCATCGGCTTCGCCGTCCGCGTCGCCCTCGACGGGGGTCTGGAGGGCCAGCACGGCCCCGTCCACCAGCGGGGGCTCGCCCAGTGCGCAGCGCTGGGCGTCCAGTCGCTCGCCGCCCGCGTACAGCACGACCTGACCGACGTCCTGACCGGCCACGGCCGCCGCGAGGCCGGAGGCCACCGCGGCCAGCGCCGTGCCGGCCGGAGCGGTGACGAGCACGTCACACGCGCGTCTCGCGGCTTCCGGCGCGGACGCCGGGCCTGGCGTGGCGGCGGACTGCGCGGGGGGCGTGGATGGTGTGGACTGGCCGCTGCGCGGCGCGAGGACGGTCAGCCGGATCTGCATCGCCGTCAGCGGTCCCTTCTGCGCGGGGTGCCCGGCAGGGGAGCGGCCTTGTGAATCCCCCCACCCGGCAGGTCGGCACGGCCGCGGGGTACTCCCCACCCCATACGGCGTGCTGGAGGCATCCTCGCACCTGCCGCTGACAACTTGCCCGCCACCCGGCCTCAAGTGATCTTGATTGGTCAGCTCTGGGTGCAAAAGTGCCTGGTTGGGATCGCCTCTGCCGCCATCGGCACAGCTGTTCGGCGGTCGACGCGGTGGTGATCCCGGCGGTGACCAGGCAGTGACCCGGCGGTGACCCGGTGCTCCCCCGGCAACCATCGGCCCGTGGGGTGCGTCTTACCCGGCCCACCGTCCACATCCGGTGAGCCCGCCGTTGACCCGATCAGCGGCACTACAGTGGGTCGGACACGCGGTCGGGGGCCAGTGTGACCAGTACCACCCGTACTACTCGTACGACCCGTACGACCAGAACCACGATCAGCAGGGAGCGCATGACGTGCGGCCGGTAGGCAGCAAGTACCTGCTCGAGGAACCGCTCGGCCGCGGTGCCACGGGCACCGTCTGGCGAGCCCGCCAGCGGGAGACCGCCGGAGCCGAGGCGGCCGTCGCCGGCCAGCCGGGCGAGACCGTGGCGATCAAGGTCCTCAAGGAAGAGCTCGCGAACGACGCGGACGTGGTGATGCGCTTCCTGCGCGAGCGCTCCGTGCTGCTCCGGCTCACCCACCCGAACATCGTCCGCACGCGCGACCTGGTGGTCGAGGGCGATCTGCTCGCCCTGGTGATGGATCTGATCGATGGCCCCGACCTGCACCGCTACCTCCGGGACAGCGGCCCGTTCTCCCCGGTGGGGGCATCCCTGCTCACCGCGCAGATCGCGGACGCGCTCGCCGCCAGCCACGCCGACGGCGTCGTGCACCGCGACCTCAAGCCGGCGAACGTGCTGCTGGCCGAGCGCCACGGCGAGATGCACCCGATGCTCACCGACTTCGGCATCGCGCGCCTCGCGGACTCCCCGGGCCTGACCCGTACCCACGAGTTCGTCGGCACGCCCGCCTATGTCGCCCCCGAATCCGCCGAGGGCCGTCCGCAGACCTCGGCCGTCGACATCTACGGTGCCGGGATTCTGCTGTACGAGTTGGTCACCGGGCGTCCGCCGTTCGCCGGCGGCACGGCGCTCGAGGTGCTTCACCGCCACCTCAGCGAGGAGCCCCGTCGCCCCTCGACCGTCCCGGGACCGCTGTGGACGGTCATCGAACGCTGTCTGCGCAAGGAGCCGGGGGAGCGGCCCAGCGCCGAGAACCTCGCCCGCGGGCTGCGTACCGTCGCCGCCGGGATCGGCGTGCACTCCACGCCCGCGCAGATCGAGGCCGCGGAAGGCGTCGGAGCGCTGCTGGCACCCGACCCCGACCCCGCCGCCGTCCCGCAGACGCCGGGTGCCGCCGACCCCACCCAGGTGCTGCCCAGCAACGCCGCGCAGTACGACCCCGGGGCCGCCACCAGCGTCCTGCCGCACACCGGTGGGCCGGGCGGCGACGCCGACCCGACCAGCGTCCTGCCGCGCGGCGGCAACGGCGGCTACGGCGGCGCGCCCGATCCGACGTCGGTCATGCCACCCGTTCCCCAGGGGCCCGGACCCGAGGACCCGCACCCGTGGCAGTCCCAGCTCCAGGCGGCCCGGGACCGCAACGAGCAGACCCAGATCCAGTACCTGGACCCGGGTGAGGACCCGCTGCGCCGTCGCCCGCAGCGCCAGGCGCCACCGCCTCAGCCTCCGCAGCGACCGAGGCAGCGCCCCCAGGGCCAGCCGCAGCCGCAGCGCGGCCAGCAGTACGCGCCCCCTCCGCAGCAGTACGCCCCCGTACCACCCCGGCACTACCCGCCGCAGCGGCAGCAGTACGCCCCGCCGCAGCCTCAGGCGCCCCAGCAGCCGGCCCAGCGTCCGCAGCGCGAACCGCGCCCGCCACGCCAGCGCGGCGCCAACCCGATGCGGATTCCCGGTCTGGGCTGTCTCAAGGGCTGCCTGTTCACCCTGGTGCTGCTGTTCGTCGCGGGCTGGCTGATCTGGGAACTCACCCCCCTCCAGCAGTGGATCGGCACGGGCACGAGCTACTGGAACGCCATCGGTGACGGCATCGGCAAGGTGAGCGACTTCATCGGGGAGCTCGTGGGCTCGGACCCGGGCACGGGCGGCAACGGCGGGACGGGCACCACCGGGCAGTGACTCTGTCGCTTTGTCGACATCCGTGCTGGGAAATAGCCCCGCAGAAGTGACGGCTGACGCCATTCGGGGCACTGAACCCCCCGACACCCGCGTAGTTTGTGGGCAACGCCAGCCGCTGAGGGAGCAGTTTTGGCACGGAATATCGGCAGCCGGTACACCGCCCACCAGATCCTTGGCCGGGGCAGCGCGGGCACGGTGTGGCTGGGCGAGGGGCCCGAGGGTCCTGTCGCCATCAAGCTGCTGCGTGAGGACCTGGCCTCCGACGAGGAGCTCGTCGGGCGCTTCGTCCAGGAGCGCACGGCTCTGCTCGGGCTGGACCATCCGCGGGTCGTCGGGGTCCGGGACCTGGTCGTGGACGGCAACGACCTCGCCTTGGTGATGGACCTGGTGCGCGGCACGGACCTGCGGACCCGCCTCGACCGTGAGCGACGGCTCGCGCCCGCTGCCGCGGTCGCCATCGCCGCCGATGTGGCCGAGGGCCTCGCAGCCGCCCATGCCGCGGGGGTGGTCCACCGCGACGTCAAGCCGGAGAACATCCTGCTCGACATGGAGGGCCCGCTCGGTCCCGGCGGCGCCCACCCGGCGCTGCTCACCGACTTCGGCGTCGCCAAGCTCATCGACACCCCGCGCCGCACCCGGGCCACCAGGATCATCGGGACACCCGATTATCTGGCCCCGGAGATCGTCGAGGGCCTGCCGCCCCGAGCGGCCGTCGACATCTACGCCCTCGCGACGGTCCTCTACGAGCTGCTCGCGGGCTTCACCCCGTTCGGTGGCGGCCACCCGGGAGCGGTCCTGCGGCGCCACGTCACCGAGACCGTGGTGCCCCTGCCCGGCATCCCCGACGAGCTGTGGCAGCTCATCGTGCAGTGCCTGGCCAAGGCGCCCGCGTCCCGGCTGCGCGCATCCGAGCTCGCAGCCCGGCTGCACGACCTCCAGCCGCTGCTGAAGGGCATGCCCCCGCTCGACGTCGACGAGCCGGACGCCGAACCGTCCTTCGACGCCGACGACGAACCCGGCTACCCCGCCATCCCCAGCACGCCCCGCAGGGCGGCCGTCCCGCTGGTGCCCGGCGCGGCCACGGACTCCAACCGGGACACCCACACCTCCATGCGTGTGCCCGGCCCGGACGAGCTCGCCGGCGGCGCCCGCGGCACGGCCCGCGCCCCGCGGACCCCGGGCCAGCGCCGCCCCGGCTCCGCCCGCCACAAGGTGGTCCGCAGACGCCGGATCACCCTCGGCATCGCCGGCCTGGCGCTGGCTGCGGCCGTCGGGGTCGGCGGCTGGCTCGCGACCGGCGGTGACGACGAAGGCGTGCCGCCCCAGGACTCCAAGCAGTCGGCCCCCTAGGGCGTGTTGCGAAAGTCCCGCCTGGCACGCGACTCCCCCAGAGCTTCGCCTGGGAGGTGCCCCCAGCACGCACACTCGCTGCGTTGTCGGACTCATCCAAGTACGTCCAGTACGAGGACGACCCTCCGCCTTGCGATCGCACGCACCAGACGCCGCGAGCCCCGCCCTCCGGGCGGACGGCGCTACTTTCGCAACACGCCCTAGCACCCTGAAGAACCTGTTTGTCCCGGACGGGCGGGACGGTACGCTCCGCCCAGCCGTTACGCTGGACCCGTGGCAGTCGTCGATGTATCCGAAGAGCTGAAGTCCCTCTCCTCGACCATGGGGTCGATCGAGGCCGTCCTGGACCTCGACAAGCTGAGGGAAGACATCGCCGTGCTCGAGGAGCAGGCGGCGGCACCGTCCCTGTGGGACGACCCCGAGGCGGCGCAGAAGATCACCAGCAAGCTCTCGCACCTCCAGGCCGAGGTCCGCAAGACGGAGGCGCTGCGCGGGCGTATCGACGACCTCGAAGTGCTCTTCGAGCTCGCCGAGGCCGAGGACGATCCGGACACCCTCGTGGAGGCCGAGGCCGAGCTGCAGGCCGTCCGCAAGGCACTGGACGAGATGGAGGTCCGCACCCTCCTGTCCGGCGAGTACGACGAGCGTGAGGCGCTCGTGAACATCCGCGCCGAGGCCGGCGGCGTCGACGCCGCCGACTTCGCCGAGCAGCTTCAGCGTATGTACCTGCGCTGGGCGGAGCGCCACGGTTACGGCACGGAGGTCTACGAGACCTCGTACGCGGAAGAGGCCGGCATCAAGTCGACCACCTTTGTGGTCAAGGCGCCCTACGCCTACGGCACACTCTCCGTCGAGCAGGGCACGCACCGCCTGGTCCGTATCTCCCCGTTCGACAACCAGGGCCGCCGCCAGACCTCCTTCGCGGGTGTCGAGGTGCTCCCCGTCGTCGAGCAGTCCGACCACGTGGAGATCGACGAGACCGAGCTGCGTGTGGACGTCTACCGTGCGTCCGGCCCCGGCGGCCAGGGTGTCAACACCACGGACTCCGCGGTTCGCATCACCCATATCCCGACCGGCATCGTGGTCTCCTGCCAGAACGAGCGCTCCCAGATCCAGAACAAGGCGAGCGCGATGAACGTCCTCCAGGCGAAGCTCCTCGAGCGCCGCCGCCAGGAAGAGCAGGCCAAGATGGACGCCCTCAAGGGCGACGGCGGCAACTCCTGGGGCAATCAGATGCGTTCGTACGTCCTGCACCCGTACCAGATGGTCAAGGACCTCCGCACGGAGCACGAGGTCGGTAACCCTCAGTCGGTGCTGGACGGCGAGATCGACGGCTTCCTGGAGGCGGGTATTCGCTGGCGCAAGCAGCAGGAGAAGTAGCCGCTCCTCGGCACTCTCGTATGACCGAACGGCGTCGGGTCCTCTGGGATCCGGCGCCGTTCGTTCGCTGGAGCAAGCGGAACGGGAGCCGTTCACTCGCTTTGTCGACAAGGGAACTGCCCTCTTCGAGGCGCCAGTTCCCCTTTTACGTCACAGTTACAGGCCCTGGCCTCAGTCAACTCCCCCTATTCCGGGCATCGCACGCGCAACGTCCTTGACGTGTTCGGGAAAACTGGGGAAGGCTGGCGCGGCACGCGTGTTTCCGGGGCGTGTGTGTGGGGAACGCGAAAGCGCCCCCAGCGGCCGATGCCCCTCGACGCTGCATCAATGACATAGAGCTACTGGGGGTAGCACACAGATGACCAAGAAGACGCGGGTCCGTGTGGCACGAATAGCCGCCGGTGCGGTGATCGCCGCCGGTGCGTCCCTGACTGCCGCGGGTGCCGCTCAGGCCGCCGGTATCGGTGTGGACGTCGTGGGGATCAAGGCTGAGGCCGGGGTCTCCAGGGAAGGCGTCGAGGTCGGCCTCGGCGTCGGCGGTGACTCCGAAGGCAACAAGAACGGGGGCAACGGCGACGACCCGTGCATCCCCGGTGACGCCTCCTGCCCGACCGACCCGACCAACGGCGGGACCACCGATGGTGGTGTCACGGATGGTGGCGTCACTGATGGTGGTGTCACGGACGGTGGCGTCACTGATGGTGGTGTCACGGACGGTGGCGTCACTGATGGTGGTGTCACGGATGGTGGCGTCACTGATGGTGGTGTCACTGATGGTGGTGTCACTGATGGTGGTGTCACGGATGGTGGCGTCACGGATGGTGGCGTCACTGATGGTGGTGTCACTGATGGTGGCGCCACCGATGGTGGAGCCACGGACGGTGGTAACACCAGCGGCTCCGCCACCACGTCCGGCGGCTCCGCCACCACCGCCGGTGGGAACGGAAACGGCACCGCCGGTGGGAACGGCAACGGCACCGCCGGTGGTAACGGCAATGGCACCGCCGGTGGTAACGGCAATGGCACCGTCGGTGGCTCCGGCGACTGCACCGTGAACGTCGAGGGTGCCGAGTGCGCCGACAACACCGACACCAACAACGCGGGCTCCACGCCGGTCGAGCAGGGCCAGGCCAAGGAGGAGCTCGCCGAGACCGGTGCCACGGAGACCACGTTCCTGCTGGTCGGCGCCGCGACGATGATCGCGGGTGGAATCGGCTTCCGCATGCTGCCGCGCCTCGTCGGCAACGGTCGTTCTGCTGCCTGAGTGGCCGTAGCCGTACGCGAGCGGTGTAACCGCACGTAACAGTACGCACCAAGGGGTCCGGACACCGAATGGTGTCCGGACCCCTTGGTGCGTCTGGGGCGCTCTGAGGCTGCTGGGGCTCTGTCTGGCGCTTTACACGGTCTTACACGGTCTGGTGAGCCGCCAACAGCGCCACAGCGGCCACCAGGACCGCCAGAAGCGCGAGCAGAGCCACCGGGCTCATGCCCGCCAGGGGGCCGCCGGTCGATTGCTGCAGGCGCTCACGGCTGCTGCGGCAGACGGGGCACCGGCCCTCGCTGACGGGTGCCGCGCAGTTGGCGCACACCAGTCGGTCGTAGGTCATGCGCTCTCCTCCTCCCGCACGGCGGAGCCGTCGGCCGAGTCGTACTCCCGGGGTTTCCCGGTGATGCTTCTCAGTGGTCTTCTCCGCTCAACGTGCACGGGGACGCGTCCGTTCCCCCTCCCACTGTGCCAGCTCCCGCGGGATTCGGCGCGTCCCCTTGGGTGGCCGTGCCCCGGGCCCGCCCTGCCCCGACAGTCAAAGCCGGACAAAGGCCGCAACGCCGGTCGGTAACTGCGCGGGCCATCCTCATTCGCGTATGGTCACGCACACCTACTCCCGGCTGACCGTGGTGCACTCGTGATCCGATTCGACAACGTCTCCAAGAGCTACCCCAAGCAGAACCGCCCAGCCCTGCGCGACGTCTCCCTGGAGATCGAGAAGGGGGAGTTCGTCTTCCTCGTGGGCTCGTCCGGTTCCGGAAAGTCGACCTTCCTGCGGCTGCTCCTGCGCGAGGAGCGTGCCAGCCACGGTCAGGTCCACGTCCTGGGCAAGGACCTCGCCCGCCTGTCGAACTGGAAGGTGCCGAACATGCGCCGCCAGCTCGGCACGGTCTTCCAGGACTTCCGCCTGCTGCCCAACAAGACGGTCGCCGAGAACGTGGCCTTCGCGCAGGAGGTCATCGGCAAGTCGCGCGGTGAGATCCGCAAGTCCGTGCCCCAGGTGCTCGACCTCGTCGGGCTCGGTGGCAAGGAGGAGCGGATGCCCGGTGAGCTGTCCGGTGGTGAGCAGCAGCGTGTGGCCATCGCCCGGGCATTCGTCAACCGCCCCATGCTGCTGATCGCGGACGAGCCCACCGGCAACCTGGACCCGCAGACCTCCGTCGGCATCATGAAGCTGCTGGACCGGATCAACAGGACCGGCACCACAGTGGTGATGGCGACCCACGACCAGAACATCGTCGACCAGATGCGCAAGCGTGTCATCGAGCTCGAACAGGGCCGGCTCGTACGTGACCAGGCGCGCGGCGTCTACGGCTACCAGCACTGAAAGGCTGAACGACTCGCCATGCGCGCCCAGTTCGTACTCTCGGAGATCGGCGTCGGTCTCCGCCGCAATCTCACGATGACCTTCGCTGTGATCGTCTCCGTGGCCCTGTCGCTCGCGCTCTTCGGTGGTGCGCTGCTCATGCGTGAGCAGGTCAGCACCATGAAGGACTTCTGGTACGACAAGGTCAACGTCTCCATCTTCCTCTGCAACAAGAACGACGCGGAATCCGACGAGAAGTGCTCCAAGGGCGCGGTGACCGCCGAGCAGAAGGAGCAGATCGAGGCGGACCTCGGGAAGATGGACGTCGTCGACACCGTGCACCAGGAGTCGGCCGACGAGGCGTACAAGCACTACCGGGAGCAGTACAGCGACACCCCGATCGCCGCGACGATCACCCCGGACCAGATGCAGGAGTCGTTCCGCGTCAAGCTCAAGGACCCCGAGAAATACCAGGTGGTGGCCACCGCTTTCGCGGGCCGGGACGGTGTGCAGTCGGTACAGGACCAGCGCAACATCCTTCAGAACCTGTTCGACCTGATGAACGGCATGAACATCGCCGCGCTGTTCGTGATGGCGCTGATGCTGGTCATCGCGCTGATGCTGATCGTCAACACCGTGCGTGTCTCGGCGTTCAGCCGTCGGCGTGAGACCGGGATCATGCGGCTCGTCGGCGCCTCCAGCTTCTATATCCAGATGCCGTTCATCATGGAGGCCGCCTTCGCGGGGCTCCTCGGCGGTCTGGTGGCCTGTGTGCTGCTGCTGGTGGGCCGGTACTTCCTGATCGACCACGGCCTCGCACTGTCCGAGAAGATGCAACTGGTCAACTTCATCGGCTGGGATGCCGTGATCACCAAGTTGCCTCTGGTGCTGGTGATCGGCCTGTTGATGCCCGCCCTTGCCGCTTTCATCGCGCTGCGCAAGTACCTCAAGGTGTGACAAGCGCCCCGGGCGCCGTACGGTCAACGGCCGTACGGCGCCCTTCGCTTGTCCTAGAGTGGGCGCCATGTTGGGCCCCGAATCACCTCTGATGCCCCGTGGAGTCCCGCGTGGATTCCGCCGTGGGGCGGCCCTGACCATGGTGTTCGCGGGTGTCCTCGCGACCGCTTCGGCCACCGGTCTGCTGCCTCGCGGCGAGGTTGAGCCGGACCCCGTCCCCGCGGCCCGCGCTGCCGCGGCCACCATGGCCGACCGCGACGAAGTGGCCCGTGCCGCCGCTCGGGCCATGGCGGACGGCAAGTCCGTGGCGGACGCCGCCGAGGAGGTCGTCAGCCGCAGCGGTGACCGCTGGGGCGCGGTGTACGACAAGGGGGAGTACGAGGAGTTCGCGCAGGCCCTCGACGGCGCGTACACCGGCGTCGGGCTCTGGGCCAGGCGCGGGCCCGACGGCCGGGTCGAGGTCGCCCGGGTGCAGCGCGGCGGCCCCGCCGAGCGTGCCGGCGTCCGGACCGGGGATCAGGTGCGCACCATCGACGGGGCACGGATAGACGGGCGCCCGGTCAGCGAGGTCGTCGCCCTGCTGCGCGGCGACGGCAAGGAGGCCCCGGCGGGCTCGGTCGTCGCCCTCGGCCTCCAGCGCGGTGAGCGCACCTGGACGCAGACCCTGCGCAGGGCCAGGCTGGCCACCGAGGCGGTCACGGTCCAGAAGCTCGACGGCAACGCTGTGATGATCAAGGTGGCCGCCTTCACCAAGGGCTCGGGCGAGCGGGTGCGGGACGCCGTCAGGAAGGCTCCGGCGGGCGCGGGCGTGCTGCTCGACCTGCGGGGCAACGGCGGCGGACTGGTGTCCGAGGCAGTGACGGCCGCGTCCGCGTTCCTGGACGGCGGTCTGGTCGCCACGTATGACGTGCACGGGGAGCAGAAGGCCGTGTACGCCCGCCCGGGGGGCGACACGGAGAGACCCGTGGTCGCCCTGGTCGACGGCGGCACCATGAGCGCGGCCGAGCTGGTCGCCGGAGCCCTCCAGGACCGTGGCCGTGCGGTCACCGTGGGGTCGCGCACCTTCGGCAAGGGCTCTGTCCAGATGCCCGAGAAGCTGCCGGACGGCTCCGTCGCCGAGCTCACCGTCGGCCACTACCGCACCCCGGCCGGACGCGATGTGGAGGGCAAGGGCATCACCCCGGACCTCGCCGCGGGCAAAGAGGCACAGAAGCGGGCCCGCACAGTATTGAGTGGCCTCGGCACCGGCTCGTAGTGCGAAAATGGCCGCACTATGGCTAAGGAAAAAGGGCGCAAGCTGATCGCGCAGAACAAGAAGGCGCGGCACGACTACCACATCCTCGACACCTACGAGTGCGGTCTCGTGCTGATGGGTACCGAGGTCAAGTCGCTGCGCCAGGGGCGGGCCTCGCTGGCGGACGGGTTCGTCCAGATCGACGGACACGAGGCGTGGCTGCACAACGTGCACGTACCGGAGTACAGCCAGGGCACCTGGACCAACCACACCGCCCGGCGCAAGCGGAAGCTGCTGCTGCACCGCACCGAGATCGACAAGCTGGAGTCCAAGTCCCAGGAGACGGGGCACACCATCGTGCCGCTCGCCCTGTACTTCAAGGACGGGCGTGCCAAGGTCGAGATCGCGCTTGCCAGGGGCAAGAAGGAGTTCGACAAGCGGCAGACGCTCCGCGAGAAGCAGGATCGCCGCGAGTCGGACCGTGCGATGTCCGCGGCGCGCCGCCGCCAGCGGGCCTGAGCTGCCCCTGCCGGGGGAATACGCTGGCACCGTGGTGCGTTGGTCACGTACGATGGCATCTGCCCTCCCCGAGGGGGCGGCTTTGAGCAGTACCTAATTCAATAGTGACAACATGGGGATGATCGGTTTCGACAGCGGATGTCGAAGCAGGGGAAGCGTGTCGAGGAAGCGGCAATGATCTCGTAAACCACGCGCCGAAACCAATAATCGCCAACACCAAGCGCGATTCCTTCGCCCTCGCTGCCTAAGTAGCGACTTGCGAAGTGTCAGCCCGGGGCTGTTCCCGACCCGGATCCTGGCATCAGCTAGGGAACTCAACCTCTAGGCCCGGTCACGGGGTGTAGAGGGAAAACACACAGTGACTGAGCCCGTCGGAGACTTGTCCGCGTGATCTCCGGGGCTGAGAAAAGCGCAGCGGACTGCACACGGAGAAGCCCTGATTCCGCACCGTTGGACGCGGGTTCGATTCCCGCCATCTCCACCACCGAAGGATTCCGGGGGGTCACCCCCGGATCCCGGACCCCATGTGGGCAAAGGCCCGGCTGTCACAGCCGGGCCTTTGCCGTCCCCGCCTTCGGCGACAGGGCTGAGAGCGCGAGCGCCAGCGCGAGCCCCGCCGCGGCGACCGGCACGGCGTAGCCGTAGGCCGCACCCGCGTGCTCCACCGTCCAGCCGCCCGTCGCCGACCCCACCGCGATACCCCCGAGCAGCGCTGTCACGGCGAGGGTCATGCCCTCGTTCAGCTGCCCCGCGGGAGTCAGGCGCTGCACCGTGCCCATGCCCGTCACCATCGTCGGGGCCGTCGCCATGCCCGCGATCAGGAGGGCAGCCGCCACGGTGGCCAGTGAACCCGTCGCCACCGCGGCGAGCAGCGGCAGGGCCATCAGGCCCGTCATCGCCGCCAGGCACCCCCGCAGTCCGGCGCCGCGCCGCGCCCTGCCGTAGACGAGCCCCGCGGCACACGAGCCCGCCGCCTGGAGGGCCAGCACCGGACCGGCCGCAGGGCCGTCCGCGAACGCGATCGTCACGACCTCCATGGATCCGAACACCGCGCCGGTCGCGAGGAACACAGCCAGCAGTGGGGCCATCCCCGGGGTCCGCAGGGGTGACCCTGCCGAGGTGCGGGGCGCCACCGGTGGTTCGGTGGACCGCTGAGCCGCGAACAGCAGCACGCCCGTGAGCAGCAGGAGCGCCCCCGCCAGTGTGCCGGCCTCCGGGAAGAGGGCCGAGCAGAGCAGGGCCGCGAGCACCGGACCGAGCATGAAGCACAGCTCGTCGGCGGCCTGCTCGAAGGCGTTGGCGGTGTGCAGCGCCCTGGGGTCGTCCTTCAGGAGGTGTGCCCAGCGGGCCCGGGACATACCACCGGTGTTGGGCATGGTGGCGGTTGCCGCGTAGGAGGCGAACAGCGTCCAGATGGGAGCGTCGTACCGCACGCACAGCACCAGGGCGAGCTCACCGAGCACGGCGAGGGCGGTGGCCGGTACGGCGACCCTCGCCTGCCCGCACCGGTCGACCAGCCGTGCCGTCCAGGGCGCGACCAGCGCGGTGGCGGCGAGGCCGGTCGCGGTGACGGCCCCGGCGAGGGCGTAGGAGCCCCGCGCCCCCGCGATCATGATCACGGCGCTCACGCTGAACATCCCCATGGGGAGGCGCGCGATGAGGTTGCCGGTGGTGAAGGCGCGGGCGCCGGGGATACGGAAGAGGCGTGCGTACGGTCCCGCCGGACGCGCTGGACGTGAACGGCCCGGCTCCCGGTAGGGCGGCGCCAGCACCAGCGTGCCTCCCGCCGTGGTCATCCGCGGGGCGGTCGTGGTGCGTCGTGCGGTGCTGTGCCGAGTGGTCGTCTGAGGCATGGATCAAGGTTCGCCGCGGGCCGTCACCGCGGTCCAACACCTGTTCGGAGCCCATTGACGCATCTCTGTTGTAAATTCCCCCGCATGCCCCAGGCCCAGGACATCGAGCCCCGGCTGCTGCGCGCCTTCGTCGCCGTCGCCACCGAACTGCACTTCACCCGCGCCGCTGCCCGGCTGTTCATCGCCCAGCAAGCCCTGAGCCGGGACATCAGGCGCCTTGAGCGGGAGTTGGGCGCCGAGCTGTTCGTACGGACCACCCGGCAGGTGATGCTCACCGCCGACGGGGAGCGGCTGCTGCCGTACGCGCGCCGGGTGCTCGACGCCCAGGACGAGCTGGCCGCCGTGTTCGCGGACGCGAGCCGGCCGCTGCTCGTCGATCTCAACAGCGAGGGGATGACGACGGGGCGGGTGCTGGAGCGTGCCCGTGCGCTCGCGCCCGGGAGCGAGCTGATGGCCCGCTTCGAGAGCGGGCTGACCGGAGCGGCGGCGGAGATCGTCGCCGGCCGGCTCGATGTGTCCTTCGGACGGTACGCCGGACTCGAATCGTCCATGCGCTCGCATCTGGAACACCAGCTCGTGCGGTTCGAGCCGATGGCGGTCCTGCTGCCCGCCGACCATCCGCTGGCGGGATGTGAGCGCCTGGAGCTGGATGCCCTGGCGGGCGAGCGGATCTACGCCGGTGCGGGCAATCCGAGGACGCTGGAGTGGACCGACCTGGCACGACGGCTGTTCGAAGGGCGCGGGATCGAAATCGCCCCGCCGGCACCGGTGGCCCTGGGGAAGGAGGAGTTCCGCCGCATCATGGCCAAAACCCGTAGCCCTGTACTCGCAGTAACCGAGTTCCCGCCCATGCCGGACACCGTGCTGCGCCCCCTCGTCGCACCCGTGCCGCTGTCGCCGCTTTCCCTGGTCTGGCGCAGGGGACTGAGGCATCCGGGCCTTGACGCCCTGCGGCTCGCGGCCACCCAGCTCGCCGCCGAAGAGGGCTGGCTGAAAATGATCCCTGGAGCCTGGCTCCCGGACACAGACCGGTCACTTATTACGGACAACCGCTGATACACCGACCCAAGCGGAAGCACTGTGCGCTACATTCATGGTCCCGGGTGCCACATGGGTTGACGTGTGCTTGGACGCGATGGGGACCGCGTCGGGTGACCGAGATCCGGCCATACGTGCGCCCGGTTCCGTTCAGTGGGGGATGTGCGTTCTGCAGTGGAAAATTGGCGAGAAGCTGCCCGTTTCGGGCCTACGCGTAAGCCCAACGAGGCTGGGGGCAACGAGGTCACGGTGCAGCTCGCTGCCACCGAGCTCGGTGAACTGCGCGGGCTCGATGACCTTAACGAACTCACCGTCCAGCTCGACGGCCTTGGCCGACAGCTCACGGAACGTAACCGTCTCATGGGTTCGGCGGACACGGAACGGCCGGATGCCCCATCCGCGCAGGACTCCTCCGACGGCCCGGTGTTCGTCGACGCCAGCGGCCGGCGCAGCCGGAAGCTCCGCCGGATCGGCTGGGTGCTCGCCATCGCCTGCGCCTGCTACGCGATCACCCTCGTCGCCGCCCTCATCGGCGGCAACTCCAGGGCACCCTGGCTGCTGATACCCGGTCCCGAGGGCGAGCAGAACACGGGCACCGTGCAGGAGCAGCCCGTTCCCACCGGCTCCCCCACGGATCCGGCCGCCCCCGGGAGCAGCCCCGGAGCCCCGGCCCTCGACGGTTCCACCGGCGCTGCCCCCGTGCAGCAGCCGGACGGCACCGGCGCCGGCGGCAGCGCGGGAGCCAGCGCCTCTGCCGACCCCGGCGCCACCACCGGCCCCAGCGACACAGTGCCCGGCAAGGGCGGCGCCACCGCGGGCACCGGAAAACCCGTCACGCGCCCCACCGTCTCCGCGCCCGTCGACGGCGGAGCGGGAGGCGAGGAGCCCGAGCCGGAGGAGCCGCCCGCCCCTCCGACGGACACCGAGACGGCACCCACGGAAGAACCACCCACCGATCCCCCCGCGGGTGACGGCGGCCAGCAGGGCCTGGAAGGCGCACAGTAAATGACCACCTCCGGCAGGCGTGCGCGCAGACAGCGCACGGCCGTCAGGCGCAGGCTGCCCATGCGCTATCTGCTGCCCTCGCTGTTCCTCGTCGCGCTGCTCGCGATGCTGATGCTGCGCGGCTACGTCCACAGCGAGATCCTCGCCGACCACCGCGTACGGCCCCCGGACTCGAGCGACCACGTCCCCGCGAACATCCTCAAGGGCGGCCCGGTCATCGACGCGCGTGCCGGAATCCAGCCCAAGGCGCTGAGCGTCCCCGAGAAGAAGCTGGTGCTGACCTTCGACGACGGGCCCGACCCCGTCTGGACGCCCCAGGTACTCGACAAGCTGAAGAAGTACGACGCCCACGCCGTCTTCTTCGTGACCGGCACGATGAGCTCCCGCTATCCCGAGCTGGTCGAGCGGATCGTGGCCGAGGGCCATGAGATCGGGCTGCACACCTTCAACCACCCCGACCTCTCCTTCCAGTCGAAGAGCCGCATCGACTGGGAACTCACCCAGAACCAGCTCGCCCTGGCCGGTGCGGCCGGGATCCGCACCTCCCTCTTCCGGCCGCCGTACTCCTCGTTCTCGTCAGCCCAGGACGACCACTCCTGGCCGGTGACCGAGTACGTCGGCAGCCAGGGCTACATCACGGCCTTCAACGACACCGACAGCGAGGACTGGAAGCGCCCCGGCGCCGACGCGATCATCGAGCGCGCCACGCCCAAGGGCACCAAGGGCTCCATCGTGCTGATGCACGACTCCGGTGGTGACCGGTCCCAGACCGTCGCCGCGCTGGACCGCTTCCTGCCCCGGATGCAGAAGCGGGGCTACGCCTTCACCAACCTCACCGAGGCACTCGGCGCACCGAGTGCCCACACCAAGGTCACCGGACCGGAGCTGTGGAAGGGCAAGGCCTGGGTGGGGGCGGTCGCCGTCTCGGAGCGCACCACCAGCGCCCTGACCGTGGGCCTCGCCGTGATCGGCGTGCTCGTCTTCGTGCGCTTCGGGATGATGCTGCTGCTCTCCTTCGGCCACGCCCGCAAGGTGCGCCGCCGCCGCTTCCGCTGGGGTCCGGCCGTCACCGAACCGGTGACCGTGCTCGTCCCCGCGTACAACGAGAAGGAGTGCATCGAGAACACGGTGCGCTCGCTCATGGCCAGCGATCACCCCATCGAGGTCATCGTCATCGACGACGGCTCGTCCGACGACACCGCCGACCTTGTCGACGACATGTGGCTGCCGAACGTCCGGGTGATCCGCCAGACCAACGCCGGAAAGCCGGAAGCCCTCAACAACGGCATACGCAACGCCCGCCACGACATCATCGTGATGATGGACGGCGACACGGTCTTCGAACCGTCCACCGTCCGCGAACTGGTCCAGCCGTTCGGCGACCCGAACGTCGGCGCCGTCGCGGGCAACGCCAAGGTCGGCAACCGCGATTCCCTCATCGGCGCCTGGCAGCACATCGAGTACGTGATGGGCTTCAACCTGGACCGCCGGATGTACGACATGCTGCGCTGCATGCCCACCATCCCGGGCGCGGTCGGTGCCTTCCGGCGCGAGGCCCTCCAGCGGGTCGGCGGCATGAGCGACGACACCCTCGCCGAGGACACCGACATCACGATGGCGCTGCACCGCGACGGCTGGCGGGTCGTCTACGCCGAGCGGGCACGTGCCTGGACCGAGGCGCCGGAGAGCGTGCAGCAGCTCTGGTCCCAGCGCTACCGCTGGTCGTACGGCACGATGCAGGCCATCTGGAAGCACCGCAGGGCCGTGATCGACAGCGGCCCCTCCGGCCGCTTCGGCCGGGTCGGCCTGCCGCTGGTCTCGCTCTTCATGGTGCTGTTCCCGCTGCTCGCACCGCTCATCGACGTGTTCCTGCTCTACGGACTGGTCTTCGGCCCCACCCAGAAGACCGTGGTCGCCTGGCTCGGCGTGCTCGCCATCCAGGTCGCCTGCGCCGCGTACGCGTTCCGGCTGGACAAGGAACGCATGGTGCACCTGATCGCGCTGCCCCTCCAGCAGATCCTCTACCGGCAGCTCATGTACGTCGTGCTGCTCCAGTCCTGGATCACCGCGCTCACCGGCGGCCGGCTTCGCTGGCAGAAGCTTCGCCGCACGGGTGTGGTGGAGGCGCCCGGCTCGATTCCGAGCCCGCGGCAGAGCAGTGAAAACCGGAGGCCCGTCGCGTGACCACCCAGCCCATCGACCTGGGCGGTCTGTCCCAGGGCAGCCCCCGGGGCGGGCTCCAGGACGGACCCCGGCACCGGGCCTCAGTGCCAGCCCCTACCCCGGCCCCTGTCCCCGCGACGGAGCCCAAGCGGCCCGGCCGGGACCGCTACCTGGACCTGCTGCGTACCATCGCGCTGGGTCGCGTCGTGGTCTACCACATCTTCGGCTGGGCCTGGCTGACGATCCTCTTCCCGTCCATGGGCGTGATGTTCGCGCTGGCGGGCTCGCTGATGGCGCGCTCGCTCTCCCGGCCCGCCCTGGAGGTCATCCGGGGGCGCGTACGGCGACTGCTGCCTCCGATGTGGGCCTTCTCCGCCGTCGTGCTGCCGCTGATCTTCTACTTCGGCTGGAAGCCGCTGAAGGAAGAGGGCGTCTGGTGGTTCGTGAAGCTCGCCTGGTACGTCGTCCCGGTCGGCGCACCCCCGTTTCCCTGGTCCAGCGGTGACAACGCCGGACTGCTCGAGGAGACCTGGGCCGTCCAGGCAGCGGGACCCCTCTGGTACATCCGTGCCTATCTGTGGTTCGTGATCGCCTCGCCGCTGCTGCTGTGGGCCTTCCGCAGAGCACCCTGGGCGACGCTCCTCGCGCCGCTCGGACTGACCGCGGTCGTGGGCTCGGGGCTCTTCACGATCCCCGGCGAGACCGGCAACGCGATCACCGACTTCGCCTGCTTCGGCTCCTGCTGGGTGCTCGGATTCGCCCACCAGGAGGGCATGTTCGAAAAGGTCCCGCGCTATCTGATCGTGTCCTGCTCCTCGTTGATCATGGCCTTCGGGCTGTGGTGGGCCTCGGGGCATCTGGGCGAGGACGGCTGGGACCTCAACGACATCCCGCTCGCGCAGGCGACCTGGTCGTTCGGCTTCTGCGTGATCCTGCTGGTCTACTCGCCGTCCTGGCAGGAACTGCCCGGGAAGCTGGCCCGCTTCGACCGCCTGGTCACCCTCGCCAACAACCGTGCCGTGACGATCTACCTCTGGCACAACATGCTGATCATGGCGACGATCCCGGTCATCGACCTCCTGTGGGACATCCCGTACGTGGACGCGCATCTGGGCGGCTTCGTCGAGTCGGTGTACGAATACCTGATGCTGCTCGTGGTCTGGCCGCTGATCGGCCTGATGATCGTCTCCGTGGGCTGGCTCGAGGACGTGGCGGCCAAGCGCCGGCCCCGGATGTGGCCGAACGGCGCAGTGGGCAAGAAGCGGCGCCGCGCCAGGTCCCAGTAGCCCCCGTCGCCTGCCAGGGCCCAGCACCGGCCGGCCCGGGGCCGGTCGAAGACCGGATCCGGCCGGCCTGGCTTTCATACGACCGGCGTGCCTACCATGCCGACCGCTTAGTTGATCGTGTCGGCCCGCGCCCACCCCCCACCCACCGGCGCCGGCCCTGCGTTTCCCCCCACCCACGCCACCGGTCGGCGAGTCGGCCCAGTGGCGTGCGATCGCCATGCGAGAGGACGCACTGTGTCTTTGGAAGCGTCACTGGAAGCCGTACCCCGTGCCAAGGGCGGCCTGCCCGGAATCGGCCATGCGCTGCGCCTGCTGCGGGACCCGCTGGGAATGCTCAGATCCCTGCACAGCGAAGGCCCGTTGGTGCGGCTGGACATCGGCACCATGCCAACGGTCGTGGCCACCAGCCCCGAGGCCGTCAACGAGGTCATGACCAGGTACGCCAGGTCCTTCCGGAAGGGCCGGATGTTCGACCGTGTCCGCCCGCTGGTCGGCAACGGCCTCGCCAACTCCGACGGTCCCCAGCACCTGCGCAACCGCCGGCTGATCCAGCCGCTGTTCTACAAGGAACGGCTCGAGGCCTACGCGACGGTGATGAGCGAGCGGGCCGGGGCACTCGCCGACTCCTGGGGCGACGGTCAGGAGATCGACGCGATCGAGGTGATGGGCACCCACTGCATCGAGACCCTGGCGGCCACGCTCTTCAGCGCCGAGGTCGGCGGCCGGGCCGTCGAGTCCGTACGGGAGGACCTCCCGGTCATCCAGAGAGCCATGCTGCGGCGGGCGCTCGCCCCCAAGGCGTTCGACGGCCTGCCCGTGTGGCGGGCCTTCGACCGTTCCGCGGCGCGGATGCGTTCCGTCATCCACGACGTCATCACCGCCACCCGCGCCGCGCGGACGGAGGGGACCGATCTGCTCTCGCTGCTGCTCGCGGCACGTGACGAGACCGGAGCCGGACTCACCGACGAAGAGATCCACGACGAGCTCACCACGATGCTGTTCGCCGGGACCGAGACCACTGCCTCCACCCTCGCCTGGGCCCTGTACCACCTGGGCCGGCGGCCCGACGTCGAACGGGAGCTGCTCGCCGAGATAGAGGCGGCCGTCGGTGACCGCCCCGTCCGCTTCGCCGACGTGGCCCGGCTGCCCGCCGTCACCCGCGTCCTGGACGAGGTGATCCGGCTGCACGGTGTGGTCATCGTCATGCGCCGCACGACCGAGCCGGTCACCATCGCCGGCTACCCCATCCCGGCCGGCACCGAAGTGCTCTTCAGCCTCTACGCCCTGCATCGCAACCCCGATCTCTACCCGGATCCGGACCGCTTCGACCCCGACCGCTGGCTGCCTGATCGGGTCGCCGCCCGGCCGCGTGAGCATGTCGTGCCGTTCGGAGCGGGCAACCGCAAGTGCATCGGTGACAAGTACGCCTGGATGGAGGCCGCGATCACGCTCGCCACCCTTCTGCCGCGCTGGCAGCTGCGCCCGGTGCCGGGCAGCAAGCCTCCGAGGGAGGCGACGTCGTCCATGGCCCACCCCACGAGGGTGCCGATGGTCGTCCGCCGGCGCGAAGCCCGGGTATGAGCGGCGCTCACACCCGGCCCCCACCCCCGGTGAGAGCAAGGTTCCACACCGGTCACCTGATGCCACGGGCCTGAAACCCGCCCTCCCTACCTTCAAAGCCACGACCCGGAGCAGCGGGGGAGATCGAGGGAGGCGTGACATGGCCCGTGGCGGCAGGTGGATCGAGCGGTGGGACCCGGAGGACGAGTCCTTCTGGGCGGAGCAGGGCGAGCGCATCGCCCGGCGCAATCTCGTCTTCTCCGTGCTCTCCGAGCACATCGGGTTCTCCATCTGGACCCTGTGGTCGGTGATGGTCCTGTTCATGGGGCCCGAGTACGGGATCGACCCGGCCGGGAAGTTCTTCCTGATCGGGACCGCGACCCTGGTCGGGGCCGTGATCCGGGTGCCGTACACCTTCGCCGTGGCGCGGTTCGGGGGACGCAACTGGACGGTCTTCAGCGCGCTGCTGCTGCTGCTGCCGACCGGTGCCGCCTTTGTGGTGATGGAGCCCGGGACGTCGTACGGGACCTTCCTCGCCGTGGCGGCGCTCACCGGGGTCGGCGGGGGGAACTTCGCCTCGTCCATGACCAACATCAACGCCTTCTTCCCGCTGCGTAAGAAGGGCTGGGCGCTCGGGCTCAACGCGGGCGGCGGGAACATCGGTGTGCCCGTGGTGCAGCTCGCCGGGCTGCTGGTGATCGGGATGGCGGGGGCCGCCCATCCGAGGCTCGTGCTCGGCATCTATCTGCCGCTGATCGTGCTGGCCGCGCTCTGCGCCGCGCTGTACATGGACAACCTGGCGCCCGTGAAGAACGACACCGGGGCGGCGAAGGAGGCCGTCAGGGACCCGCACACCTGGATCATGTCGTTCCTCTACGTCGGCACCTTCGGCTCCTTCATCGGCTACAGCTTCGCCTTCGGCCTGGTCCTCCAGACCCAGTTCGGCCGTACGCCCCTCCAGGCCGCGTCGCTGACCTTCATCGGACCGCTCCTGGGCTCACTCATCAGGCCGGTGGGCGGTTCGCTCGCGGACCGCTTCGGCGGGGCCAGGATCACCCTGTGGACGTTCGCGGCGATGGCCGCAGCCACCGGGGTCGTCATCTACGCCTCGATGGCCAGGTCCCTGCCGGTGTTCCTGGTCGGCTTCATCGCCCTGTTCGTGCTCAGCGGGCTCGGCAACGGCTCCACGTACAAGATGATCCCCGGGATCTTCAAGGCCAAGGCCCTGGCCAAGGGCATGGCCGGCGAGGCAGCCGAGGCATACGGACGCAGGCTGTCCGGCGCCGCGATGGGGCTGATCGGGGCGATCGGCGCGCTCGGCGGGCTGGCCATCAACCTCGCCTTCCGGCAGTCGTTCTTGACGGCGGGCACCGGAACCGGCGCGTTCGTCGCCTTCCTCCTCTGCTACGCCGTGTGCTTCACCGTCACCTGGGCGGTATACCTTCGGCGACCCGCCGCCGCGCCCGCACCGGTGGCGAGTGCCGAGGCCAAGCCCCAGCTCAGCTACGCCGAGGTGTGAGCCGAGGTGCCCCGTAACGGCGCGGAAATACCGCCGATCCGAGCCTGTCACGCTCCCTTGCCAGGCTCGGTCGGCATGTACGAGGAACAGCGCGACGTCCCCACGGTGGGTCCCCTGGCCGGCTTCACCGTGGGCGTCACCGCGGCCCGGCGCGCCGACGAACTGGGCGTGCTGCTCCAGCGCCGCGGCGCTGCGGTGCAGCACGCCCCCGCCCTGCGGATCGTGCCGCTCGCCGACGACGGTGAACTGCTCGCCGCGACCAAGGAACTCATCGCCCACGCACCGGACGTGGTGGTCGCCACCACCGCGATCGGGTTCCGCGGCTGGGTGGAGGCGGCGGACGGCTGGGGCTGCGGCGAGGAACTGCTCGGCTGTCTGCGCGGCGTCGAACTCCTGGCGCGCGGACCGAAGGTGAAGGGCGCGATCCGGGCGGCCGGACTGACCGAGGAGTGGTCGCCCTCGTCCGAGTCGATGGCCGAGGTGCTGGACCGGCTGCTCGCCGAGGGCGTCGAAGGACGCCGCGTCGCCCTCCAGCTGCACGGGGAGCCCCTGCCCGGCTTCGTGGAGGCGCTGCGGGCCGGGGGAGCGGACGTCGTCGTCGTCCCGGTCTACCGCTGGATGCCGCCGGAGGACCTCGCTCCCCTGGACCGGCTGCTGGACACCACCGTGGCCCGCCAGGTCGACGCGGTGACCTTCACCAGCGCACCTGCCGCCGCCTCGCTGTTCTCCCGCGCCGAGGAACGCGGCCTGCTCCCGGAGCTGCTCGACGCCCTCCGCCACGATGTGCTCCCGGCCTGCGTGGGCCCCGTGACCGCTCTGCCGCTCCAGGCGCTCGGCCTGGACACCGTCCAGCCCGAGCGCTTCCGCCTCGGCCCGCTCGTCCAGCTCCTCTGCGTCGAACTCCCCGCCCGCGCCCGTACTCTGCCCGTCGCGGGCCGGCGCGTCGAGATCCGTGGCCACGCGGTCCTGGTCGACACCGAGCTGCGCCCCGTGCCTCCGGCGGGCATGGCCCTCCTCAACGCTCTTGCCCGCCGCCCCGGCTGGGTGGTCTCCCGCCCCGACCTGCTGCGCGCGTTGCCCGGCGCGGGTCGCGACGAGCACGCGGTGGAGACGGCGATGGCCCGGCTGCGTACCGCACTTGGCACCCCCAACCTCATCCAGACGGTGGTGAAGCGGGGCTACCGGCTGGCACTTGACCCGGCGGCGGACGCGAAGTACGCGGACACGTAGGACACCGACGCGCCACGCGCGGGCACCCGCGACGCGGACGTGCCGCACGCGGACCCCCAGGACGCCGACGCGTAGGACGCCGTGGCACTGCCCCGGCCCGACCGGTACGCGGGGTTCCCGCGCCGCCGCGCCGGGGGCACTCTGTTGTCATGGGCGCGGAGGCAGCTGGGTGTGAGGCGCGGTTCGACTCCGGGCGGGTCTGCCTGGATCTGGTGGCGGTGGTACCGGAGAGGGCCGGGACGCTCGGGCGTTGGCTAGCGGAAGCCGGGCTGCTGCCGCCGGGGACGCCACTGGACGCGGTGACCGCCCACTGGGTCCAGCCGTTCCTCGAACTGGGTGCCTGTGTGGCGAGCCTGGTGCACGCTCATATCGAGGGCCGTGCAGATGACATCGCGCTCGCCCGGCTCAACGCGTTCGCCGCCGGAGCGGCCCCGCCCGCCGTCAGGGCCGTACGGGCCGCCGACGGGGGCCTGGTGCGGGCCCCGCTCGCGCGGCCGGAGTGCGCCGGGCTGCTCGCCGCCGTGGCTCGCGACGCTGTGGAATTGCTCACTGATCCCGTGGCCCGCTCGGGACTGCGCCGTTGCGAAGGCGACGGCTGCCGGCGGGTCTATGTGGACACCTCGCGCGGGCGTCGGCGGCGCTGGTGCTCGAGTGAGATGTGCGGCAACCGGGAGCGCGTGGCTCGGCACCGGCGCAGGGCCGCTCTCGCGCGGACCTGAGGCAGGGGCCTCAACTCGGCGGTTCCGGGGCCGAGTCCGGACGGGTCGCCGGGGCGCTGTGTGACCAGGGGATTCAGTGGTCCCCGGACGGTCGCTGTGACCTGCGACGACACCCTCCCGTGACGCCTCGCCGAAAAATCCTGGAAGAAAATCGCGTTTGCGTTGAGACGAACATCGCGCGCCTGCGTAGTGAGTAGCGACAGGGAAGCAGTCCAGACATCCAACAGGGTCTCGACCAGGAGGTTCAGGTGCGCAAGGATGCCGCCGTGGCCGATGACCGTTCCAGGCAGGCCCGGCATCGAGCTGCGACATCGAGCGCCAGTTCCTCCGTCCCCGACGAGGAGCTGATGCGCGCGCTGTATCAGGAGCATGCCGGACCCCTCCTCGCCTATGTGCTGCGTCTCGTCGCCGGCGATCGCCAGCGCGCCGAGGACGTGGTGCAGGAGACGCTCATTCGTGCCTGGAAGAACGCCGGTCAGCTCAATAGGGCAACCGGCTCTGTCCGACCCTGGCTGGTGACGGTCGCACGCCGCATCGTCATCGACGGTCACCGCAGCCGGCAGGCCCGGCCGCAGGAGGTCGACCCGTCGCCGCTGGAGGTCATGCCTGCGGAGGACGAGATCGACAAGGCGTTGTGGCTGATGACGCTCTCGGATGCGCTTGATGATTTGACCCCGGCGCACAGGGAAGTACTCGTCGAGACGTACTTCAAGGGGCGTACGGTCAACGAAGCGGCCGAGACGCTTGGCATACCGAGCGGGACCGTCCGGTCCCGTGTCTTCTATGCATTGCGTTCCATGAAGCTCGCTCTGGAGGAGAGGGGGGTCACGGCATGAACACACAGGAACCATACGAACAGTTCGGGCAGTCCGGCCAGTTCGGTCAGTACGGGTATCAGTCTGATCAGCCCGGGCAGTCCGGGCATTCCGGTCGGCCCCCACAGCCCGAACCATCCGAGCAGGGCTCGATCCACGAGACCGTCGGGGCGTACGCCCTCGGGATCCTGGACGACGCGGAAGCCACCGCCTTCGAGGCGCATCTTGCGGGCTGCGACATCTGCGCCGCCCATCTCGAGGAGTTCGCCGGGATGGCGCCGATGCTGGCCATGCTGGCGGAGGCCCCGAGCGCGGTGCCCCGTCAGCGCCAGTCGAGTGCCTCGCAGCCACCGGTGACCGACCTGCCGTTCTCCAGCACCCTCATGGAGCCGCCGCGTCGCCCCGCGGCCCCGGTGGTGCCGACCGCGCCCAGTCCCCAGATGCTGGACAAGCTCGTGGGCGAGGTCGCCGTCAAGCGGGCCAGGAAGCGGCAGCGGAGCATGTTCATGATCGCCGCATCGGCGGTCCTGATCCTGGGTGGTCCGGCCATCGCCGTCGTCGTGACCGACGACGACGCGGAGGCGGGCGTGGTCGCCGCACCGAATCCGAGCAGCCCCGCCGAGGACGCCTTCTTCAACCAGGTGGAGGAGAAGGTCCAGAACACCGACGCGGCCACCAAGGTCAGCGCCACCATCGGGCTGGAGCAGAAGCCGTACGGCACCCGTACGGTCATGGAGCTCAAGAACGTCGAGGGCCCGGAGAAGTGCCAGCTCGTCGTCGTCTCCAAGGCCGGCAAGGAAGAGGTCGTCGGCTCCTGGAACGTCCCCGAGTGGGGATATGGCATCGCGGACGCCACGGACGAGAAGGCGCAGAAGCCGCTGTACGTCAACGGTGTCACAGCCATGGAGCGCAACGAGATCGATCACTTCGAGATCCGTACGTTCGATGGAAAACGCCTGGTGGAGGTCGACGGCTGACCTTCAGTACCTGACACGAGAGGCCCCCTTCGCGTACGGTTGACGGCTGCCCAGTGCACGTCAGAAGGGGGCCTTGGTGTCCGCGCAGGAAGCTGCTGGTACCAGACCGGCTGGTACCGGAGTCGACACGGTCCGCGACCGCGAGATCGGTGTCGAGCAGGAACATCTGGACCAGGTCTACCGCCGCCTCGAGGAGAAGATCCACGAGGCCGAGTTCCTGATGTATGACGCCGCCAAACGCGGCCAGGTCGGCACACCCGGAGCGCTCGCCGAGCGGGACGCCCAGGTGTTCCGCGCCGGTATCCACCTGAACCGGCTCAACAACGAGTTCGAGGACTTCCTCTTCGGCCGGATCGATCTGCTGCGCGGCAAGACCGGCCAGAAGGGCCCCGACGGCGCCTACACCTCGGTCGAACCCGCCGACGACGCCGTGGGCGACGACAGCACCGCCGAGATCGCCGAGACCCTCCACATCGGCCGGCTCGGGGTCCTCGACGCCGACTACTCGCCGCTGGTCATCGACTGGCGCGCACCGGCCGCCGCGCCGTTCTACCGCTCGACCCCGATCGACCCGGGCCGGGTGGTACGCCGCCGGGTCATCCGCTCCAAGGGCCGCAGGGTGCTCGGTGTCGAGGACGACCTGATGCGCCCCGAGGTCACCGCGCTGCTCGACGGCGCCGAGCTGCCCGCGATCGGCGACGGGGCGCTGATGGCCGCGCTCGGCCAGGCCCGCAGCCACACCATGCGGGACATCGTCGCCTCCATCCAGGCGGAGCAGGACCTGGTGATCAGGGCACCCGCCGCCTCCGTGACCTACGTCGAGGGCGGGCCCGGCACCGGCAAGACGGCCGTCGCGCTGCACCGCGCGGCGTATCTGCTCTACCAGGACCGCCGGCGATACGCGGGCGGCATCCTGATCGTCTCGCCGACCCCGCTGCTCGTCGCGTACACCGAGGGCGTGCTGCCGTCCCTGGGCGAGGAGGGGCAGGTCGCCATCCGCGCGGTCGGCTCCCTGGTCGACGGCACGGAGGCCACGGCCTACGACGACCCGGCCGTCGCCAGGCTCAAGGGGTCCGCACGGATGCTCAAGGTCCTGCGCAGGGCCGCACGGGCCGCGTTGGAGCTGGGAGACGCCCCCGAGCGGCTGCGGGTGGTCGCCTTCGGGCGGCGCCTGGAGCTGGAGGCCGAGGAACTCCAGCGCATCCGTCACAACGTGCTGGGCGGCACCGCGCCGGTGAACCTGCTGCGCCCGCGGGCCCGCAGGCTGCTGCTGGACGCGCTGTACGCGCAGTCCGGCTCCGCGGGCCGGCACAGCGACCCGGAACTCGCCGCCGAGCTGCGGGCCTCCTTCGACGAGGACGTCGCCTCGGAGGACAGCTTCCTCGGGTTCCTCAACGCCTGGTGGCCCGAGCTCACCCCGTCCTCCGTGCTGGACGCCATGGCCGACGAGAAGCGGCTCGGGCGCTGGGCGCGCAGGATCCTCAATCCGGGTGAGGTGCGCAGACTCGCCCGCAGCCTCGGCCGTGAGGGACTCTCCGTCCACGATGTGGCGCTGCTCGACGAACTCCAGATGCTGCTCGGCACCCCGGCCCGGCCGAGGAAGAAGCGCGAGCTCGACCCGCTGGACCAGCTCACCGGTCTGGAGGAGCTGATGCCGCAGCGCGAGGAGACCCAGCGCGAGCGGGCCGAACGGCTCGCGGCAGAGCGCACCGAGTACACCCACGTCATCGTGGACGAGGCGCAGGACCTCACGCCCATGCAGTGGCGGATGGTCGGGCGGCGCGGACGCCATGCCACCTGGACGATCGTGGGCGACCCGGCGCAGTCCTCCTGGCCGGACCCCGACGAGGCGGCTGCCGCCCGTGACGAGGCACTGGGCAGCCGTCCGCGCCGCCGCTTCGAGCTGACGGTGAACTACCGCAACCCCTCGGAGATCGCCGAGCTCGCCGCCCGGGTGCTGGCGCTCGCGATGCCGGGGGCACGCTCCCCGCGCGCCGTCCGCTCCACCGGTGTGGTGCCGCGCTTCACCGTCGTCCGGGACGATCTGGAGCGCACGGTGCGCGAGGAGGCGCGCCGGATGCTGGAGCAGGTCGACGGCACCGTCGGCGTGGTCGTGGCGATGGGCCGGCGCGCCGAGGCGGCCCGCTGGCTGGAGGGCCTGGGCGACCGGGTGGTGGCGCTCGGCTCGCTGGAGGCCAAGGGGCTCGAGTACGACGCGACGATCGTGGTGTCGCCCGCGGAGATCGTGGCGGGCAGCTCCCAGAACAGCGGCTCCGGGGGTGGTTCCGGGGGCGAGAGCGCCGCGGGTCTGCGGGTGCTGTACGTCGCGCTGACCCGGGCCACCCAGCAGCTCACGGTGGTGTCGGCGAAGCCCGACCGGCCGGACGCGGACGGGGTTCCGGCGCTGCTCAGGGGCTGAGACGGAGACTGCGGGGGGACCGCGGACGACAGGGTCGCAGGGCCGTACGGAGCCTGCCGCAGCTCCGTTCGGGGTCAACTCCCCGCAGGGGGAATCACCGTCTGGGACTCTTTGTTAGCCTGTCTGTGGCACCGGCTCGATCCAAGCCCCCGGGCCCAACCTTCGTCCCTTAGAGGGACCACTTGCCGCGAGGCGAGCATGGCGGGTCGGTGCCACTGAGAGTTCGTTCGGAGAGGCCCGCGTCACCTCAGGTGGCGCGGGCCTCTCCGTTTCCCGTTTCCCGGACGTTCTCGTATCGTGGAAAATACTTTCCGAAAACAAAAGGACCAGTATTACCAGCTACTCGCAGGTAGGTGCGACGATCGGAAGGCCTGCCCGGCCGTCGCCGGGCGGGCGAGCATTGAAGCCGGCAATGAAGCCGGCTAGGGAAAAAGCAGAGGAAGTCGGCCATGGCAACGGCGCCCAGCGTCTCGTACTCGATGACGGTCCGGCTGGAGGTGCCCGCGAGCGGAACCGCGGTCTCCCAGCTCACCACGGCGGTCGAGTCATCGGGTGGTTCGGTCACCGGCCTCGATGTCACCGCATCCGGTCACGAGAAGCTGCGCATCGACGTCACGATCGCGGCCACCTCCACCACGCACGCCGACGAGATCGTCGAGAAGCTGCGGGGGATCGAGGGTGTCGTCCTCGGTAAGGTCTCGGACCGGACGTTCCTGATGCACCTCGGCGGCAAGATCGAGATGCAGTCCAAGCACCCCATCCGCAACCGTGACGACCTGTCCATGATCTACACGCCGGGCGTGGCCCGGGTCTGCATGGCGATCGCCGAGAATCCCGAGGACGCCCGCCGCCTCACCATCAAGCGCAACTCCGTCGCAGTCGTGACGGACGGCTCCGCCGTGCTCGGCCTCGGCAACATCGGCCCCAAGGCCGCACTGCCGGTGATGGAGGGCAAGGCGGCCCTCTTCAAGCGCTTCGCCGGAATCGACGCCTGGCCGCTCTGCCTGGACACCCAGGACACCGACGCCATCGTGGAGATCGTCAAGGCCATCGCGCCCGGCTTCGCCGGCATCAACCTCGAGGACATCTCCGCACCCCGCTGCTTCGAGATCGAGGCACGGCTGCGCGAGGCCCTCGACATCCCCGTGTTCCACGACGACCAGCACGGCACCGCCATCGTGGTGCTCGCCGCGCTCACCAACGCACTTCGCGTGGTGGGCAAGGCGGTCGGGGACGTACGGGTCGTCATGTCCGGTGCGGGCGCGGCCGGTACGGCCATCCTCAAGCTGCTCATCGCGGCGGGCGTCAAGCACGCCGTCGTCGCCGACATCCACGGTGTGGTGCACGCCGGCCGCGAGGACCTCGTGGAGGCGGCACCGGGCACGGCACTGCGCTGGATCGCCGACAACACCAACCCCGAAGGTGTCACCGGCACTCTGAAGCAGGCCGTCGTCGGAGCCGATGTGTTCATCGGTGTCTCGGCGCCCAACCTGCTGGGCGCCGAGGATGTCGCCGCCATGGCCGACGACTCCATCGTGTTCGCGCTCGCGAATCCCGACCCGGAGGTCGAGCCGACAATCGCCCGCCAGACGGCGGCAGTTGTGGCCACCGGGCGCTCGGACTTCCCCAACCAGATCAACAACGTGCTGGTGTTCCCCGGAGTCTTCCGTGGTCTCCTCGATGCACAGTCGCGTACGGTGAACACGGAGATGATGCTTGCGGCGGCCCAGGCCCTCGCGAATGTCGTCACCGAGGACGAGCTGAATCCGAACTACATCATCCCGTCCGTCTTCAACGACAAGGTCGCGGGCGCGGTGGCCGGAGCCGTGCGCGAGGCCGCGAAGGCGGCCGGTGCGACAGCCGGTACTGCCACGGGTGTGGCTGTGACGGAACCCACGTCGGTCTGACCTGCGCGTCCGGCGCGTCGCGGGTCGCGGGCCGGGTGAGCCCCTCTAGGGTGGCGGGTCATGAGCCCGCGGTCGGCCGTGCGGATGGTCGCAACCCGTGGCTCCGGGGAGTCGCCAGGGAGTCGACGGAACGTCACCACGACGAGCAGTGGCGCTTTTCGTGTGACTCCGGAGGGTGCCGGATTGGCTTTCCCGCCGGTGGTGGGGGCAGGATGCTCCCCTGAGGGCCTGCGCCCTAGGGGGAAACCCATGGACGCGGAGGGTCTGCCGAACAGACCCGGGTCCGGGGATGTCCGAGCACCCTGGCAGCATCGGCTTCGCTGTGTCCGATATGCGGCTCCGCCGCTTGGCACGCCTCATAGGCAAGAAGAACACGGGAGTAAGAACATGAACCGCAGTGAGCTGGTGGCCGCGCTGGCCGACCGCGCCGAGGTGACCCGCAAGGACGCCGACGCCGTGCTGGCCGCTCTCGCCGAGACCGTCGGCGAGGTCGTCGCCAAGGGCGACGAGAAGGTCACCATCCCCGGCTTCCTCACCTTCGAGCGCACCCACCGTGCCGCTCGCACCGCGCGCAACCCGCAGACCGGTGACCCGATCCAGATCCCGGCCGGCTACAGCGTGAAGGTCTCCGCGGGCTCCAAGCTCAAGGAAGCCGCCAAGGGCAAGTAAGACGCCACACGACGTCTCACGATGCGCGCGTGACGCGTCCGCGCGCACCGTGCGAGGGCGGCCACCCGGTTCCGGGTGGCCGCCCGCGCCCGGTCCCGGGGGCCGCCGCCGCGCGCGCCCCGGGGCGGGAACGGGGCACG